>NZ_POTZ01000555.1 GCF_003236365.1 Streptomyces sp. NTH33
GCCCATCACGGCGGCCGGTGGGTGGAGGAGGCCTGGGGCCTCGGCTCCTGCGTGGTCGCGCCGGCCGCCGTGATGGGCAGGGCGCGCGGCGGGTCGTAGGCCGTGCCCGCCATCACCGTGTGGACACCCCACCACGACAACGTGACCGCCGCGCCGGTGGCGAGCGACCAGGCCAGTACGTGAACGAGTCCTCTGTACATCGCGGTCATCCTGCCTCACCCGTGTCGTTCGAACGCGTTCGGGGTGAGGTTTCCACAGGCGGCGGGAGCCCGGCCGAAGTTGTCCACAGGCCCGGACCGGGTGCGCCCGCATGGCGTACGGTGCGGCGCATGGCAAGTGTGCTCGTGGTCGAGGACGACCAGTTCGTACGCTCGGCGCTCATCCGGCACCTGACCGAGGCCGCGCACACCGTGCGCAGTGTCGGTACGGCGCTGGAGGCGCTGCGCGAGGTCGCCCACTTCCGCTTCGACGTGGTCGTCCTGGACCTCGGGCTGCCCGACCTGGACGGCTCCGAGGCCCTGAAGATGCTGCGCGGCATCACCGACGTGCCCGTCATCATCGCCACCGCCCGGGACGACGAGGCGGAGATCGTCCGGTTGCTCAACGCCGGGGCGGACGACTACCTGACCAAGCCGTTCTCGGTCGAGCACCTGTCGGCGCGCATGTCCGCCGTACTGCGCCGGGCCCGCTCCGGAGCGGGCCCGGCCGCGCCGTCCACCGTGCTCCGCGTCGGCGGCCTGACCGTCGACCCGCTGCGCCGCCAGGCCGAGCTGGACGGCGTACGGCTGGACCTGACCCGCCGTGAGTTCGACCTGCTCGCCTTCCTCGCCGGGCGGCCCGGTGTGGTCGTGGCGCGCAGGGAGCTGCTGGCCGAGGTGTGGCAGCAGTCCTACGGCGACGACCAGACCATCGACGTCCATCTGTCCTGGCTGCGGCGCAAGCTGGGCGAGACGGCCGCCCGGCCCCGCTATCTGCACACCCTGCGGGGCGTGGGCGTGAAGCTGGAGCCACCCGGAGCGGAGCCGCCGCGATGAGATGGGCACTGGTCAAGGTCTGCCTGGCGGTCACCACCATGGTCGTGATCGCCTTCGCCGTCCCGCTCGGTCTGGTCATCAAGGAGATGGCCCGCGACCGCGCCTTCTCCAACGCCGAGCGCCAGGCCGCGGCGGTCGCCCCCGCGCTGTCCATCACCACCGAGCGCGAGCAGCTGGAGCGGGTCGTCGCCTCGGCCGGCTCGGACGCGCGGATGTCCGTGCACATACCGGCGGCCGACGGCACGGCGGCCGTCGACATCGGCCGCGGCCGGGCCGCGGAAGAGGACATCGCGACCGTACGGAAGATGGGCCGCGCCTCCACCACCGAGGTGGACGGCGGGTCCACCCTGCTCCAGCCGGTCGCGCTGAGCTCCGGCGCCATCGCGGTCGTCGAGGTCTACGTCCCCGAGTCCGAGGTCAGAGGCGGTGTCGGCACGGCCTGGGCGGTGCTCGCCGGTGTGGGCGCGGCGCTCGTCGTCGGCTCGGTCGCCGTCGCCGACCGGCTGGGTGTGCGGATGGTGCGACCCGCGCGGCGGCTCGTCGAGGGCGCGCGTGAACTGGGGGAGGGCAGGCTGGGCGCCCGGGTGTCCGAGGAGGGGCCGACCGAACTGCGGCTCGCGGCGGTCGCGTTCAACTCCATGGCCGACCAGGTCGTACAACTCCTGGCGAACGAGCGAGAGCTGGCGGCAGACCTGTCCCACCGGCTGCGTACGCCGCTGACCGTGCTGCGGCTGAACGCGGCCTCGCTCGGCGACGGCCCGGCCGCCGACCAGACCCGGGCGGCCGTCGCGCAGCTGGAGCGCGAGGTCGACACCATCATCCGTACCGCCCGTGAGGCCAAGCCGCAGACCGTGGCCGCCGGTCCGGGCGCCGGGTGCGACGCGGCCGAAGTGGTCCGCGAGCGGATGGAGTTCTGGTCGGCGCTCGCCGAGGACGAGGGCCGCAAGTGGCGGGTGGCCGGAGTGGAGCGGCCGGTGCGCATACCCGTGGCCCGCGCCGACCTCGCCGCAGCGCTGGACGCCCTGCTCGGCAACGTCTTCCGGCACACCCCCGAGGGCACGGCCTTCGCGGTCGACGTGCACAACGCCGACGACGCGGTGATCGTGCTCGTCTCCGACGCGGGCCCCGGCATATCCGACCCCGAGGCCGCCATGGCGCGCGGCCGGGGCTCCGGCACCGACGGCTCCACGGGGCTCGGCCTGGATATCGTGCGCCGGCTCGCGGAGTCGACCGGCGGGGACGTGCGGATCGGCTCCTCCGTGCTCGGCGGCACGGAGGTGCGCATCTGGATCCAGGTCGACGGCCGCAGGCCGGTGAGCAGGGGCCACCGGGGGAGCGTGCGCCGCCGCCGAACGGGCAGACCGTTCCCGGTCCTCAACCGTTCCCGATCCCTTCCTTGAGCGCACCCCGAGTTCCTCGACGCCCGCCCGGATCAAGCGGTTTGCCGGATTCCGGATCGCCGGCGTGCTGCCGTGCCCCGGTCGGTTCACCCCCCACCCGGCCGGGGCACGGCAACTGCCCGGTCGTCCGTCAGGCGGCGTCCACCGGCGGCAGCTCCCCGGCGCGTGCCGCCCGCCCGTACCAGTGGGCGCTGGACTTCGGGGTCCGGGCGAGGGTGGCGTAGTCGACGTAGACGGCGCCGAACCGCTTGCCGTAGCCGTAGGCCCACTCGAAGTTGTCCAGCAGGGACCACAGGTAGTACCCGCGGACGTCGGCGCCGTCCGTGATGGCCCGGCGCACCGCCGACAGGTGGCCGTGCAGGTAGGCGATGCGCTCCGGGTCGTGCACGCGGCCGTCGGAGTCCACCTTGTCGTCGTAGGCCGCACCGTTCTCGGTGACGTACAGCGGCAGCCCCGGCGCCTCCCGGGCGTAGCGCATGATCAGCTCGTGCAGGCCGGTCGGGTCGATCGTCCAGCCCATCTCGGTGCGGTCGCCGGGCGTCTGGTGGAACGCCACGTCGTCCGCGCCCGGCCACGGCGAGTGCGTGCTCGCCCCGTGGCCGTCGGCCCGCGGGCCCTGCTGCGCCGCGTCCACCGCTCCCACCAGCGCCGGCGTGTAGTAGTTGAGCCCGAGCGCGTCCAGCGGCTGGTTGATGATCCGCAGGTCGCCGTCCTGGACGTACGACCAGTCGGTGATCGACGAGGTCGCCTCCAGCAGCGTGGCCGGATAGGCCCCGTGCAGCATCGGGCCGTGGAAGACGCCGTTGGCCAGGTCGTCGATCTTCCGTACCGCCACCAGGTCCGCCGGGTCCTGGGAGACGGGGCGTACCACCGAGGAGTTGAGGCTGACCGCGACCGAGTTGCGGGCCGGCATCGCCGAACGCAGCGCCTGCGTGCCCAGGCCGTGCGCCAGGTTCAGGTGGTGGGCGGCGCGCAGCGAGGCCAGGGGCTCGGTGCGGCCCGGGGCGTGCACGCCGGAGCCGTAGCCGAGGAAGGCGCTGCACCACGGCTCGTTGAGCGTGATCCACTGCTCCACCCGGTCGCCGAGCGCCTCGCCGACGAGCTGCGCGTACTCCGCGAAGCGCAGCGCGGTGTCCCGCTCCGGCCAGCCGCCCGCGTCCTCCAGTTCCTGCGGCAGGTCCCAGTGGTAGAGGGTGACGGCCGGCTTGATCCCGTGGGACAGCAGCTCGTCGACCAGGCGGCGGTAGAAGTCCAGGCCCACCTGCACGGCGGGGCCCCGGCCGGTCGGCTGCACACGCGACCAGGAGATCGAGAAGCGGTAGGCGTTCAGACCCAGATCCGCCATCAGGGCCACGTCGTCGCGGTAGCGGTGGTAGTGGTCGACAGCGATGTCACCGGTCTCGCCGCCGGCGGTCTTGCCGGGGGTGTGGCTGAAGGTGTCCCAGATCGAGGGCGTACGGCCGTCCTCCCGCACCGCCCCCTCGATCTGGTACGCGGAGGTCGCGGCGCCCCAGAGGAAAGCGGGCGGAAAGGTCACCGGGGTCACCGGCTGTGCGGACTCAGGCATGAAAGCGCTCCCAGAAGTGGTCGTGAAGACCGACGGGTCGGAGGAGGAGAAGGGAAGGAGGGACGGAGGAAAGGAGGGAAGGGAG
>NZ_POTZ01000556.1 GCF_003236365.1 Streptomyces sp. NTH33
CCCCCACCGCCGGCAGCGAACCCACCGGTATCGTCCCCGTACCGGCGCACATCGGCCGCGCCCTGGCCACCGGCGGCGCCCTCCTGACGGTCGTCTCCACCTTCCTCGCCTGGACCTGGACCTCCGACTTCCCCGGCGACCTCACCCTCTACGGCAACCCGGCCGGCCTCCAGCTCCTCGTCCTCATCGGCGGCGCCCTGACCGCCCTCCTCGGCCTCGCCTCCTACGGCGTCAAACAGCTCGGCTGGCTCGTCCCCGCCGGCGGCACCGGCGCCCTCACCCTGGCCGCACTCGGCACCTTCGGCACCGCCTGGTACACGATCATCGCGATCACCGCCGAACTCGGCGGACTGGTCAACCTCGAAGCAGGCGCCTGGGTACTCGCCGCGGGCACCCTCATCATGCTGACCGGCGCACTCGCCCAGCCCTTCGAACGGCCCGTGCCCGAGCCCGCCGACCCGGACGACACCCGCTGGGACCAACTGCGCCACAACGCGCGCAACAAGCTCGCCGTGGTCCGCGCCGCCCTCGCCTCCGGCACCCCCGCCCCGGCCCGCGCCCTGCCGACGTACGCCGAGATCCTCGTCATCATCGCGGCCATGGCCATCGGCCTCACCGTCTTCACCTACGGCATCAGCACCCCGCACGACGAGAGCGAACTCTTCATCGGCTTCCTCATCATCGTCGGGTTCTGCTTCGCCGCGCTCCTCAAGGCCGGACTGGTGGGCCGCGTCTCGGCGATCACCGCCAAGCACCGCAACATCACCATGGCCGGCGCGTTCGTCGCGGCGGCCGCCTTCCCCTTCACCCAGTCCGACGACCAGTACGCGACCATCGGCGTCTACATCCTGATCTTCGCCACCGTCGCGCTCGGCCTGAACGTCGTCGTCGGCCTCGCCGGCCTCCTCGACCTCGGCTACGTCGCCTTCCTCGGCGTCGGCGCCTACACCGCCGCCCTGGTCTCCGGCTCGCCGTCCTCGCCGCTGAACTTCCACGTTCCGTTCTGGGCCTCAGCACTGCTCGGCGCCCTGGTCGCCATGATCTTCGGCGTCCTCATCGGCGCCCCCACCCTGCGGCTGCGCGGCGACTACCTCGCCATCGTCACCCTCGGTTTCGGTGAGATCTTCCGTCTCGCCGTCCTCAACATGGACGGCACCTCCGGACCCGACGTCACCAACGGCTCCAACGGCATCTCCTCCATCCCCAACCTGAACATCCTCGGCTTCGACTTCGGCCAGGAACACACCTTCCTCGGGTTCACCATCGCCCGCTTCGCCAACTACTTCCTGCTGATGCTCCTCATCACGCTGATCGTCGTCGTGGTCTTCCGGCGCAGCAGCGACTCCCGCATCGGCCGCGCCTGGATCGCCGTCCGCGAGGACGAGACCGCCGCACGCGCCATGGGCATCAACGGCTTCCGCGTCAAGCTCATCGCCTTCGCCCTCGGCGCCACCCTGGCCGGACTCGCCGGCGCCGTCCAGGCCCACGTCACCTACACCGTGACCCCCGAGCAGTACCAGTTCGCCCACGTCGTCCCGCCCAACTCCGCCTTCCTGCTCGCCGCGGTCGTCCTCGGCGGCATGGGCACCATCAGCGGCCCCCTCATCGGCGCGGCCCTGCTCTACCTCATCCCGGCCAAACTCCAGTTCCTCGGCGACTACCAGCTCCTGACCTTCGGTCTCGCGCTCGTCCTGCTGATGCGCTTCCGCCCGGAGGGCCTCATCGCCAACCGGCGCCGCCAGCTCGAATTCCACGAGAACACGGAAGCACCCGAAGTCCTCAGCAAGGCAGGGGTCTGACCCATGACAACCGACACCACCACCAAGGACGCCACGCCCGACGCGACCGCCCCGCGCGAGACCGTCCTCGACGCCCGCGGCGTCACCATGCGCTTCGGCGGCCTCACCGCCGTACGCGGAGTCGACCTCACCGTGAACAGCGGCGAGATCGTCGGACTCATCGGCCCCAACGGCGCCGGCAAGACCACCTTCTTCAACTGCCTGACCGGCCTCTACATCCCCACCGAGGGCGAGGTCCGCTACAAGGGCAAGGTCCTGCCGCCCAAGTCCTTCAAGGTCACCGCGGCCGGCATCGCCCGCACCTTCCAGAACATCCGCCTGTTCGCCAACATGACGGTCCTGGAGAACGTGCTCGTCGGCCGGCACACCCGCACCAAGGAAGGACTCTGGTCCGCCCTGCTGCGCGGCCCCGGCTTCCACAAGGCCGAAGCCGCCTCCCGCCAACGCGCCATGGAACTCCTCGAGTTCGTCGGCCTCGCCGACAAGGCCGAACACCTCTCGCGCAATCTGCCCTACGGAGAGCAGCGCAAACTCGAAATCGCCCGCGCGCTGGCCAGCGAGCCCGGCCTGCTGCTGCTCGACGAGCCCACCGCCGGCATGAACCCGCAGGAGACCCGCGCCACCGAGGAACTCGTCTTCGCCATCCGGGACATGGGCATCGCGGTGCTCGTCATCGAGCACGACATGCGGTTCATCATGAACCTCTGCGACCGCGTCGCCGTACTCGTCCAGGGCGAGAAACTCATCGAGGGCGACAGCGCCACCGTCCAGCGCGACGAACGCGTCGTCGCCGCCTACCTCGGCGAGCCCTTCGAGGGCGCACCCGGCGACGAGGAGGTCGCCGAGGTCGAGCAGGCCGAGGCCCAGGCAGCGGCGGAATCCCGGGCGGAAACAGAAGCACGGGCCGAGAGCGCCGAGACCACGACCGACGCCGCGCCCGGCAAGGAGAACGACCGATGACCGCACTGCTCGAAGTCGAGGACCTCCGCGTCGCCTACGGCAAGATCCAGGCCGTCAAGGGCATCTCCTTCAAGGTCGAGGCCGGCCAGATCGTCACCCTCATCGGCACCAACGGCGCCGGCAAGACCACCACGCTGCGGACCCTGTCCGGACTGCTCAAGCCGGTCGGCGGACAGATCAAGTTCAACGGCAAGTCGCTGAAGAAGGTCCCCGCCCACCAGGTCGTCTCCCTCGGGCTCGCCCACTCCCCCGAGGGGCGGCACATCTTCCCCCGCATGACGATCGAGGACAACCTCCGGCTCGGCGCCTTCCTCCGCAAGGACAAGGACGGCATCGAAAAGGGCATCCAGCGCGCCTACGAGCTCTTCCCCATCCTGGGCGAACGCAGAAAGCAGGCCGCGGGCACCCTCTCCGGCGGCGAACAGCAGATGCTCGCCATGGGCCGCGCCCTGATGTCCCAGCCGAAACTGCTCATGCTCGACGAGCCCTCCATGGGCCTCTCCCCGATCATGATGCAGAAGATCATGGCGACCATCGCCGACCTGAAGGCCCAGGGCACCACCATCCTGCTCGTCGAGCAGAACGCCCAGGCCGCCCTCTCCCTGGCCGACCAGGGCCACGTCATGGAAGTCGGCAACATCGTCCTCTCCGGCACCGGGCAGGACCTGCTGCACGACGAATCGGTGCGCAAGGCGTACCTGGGCGAGGACTAAAGGCCCACAAAAAGAGAAGGGCCCGCGCCCCCAGGGGGCGCGGGCCCTTCCCCTTCGGATCTTCGGGTCCCGCTCAGCCCTTGTCGGGCCCGGCCGCGTCCTTCGCCGCCTTCTTCTCCTCGCTGTCCTGGATGACCGCCTCCGCGACCTGCTGCATCGACATGCGGCGGTCCATCGACGTCTTCTGGATCCAGCGGAACGCGGCCGGCTCGGTCAGCCCGTACTCCGTCTGCAGAATCGACTTGGCCCGGTCCACCAGCTTGCGGGTCTCCAGCCGCTGGGCGAGGTCCGCGACCTCCTTCTCCAGCTCCCTCAGCTCCGTGAACCGCGAGACCGCCATCTCGATCGCCGGAACGACGTCGCTCTTGCTGAACGGCTTCACGAGATACGCCATCGCACCGGCGTCGCGGGCCCGCTCCACCAGGTCGCGCTGCGAGAAGGCGGTGAGCATCAGCACCGGCGCGATCCGCTCCTCGGCGATCCGCTCCGCCGCCGAGATCCCGTCCAGCCTGGGCATCTTCACATCGAGGATCACCAGATCCGGCCGGTGCTCCCGCGCCAGCTCCACGGCCCGCTCCCCGTCCCCTGCCTCCCCGACGACCTGGTAC
>NZ_POTZ01000557.1 GCF_003236365.1 Streptomyces sp. NTH33
GGTCGGTACGGGAGCTGAGGGCTGGGGACGCGAGATGACGGGGCGAGAGACGAACCGACCCGATCGCCGTAGCCGCCGCCCAGGAGACCTCCGATGACGACGAACCCCACACTGGCCGATCTGGCCCAGCGCGCCGCCGCGAACAGTTCCCGCCCGGCCTACGGCCACGACGCGCTGATCAGCTGCGACCGCCTGGTCCGCATCTTCACCGCCGACGGCGTGGAGGTCCAGGCGCTCCAGGGCCTGGACCTGCTCGTCCGCGAGGGCGAGCTCATGGCTCTCGTCGGCGCGTCCGGCAGCGGCAAGTCGACCCTCATGAACATCCTCGCCGGCCTGGACACCCCGACGGCCGGCGCGGCCCGGGTCGCGGACCACGACCTGCTCGCCATGACCGCGAAGGACCGTCTGCGCTACCGCCGCGAGGTCGTCGGCTTCGTCTGGCAGCAGACCTCCCGCAACCTCCTGCCCTACCTGACCGCGGCGCAGAACGTCGCCCTGCCCATGCAGCTGTCCGGCACCTGGGGAAGGGGCCGCCGCGCCAAGACCGCACGGGCGCTGGAACTGCTGGAGCTGCTCGAGGTGGGCGACTGCCGCGACCGCCGCCCGCACGAGATGTCCGGCGGCCAGCAGCAGCGCGCCGCGATCGCGGTGGCCCTCGCCAACAACCCGGCGGTGCTGCTCGCCGACGAGCCGACCGGCGAACTCGACTCCCACACCGCCGAGCAGGTCTTCGCCGCCTTCCGCACCGCCAACGAACACCTGGGCACCACCATCGTCATCGTCACCCACGACCAGGCGGTCGCCGGCGAGGTGCGTCGCACGGTCGCCATCCGCGACGGCCGTACGTCCACGGAGGTGCTGCGCCGCAGCGAGGTGGACGCGGCGACCGGCGACGAGCGGGTGGTGAGCCGCGAGTACGCCATGCTGGACCGGGCCGGCCGTCTGCAGCTGCCCGCCGAGTACACCCGGGCCCTGGGCATGCGCGACCGGGTGGCGCTGGAGCTGGAGCCGGACCACATCGCGGTGCGGCCGGACGACAGCGAGAGGAACGGCGAGAGGAACGGCGAAAGAAACTGACAGCCGGCCCTCGCCCGGTCAGCGGACGCTGAGGCCCAGGGTGCCGAGCCCGGCCTCGGCCCGCCGTACGGCGATCGAACCGTACGGAGTCCGCAGCCGCAGCCACGCGCCCGACGAGAACAGCGCCGGGTCCTCCGCCCCGGGGGCCGCCGGGGGCCTGAGGAACCGCAGCGACTGGGCCGCGTGCACGGCCCGCACGGGCAGCCGGGTCCGTCCGACCGTCCGGGACCAGATCTCCCGGCCGATCCGGTCGAGTTCGGCGCGCGTGCGCCGCTCTTCCTCCAGCTCCTGCGTGCGGGAGCGGAACTCGGCGACGGCGGCGGACACCATCGTGCCCAGGGCCTCCGCCGGGGGCAGGCCCGGCTCCGGGCGCCAGCCGCCGCGCGGCGGGAGTACGCCCGCCCACGGCGGCCCGGTCACCGCGGCCGGGACGCGGGCCGAGGCCGCCGGCTCGTCGACCGACTCCAGCAGTTCACCGGCGGAGACGGTCACGTCGAGGGTGACGTCGGTTCCGTTCTCGTACGGCTCGGCCAGCCGTACCGTGCGGACCGCCAGCACCTCGAAGGACGGCGGACGCCCGAACACGGCGAGCGCCGTGCCCGCCGCCTGCAGGCGCACCGCGGCGGCACGGTCGTAGTGCAGCAGACGGGAGAGGAAGGCGGCGAGGTCCGCCGCCTCCGTCCCGTCAGCGAGGCGGAGCACCGTCATGCGGCGACGGCCTCCTCCTCGGCGTCGGCTTCGCCGGCGTCGTCCGTGTACTCCTGGAGGAACTCCCGCTCCTCCGCTGTGATCCGGCGGGGGCGCTGCGCCTCGAAGTCGAAGGGCACGATCACCGTCGAGGCCCGGACGTAGATCTGGTCGCCGTCCTTGACCTCGTAGGAGAGGGTGAAGGACGCCGCCCTGATCTCGGTGACCCACAGCTCGATGTCCACCGGCGCGTGCCGGTGGACGAGCTGCCGCTTGTAGTCGATCTCGTGGCGCGCCACCACCGACCCCTGCTGGAAATCCTTGTCCGGGCGGAACAGGAAGTCGATACGGGCCTCCTCCAGATAGCGGAGGAACACCACGTTGTTGACGTGGCCGTACGCGTCCATGTCCGCCCAGCGCAGGGGGCAGTGGTATGTGTGGCGCATCTGCTTCGATCAGCCCCGGGTCAGCTTCTTGTAGGTGGCACGGTGCGGGCGGGCGGCGTCCGCACCGAGCCGCTCGACCTTGTTCTTCTCGTACGACTCGAAGTTGCCCTCGAACCAGAACCACTTGGAGTCGCCCTCGTAGGCGAGGATGTGCGTCGCCACGCGGTCCAGGAACCACCGGTCGTGGGAGACGACCACGGCGCAGCCGGGGAACTCCAGCAGCGCATTCTCCAGGCTGGACAGGGTCTCGACGTCGAGGTCGTTGGTCGGCTCGTCGAGGAGCAGCAGGTTGCCGCCCTGCTTGAGGGTGAGCGCGAGGTTGAGGCGGTTGCGCTCACCGCCGGAGAGCACACCGGCCGGCTTCTGCTGGTCCGGGCCCTTGAAGCCGAACGCGGACACGTACGCCCGGGACGGCATCTCGACCTGGCCGACGTTGATGTAGTCCAGCTCGTCGGAGACGACGGCCCACAGCGTCTTCTTCGGGTCGATGTTCTCGCGGCTCTGGTCGACGTAGGAGATCTTGACGGTGTCGCCGACCTTGATGCTGCCGGAGTCCGGCTCCTCGATGCCCTGGATCATCTTGAACAGCGTGGTCTTGCCGGCGCCGTTCGGGCCGATGACACCGACGATGCCGTTGCGGGGCAGCGTGAAGGACAGGTCGTCGATGAGGACCTTGTCGCCGAAGGCCTTGTGGAGGTTGTTGACCTCCACGACGACGTTGCCGAGCCTCGGCCCCGGCGGGATCTGGATCTCCTCGAAGTCCAGCTTCCGCATCTTCTCGGCCTCGGCGGCCATCTCCTCGTAGCGGGCCAGACGCGCCTTGGACTTGGCCTGCCGCCCCTTGGCGTTCGACCGCACCCACTCGAGCTCGTCCTTCAGGCGCTTCTGCCGCTTGGCGTCCTTCTGTCCCTCGACCTTGAGACGGGTGGCCTTGGTCTCCAGGTACGTGGAGTAGTTGCCCTGGTAGGGGTAGGCGCGGCCGCGGTCGAGCTCGAGGATCCACTCGGCGACGTTGTCGAGGAAGTACCGGTCGTGGGTGATGGCCACGACGGTGCCCTCGTACTTGGCCAGGTGCTGCTCCAGCCAGCCCACGGACTCGGCGTCGAGGTGGTTGGTGGGCTCGTCGAGGAGCAGCAGGTCGGGCTGCTCGAGCAGCAGCTTGCACAGCGCGACGCGGCGCCTCTCACCACCGGAGAGGTTGGTGACGGGCCAGTCGCCGGGCGGGCAGCCCAGCGCGTCCATGGCCTGCTCCAGCTGGGCGTCGAGGTCCCAGGCGCCTGCGTGGTCCAGCTCCTCCTGGAGCTTGCCCATCTCCTCCAGCAGCGCGTCCGAGTAGTCGGTGGCCATCTGCTCGGCGATCTCGTTGAACCGGTCGAGCTTGCCCTTGATCTCGGCGACGCCCTCCTGGACGTTCTCCAGGACCGTCTTCTCCTCGTTCAGCGGGGGCTCCTGCAGCAGGATGCCGACGCTGTAGCCGGGCGACAGGAACGCGTCACCGTTGGACGGCTGCTCCAGCCCCGCCATGATCTTCAGCACGGTCGACTTGCCGGCGCCGTTCGGGCCGACGACGCCGATCTTCGCCCCCGGCAGGAAGCTCAGGGTGACGTCGTCGAGGATCACCTTGTCGCCGTGCGCCTTGCGCGCCTTGCGCATGGTGTAAATGAACTCAGCCAAGAGAAACCGTCCGGCAGCTTGAAATCAGGCAGTGGGCAGATACACCCCATCTTGCCGCACCGCCGCCCCTTGGCGTTCGACCGCACCCACTCGAGCTCGTCCTTCAGGCGCTTCTGCCGCTTGGCGTCCTTCTGTCCCTCGACCTTGAGACGGGTGGCCTTGGTCTCCAGGTACGTGGAGTAGTTGCC
>NZ_POTZ01000558.1 GCF_003236365.1 Streptomyces sp. NTH33
GTGGCGGGGGGCATGCTCTTCACCTTCGGGAACTCTCTGCGGGTGGCGCAGATACGGCGGGACCCGCAGGCTTCTGCAGCCTGCGGGTCCCTTCAGTCACGTTGGTCGCCGACCGGAAGCCGGCGCAGCGTCACGCAGCCTTGGGCGCGTTGACGTCGCTCGGCAGGGCCTTCTGCGCGACCTCGACGAGCGCGGCGAACGCGTTCGTGTCGTTGACGGCCAGCTCGGCCAGGATCTTGCGGTCGACCTCGACGTTCGCGGCCTTCAGACCCTGGATGAAGCGGTTGTACGTCATGCCGTTGGCGCGGGCAGCGGCGTTGATGCGCTGGATCCACAGCTGACGGAAGTCACCCTTGCGCTTCTTGCGGTCGTTGTAGTTGTAGACCAGCGAGTGGGTGACCTGCTCCTTGGCCTTGCGGTACAGACGCGAGCGCTGACCGCGGTAGCCGGAGGCCTGCTCGAGGATCGCCCGGCGCTTCTTGTGGGCGTTGACTGCCCGCTTGACGCGTGCCACTTGATTAACTCCTTGTAGCGGGGCCGTGGTGGTGCTCGCACGGCCCGGAAACGAATGGGTCCCGGTCCTGACGTAAGGCGCGCTGGATCAGAGGATCACGCGCCGCCGCGTCACTTGCCGAGAAGCTTCTTGATCTTCGCGGCGTCGCCCGGGGCCATCTCGGCGTTGCCGGTGAGGCGACGCGTCACACGGGACGACTTGTGCTCGAGCAGGTGGCGCTTGCCGGCGCGCTCACGGAGCACCTTGCCGGAGCCGGTGACCTTGAAGCGCTTGCTGGCACCGCTGTGCGTCTTGTTCTTCGGCATAGCGCCGTTCTCTCCTCGTGGGTGGCGCTCCGGTGCCCGGTTGCGAGAACCGGGCACGGTGGAGCGTCGCTCTTGTATCGGTTACATCCTGGGACGCGCGTCCCAGGGGGGGTCACGCCTCGGCGGGCTCCTCGGCCGGTGCCTCGGCGTCCGCGGTGTTCTGCGAGCGACCGGGGTTGGCCTTCGCCTCGGCCTTGCGGGCCTCCTGCGCCTGGCGGGCCTCGGCCATCGCCTCGGTCTTCTTCTTGTGCGGACCGAGAACCATGATCATGTTGCGGCCGTCCTGCTTCGGGTTCGACTCCACGAAACCGAGGTCCTGGACGTCCTCCGCGAGCCGCTGCAGCAGCCGGTAGCCCAGCTCGGGCCGGGACTGCTCGCGACCACGGAACATGATCGTGATCTTGACCTTGTCGCCCTGCTTGAGGAACCGGACGACGTGACCCTTCTTGGTGTCGTAGTCGTGCGGGTCGATCTTCGGCCGGAGCTTCATCTCCTTGATGACCGTGTGCGCCTGGTTCTTGCGCGCCTCACGGGCCTTCATGGCCGACTCGTACTTGAACTTCCCGTAGTCCATGAGCTTGCACACGGGCGGACGGGCGTTCGCCGCGACCTCGACCAGGTCCAGGTCGTACTCCTGCGCAAGCTCCAGTGCCTTCGCGAGCGGCACGATGCCGACCTGCTCGCCACTGGGACCGACAAGTCGCACCTCGGGAACGCGAATCCGGTCGTTGATGCGGGGCTCGGCGCTGATGGATCCTCCTCGGTAGCACCACGCGACGGTCTGGCGGACAGCCGCGTACGTCTGTGATTCGTTAGACCTAACCGCGCCGAAGCAGTAAAAATGCCCCGGACGATCACAGGCGGGGCTCCTCGAACTACCGGAGCAACCGCCGCGAGGACCGCGGGGCGCACTTTCGGGCGGGCCGCCACCACTGGGGTGGGACCGCCTGACCGGTGACCCGCCGCCCGGAGGGCGGTCAGGTGGGAGTTCGAAGCCTCCACTTGTGGGCCGGGCTCGTGCGTCGTGTGACATGCGGGTCCGACCGGTCGTCATACAAGGTTAGCAGCAACGGGTGGGAACGGCTAATCGGGACCGGACGGGGCTTGGTGGGGCGGACGTCCGCCCTGCCCCTATCGTGTGGGGCATGAGTGAGACCCCCTCCGAGAGCTCCGAGAGCTCCGAGACCCCCGACTTCGACGCCATGACCCGCGACATCGCCGAGGTTCCGGCGGTCGAGGTGATCGTGACGGTCGCCGTCAACCTGATGAGCGCCGCCGCCGTGAAGCTCGGTCTGACCGAGGAGGGCGACAAGCACAAGGACCTGGACGGGGCGCGCAAGCTGGTGACCGCGCTCGCCGGGCTGCTGGACGCGAGCACGACCGAGATCAGCTCCTTCCACGCGGCGCCGCTGCGGGACGGGCTGAAGTCGCTGCAGCTGGCGTTCCGCGAGGCGTCGGTCGTCCCGGACGAGCCGGGCCAGGGCCCGGGCGAGAAGTACACCGGGCCGGTCTACGGCTGATCCGCTCCCCCGTCCCTACTCCTTCGCGGCCTTCGCGTCCTTCGCACCCTTCACGTACAAGGGCTCGCCCGGCGGCGTGGCCCCGGCCGGCAGCAGTGCCAGGTCGAGGCCGCGCACCAGGCGGGCCCTCAGTGTGTCGCTGGCGGCGAGCCGCTCGGCGACGGCTCGGACGGCCTCGGCGGGGGCGGCGGTGGCGGACGGGTCGAGGACCAGGGCGAGGGTGCCGTCGGCCCGGCCCGGTCCGAGGTGGGCGCGCAGCACGGCGGGCTCGGCGGCGACGGCCTCCCGTACGGCGGTGACGACGGCCGGGTCGGCCAGCGGGTCCGTCGTCGTACGGCCCTCGGCGAGGGCGAGCAGCGCGGGCCCGGTCAGCTCGAACGGCACCGGTCCGGCCATGTCCAGCACCACGGTGTCCGCCTTCTCGTGCGCGGCGGCCTCCAGGGCCTGGTGCAGGGGTACGGCGACGGGGCGGGCGTCCGGGTCCCAGCGGGCCAGGGAGTCGGTGGAGGTGAAGGCGGGCAGGGCGGTGCGCCGGCCGGCCTTCAGGGTGGGTACGGCCATGTCGCTGGTCTTCTCGCGGCGCAGCCCGTTCTCGTCCTCCTCCACCTCCCCGAGGACGGCCACGACGGGGACGAGCAGCCGGGCGCCCTTGAGCGCCCGCAGGACGGGTTCCACGGCGGTGCGGTCCTCGGCCCAGGCGGCGAGTGCCGCGCTCAGCCGGGGGTCGGCGGAGCCGTCGTCTTCGGCGAAGGGGGAGGTGGGGATGTTCTTCTTGGCCACGGTCCTCGACCCTATCGGCAGGGTGCGCGGTGTTCTCAGGGAGGCGGCGGTGGAGGCGGTGTCGGTGGCGGTGTGCGGTGTCGGCCCCGGACGGAGCTTCGTGTACGGCGACGGCGCGTACGAGACGGCGAGCATCGTCAAGGTCGACATCCTGGCGGCGCTGCTGCTCCAGGCCGAGGACGCGGGGCGGCGGCTGACGGCGCGGGAACGGGCGTACGCCACCGCCATGATCGAGCACAGCGACAACGACTCGGCGACGGCGCTGTGGCGGAGCATCGGCGGGGCGGACGGGCTGGACGCGGCGAACGAGCGGTTCGGGCTCAGGGACACCGTCGGTGGCGACGGCACGCTGTGGGGTCTGACCCGGACCACGGCCGCCGACCAGCTCACCCTGCTGCGGCAGGTGTTCGGCGGTGACTCGCGGCTGAGCGAGGCTTCGCGGAGGTGTCTCCAGGGTCTGATGGGCCGGATCGCCGCGGGCCAGGACTGGGGGGTGTCGGCCGCGGCCGACGGCTCCGCGTGGGCCTTGAAGAACGGCTGGCTGCCGCGCGGCACGACCGGGCTGTGGGTGGTCAACAGCATCGGCCGTGTGACGGCCGGCGGCCACCACTGTCTGGTGGCCGCGCTGTCGAACGGCAGCGCGACGAAGGAGCGGGGCATCGCTCTGGTCGAGGCGGCGGCGCGGGAGGCGGTGTCGGCGTTCCGCGGGAGCGCGTCGCCGCGGGGCTGAGCGCTCCGCCGGCAGCACGGTGATGAACCTGCGGGCCGGTGGGGGCCGGCCGCGCCCACGAGGGGGTCCCCTGCTCGTCAAGAGCAGGGGGAGGAGCCGCACATCGATACAGCACAGCCCCGCGCCCCTCGCGGGGCCAGTGTCGCACCGGACTTCACCAAGGCTGCTCAGAGGCCGCCGGGCCCGCGAGGCGGGAAGCCGCCGGGGCCACGGGG
>NZ_POTZ01000559.1 GCF_003236365.1 Streptomyces sp. NTH33
GCCGAACAGATGGGGGGCGAGCTGGGCCTGCAGGTCGGCGGGGTTGGGCCGGGCGGTAGGGTCCATCTGCATGCAGGACTCGATCAGCGGACGCAGCTCGTCCGGGAGCCCTTCCAGGTCGGGGCCCTCGCGCAGCAGCATGAAGACGGTCTCGACGGGGTTGGCGCCGTGGAAGGGCGGGTGCCCGGTGGCGGCGAAGACCAGCATGGAGCCCAGCGAGAACACGTCGCTGGCGCCGGTCACGCTGCGGGAGTCCTTGGCCTGCTCCGGGGACATGTAGGCGGGGGTGCCGACGGCGACGTTCGTCATGGTCAGACGTGTGTTCGAGACCCCGGAGGCGATACCGAAGTCGATCACCCTCGGCCCGTCCTCGACGACGAGCACGTTGGACGGCTTCAGGTCGCGGTGGACCAGCCCGGCGCCGTGAATGGACTGCAGCGCCTCGGCGACGCCCGCCGCGAGCCAGCGCACCGCCTGGACCGGGAGCGGCCCGCACTCGGCCACTATCTCCTCGAGGGAGGGCGCGGGAACGTAGGCGGTGGCCAGCCACGGCACGGCGGCGCGCGGGTCGGCGTCGACGACCGCGGCCGTGTAGAAGCCGGAGACCGCCCGGGCCGCCTCCACCTCGCGCGTGAAACGGACCCGGAACAGCTGGTCCTCGGCCAGCTCGGTCCGGACCGTCTTGATCGCCACGCGCCGGCCGGACGCCGAGCGCGCGAGATAGACCAGCCCCATGCCGCCGGCGCCCAGCCGTCCCAGCACCTCGAACGGTCCGATCCGCCGCGGATCGTGCTGCGTCAGCTGATCCACCACTTGCCTGCCACCTCCCCGTACGAGCCGCGTCACCCACATATGTACGCGACCGAAGTGCAGCGTCTCACCACCGCACCGCCGCGGCGGCACGCACCCCGATTCTTCCTGTCCGGCGCACAGGTTGCGAACCCGGCGACGAAACGGGATGTCCTGGTAAAAACCCCTCCACCTTCCCGCAGGGAGTGGATTTCACCGCTGCAGTACGGCGAAGGACGCCCCCTGATTGTCGGCGACGACGGCCACGTTTCCGTACGACGTCCCGAAGGGCGGCACCTGCACCCGCCCGCCGAGCCGGCCGACCGTGCCGAGGGCGGCCTCGAGGTCCGTCACCCGGAAGTGGACGAGGAAGTGCGGCGGCATCTCGGCCGGGAAGACCTCGGAGACGGCGGCGCGGCCGAAGTCGGGCTCGGCGCCCGGACCGAAGAGGGCGGCGTGGAAGAGCCCGCCGTAGAAGGCGTTGGCGGCCTCGGTGTCGCGGGTGTACAGCTGGGCCCAGACGAAGGTGCCCGTCTCGTGGCGCCGGCCGAAGCCCGGGTGGCTGCCCGGCTGCCACAGCCCGAAGACGGCCCCCTCGGGGTCGGCGGCGAGGGCGGCCGTGCCGAGACCGTCGGCCCGGGCGGGCGGCGTGACGATCTGCCCGCCCCCGGCCCCGATCCGCGCGGCCAGCGCCCGGACGTCGGAGGTGGCGAAGTACACGGTCCACACGGTGGGCATACGGCCGTCCGTCTTCGGCGCCAGCGCGGCGACGGGATCCCCTTCCAGCCGGGCCAGTACGAACCTGCCGTACGTCTCACCGTCGAAATCCCACCCGAAGAGCTCACCGTAGAAACGCTTGCCCGCCTCGAGATCGGGAAGCTGCGCGTCCACCCAGCAGGGGACGCCCTCTGTATACGCGGATGCCCTGTTTTCGGCCATGTTGCCAAATTACTCCGGGTCGCATGCGCCCCGCCCACCAGGCACAGCAGCCTCTCTCGCCTCTCGCACCCCATTTGCAGTCGGCCAAATCGCGCTCCGATCACCCCTCGGTAAGCTGACGACATGACAGGACAAGTGCGTACCGTCGACGGCCGCGTGGCCGGTCGACGTGGGCAGGAGACCCGGCAGAAGCTGCTCGACTGCCTCAGCGAAATGCTCAGCTCGTCACCGTACCGGGACGTCAAAGTCATCGATGTCGCCCGGCGGGCAGGAACATCTCCCGCGACTTTCTATCAGTACTTTCCGGACGTCGAGGGCGCCGTCCTGGAGATCGCCGAGCAAATGGCCACCGAAGGCGCCGGATTGTCCGAACTGCTCGAGGGCCGTTCCTGGGCGGGCAAGGCCGGCTGGCAGACGGCTCAGGAACTCGTCGACGGATTTCTGGATTTCTGGCGCAAGCACGACGCGATTCTGCGCGTGATCGATCTCGGGGCCGCCGAGGGCGACAAACGCTTTTACAAGATCCGTATGAAGATCCTGAACTCCGTGAACAACTCCCTGGCGGACTCCGTGGCCGAACTCCAGTCCAAAGGCAGGGTCGACAAGGACGTGAACCCGGCCGCGATCGCCGGTTCGCTGGTCACCATGCTCGCGGCGGTCGCCTCGCACCAGAAGGGCTTCTCCTCCTGGGGCGTGAAGCAGGCCGACCTCAAACCGAACCTGGCGCTGTTGGTGCACCTGGGCATCACCGGCAGGAAGCCGACGAGGTAGCCCGCGCCCCGGCCCCGGATTCCTCTTGTGATTCCTCTTGTGATTCCTCTTGCACCCCAAGTCCTGTCAGACAGGCGGCGGTCCACCCGGGTGGACCGCCGCCTGTCGCGTTGTACGGCCTGCCGTCCACGCTCCGGTGGACGAGGCCCTGCCCGGCCCGGGCGATACTCAGGACCATGGAACCGGATCTCCACGACCTGCTGAAGTCACTCCGCGTCTGGGACCCGGAGGTCACCGAGCTGCCCGCCCTCGACCCGGCGACGGCACCCGGCACTCCCCTCGCCCTCTTCGCGAGGTGGTTCGCGGAGGCGGCCGCGGCCGGTCAGACCGAACCGCACACGATGTCGCTGGCGACGACGGACGAGGAGGGCCACCCGGACGTCCGTATCGTGGTGCTGCACGGCGCCGACGCGGAGGGCTGGTCCTTCGCGACCCACGCCGGCAGCCGCAAGGGGCGGCAGCTGGCCGCCCACCCGCACGCCGCCCTGGCCTTCTACTGGCCGGTGCAGGGCCGCCAGGTCCGGGTCCGGGGCCCGGTCACGACCGCCACGCCCGAGGAGGCCCGGTCCGACCTGCACGTCCGCTCGACGGGAGCCCTGGCCGCCGCGCTCACCGGCCGTCAGAGCGAGGTCCTGGCCGACCTGGACGAGCTGGCCCGGGCCTCGGAGTCGGCCTGGGAACGGGCCCGGCGCGAGCCGGACGCCGAGGTCCCCTCCTGGACGCTCTACCGCCTCCGGCCGACCGTGGTCGAGTTCTTCCAGGGCGAGGCCCGCCGCCGCCACGTACGCCTCCGCTACCGCCGTACGCAAGGCGGCTGGGCCCGCGAGCTGCTGTGGCCCTGACGGAGTCCTGCCGGCGTCCTACCGGCCGAAGTCGTGGACCGCGAAGTCGGACACCGGGCGGTAGCCGATCCGCTGGTAGAGACCGTTGCTGGTGGGATTGGCGAGGTCGGTGAACAGCAGCACCTCCTGAGCCCCCGCCTCCAGGGCGGCACGGCTGACCTCGACCGTGACGGCTCCCGCGTACCCGCGCCCGCGCAGGGGCGCCGGTGTGTAGACCCCGACCACGCGCACCTGCCCGGCGATCTCGGGGGACGTCCCCGCCATGGCGACGGGCGCCCCGTCCGACGCCTCCCAGAACCTGACGTCACCCCGCTCGACGCGTTCGTCCGCCCACTCCTCGGCGTCCCGGACGGCCACCTCGCCGACCTCCGTGCAGAACTCGTCGAACCACTGGACCAGCAGCTTCCGGTCCGCCTCGCCCGCCGTCCTCGCCCGCCCGGGCGGGACCGGCCGCACAGCGGTCGGCTCGCCCAGCCGGTAGAGCCGCATCCGCTGCCGGAGGACGGTCTCGGCTCCCGTGTGCCGGTGCCAGGCGCCGGCGAAGGCCGCGGCGGTGTCACGGTCCGCCGAGACGCCGGACAGCTCGCGCCCCAACGCGGCCAGCCGGGCCGCCAGCGCGTCGGCCTCCTCCTCGGTCAGCGAGGTGAGGCAGATCGGATGCGGCGGCGTACGGAGGAAAGCACCCCGCACGCCCGCGGCGTCCTCTCCCTCCCCCTCCC
>NZ_POTZ01000055.1 GCF_003236365.1 Streptomyces sp. NTH33
GCCCACGGGCGGTCCGGTCGACCACCACCCGGGGTGGCAGAGCGCGGCGCCGCCACCGACCGCGCCCGCGCAGCCCGTCGCCCCCGTCGCCGGGGACGCGACCGGGTGGTCCATGGACGAGCGGCTCTACAACCAGGTGTGGGGCATGTTCGAGGACCTGGCGCGGACCACGGCCGCCTACCGCAGCGCCGTGGACTTCGCCGAGTCGCGGCTGGAGAAGGAGATCGACCAGGTGCTGGCCGACCCGCGCAGCCGCGTCGGTGGGCGGGCCGAGGCCGCCCGGGAGGCGGCCCGTGCCAAGCACGCGCAGCTCGTCGAGCAGGCCAGGGCGGCCTTCGACCGCGACCTGGACCAGCTCGCCGCCGAGTCCGAGGTCGTCGAGCCGGCGCTGCCACCGGCGTACGCGCGCTGGGACAACCCGGTCTGGCACGGCTACCGGATGCCGATGGAGATTCCGATGGCCGTGCGCCTCGGGGACCTGCACCTGCCGGAGGACCCCTCCCTGCGCATCCCCATGCTGGTCCGGCTGCCGCTGCAGCGCGGACTGTGGATCGACAGCGGCCGCCTGCCGTCCGTGCCCGACGACGAGTCGTTCGCCGACGAGGGCGAGGTGCGCCGCCTGGCGATGGAGGCGGCCGTGGCCCACGCGGCCCGGCTGCTCGCCGTCCACCCGCCCGGCGAGTTCGGCGTCCACGTCATCGACCCGGCCGGATCCGGAGCGCGGGCCCTCGCGCCCCTGGTGGACGCGGGAGTGCTCGCGGGGCCGCCCGCGGCAGGCGCCGCCGGGGTCGCGGACGTCCTGGGCCGGCTCACCCAGCGGGTCGACCTGGTGCAGATGGCCGTGCGCGGTGGCGCCCCCGACGCGCTGCCCCCCGGCTTCGACACCTCCGAGCAACTGCTGATCGTCAACGACTTCCCGCACGGATTCGACGACCGCGCCGTGACCCAGCTGCGCTACCTCGCCGACGAGGGCCCGGCCGTGGGCGTCCACCTGATGATGGTCGCCGACCGGGAGGACGCCGCCGCCTACGGCCCTTTGCTCGACCCGCTGTGGCGTTCCCTGCTGCGATTGACCCCGGTGCCCGACGGCCACCTCGCCGACCCCTGGGTCGGGCACACCTGGACGTACGAGCCGCCGGTGGTGCCGCAGGGCAGCCAGGTGCTCCAACTGGTGCTCACCCAGGTCGCGACGGCCCGCCGCGAATGGAACCGCTGACCACGACACGAGACGACCAAGGAACGGTAAAGCCGTCTGAGCAGGCCTTTTGAAACTCTCTTGGTTTGACTCGGTCTGACGCTTTACCTTTCTTTGGGTGTTCGGTTACAGTTTCTTCGTACGGAGGGGAGTATTCCCTGCCTCCTGCGGCGTCCCGTCAGTACGGATCCGGACGGATCCCGGGGCGTCGGCCCGCTGGTTTCCGGCGCCTCACGCGCCCGGCCGCACGGGTGGAAGAGACCTCCGGCAGTAGGACGCCAAGTCATTTGCAAGTGACGCACCTGCCGGAGGCACCGTGGATGTTTCCCTGACCCTGTGGGTCCTGACCATCGTGGGCCTGGCCGCCCTGATCTCGGTCGACTTCTTCATCGGCCGCAAGCCGCACGACGTGTCGGTCAAAGAAGCCGGGATCTGGACCGTCGTCTGGGTCGCGCTCGCCGGTCTCTTCGGTCTCGGCCTGCTCGTCTTCGGCGGCGGCCGCCCGGCCGGCGAGTTCTTCGCGGGCTTCATCACCGAGAAGTCGCTGAGCGTCGACAACCTCTTCGTCTTCGTCCTGATCATGGCGAAGTTCGCCGTGCCGTCGAAGTACCAGCACCGGGTGCTGCTGATCGGCGTGCTCATAGCCCTGGTGCTGCGGGCCGGCTTCATCGCCGCCGGCGCCGCGATCATCGCGAGCTTCTCGTGGGTGTTCTACCTCTTCGGCGCCTTCCTGATCTGGACCGCCTGGAAGCTCATCCAGGAGGCCCGCTCCGGCGGGGACGACGAGGAGGAGTTCGAGGAGAGCAAGCTGCTCAAGGCGGCCCAGCGCCGCTTCGGCGTGGCCGACCGCTACCACGGCACCAGGCTGTGGATCCGGCAGAACGGCAAGCGCGTGATGACGCCGATGCTGCTCGTGATGCTCGCGATCGGCACCACCGACATCCTGTTCGCCCTCGACTCGATCCCCGCGATCTTCGGCCTGACCAAGGACCCGTACATCGTCTTCACCGCCAACGCCTTCGCCCTGATGGGTCTCAGGCAGCTGTACTTCCTGATAGGCGGCCTGCTGAAGAAGCTGGTCCACCTGTCCTACGGGCTGTCGGTGATCCTCGGCTTCATCGGCGTCAAGCTGACGCTGCACGCGCTGCACGAGTCCGGCGTCGACGTCCCGGAGATCAGCATCCCGGTCTCCCTGGGCGTGATCTGCGCCGTCCTGGCCGTCACCACGGTCACCAGCCTGATCGCCGCCAGGAAACAGGCCGAGGCGGAGGAGGTGCAGGACCAGTACGACGACGCGACGAAGGACCGTGTGAATGCTTGATCACCAGGACGAGACACGAGCGGGCACCTCGCATGCGAAGGACCCGGGACCCTGCAAGGATCGAAGCGTGATCCTGCGGCTCAGGGACTTCCTCATGGCGCAGTGGACGACCATTGTGCCGGTGCTCGCGGTCGTCCTCCTGGTCTTCACCTGGGGCCGTGCCCTGCCCGGTGGGGGCGTCGCGCTGCTGACCCTGGTCCTGGCCGGCTCGGTCCTGGCCGCGGTGCACCACGCCGAGGTCGTCGCCCATCGGGTGGGCGAGCCCTTCGGCTCCCTCATCCTCGCGGTCGCCGTCACGGTCATCGAGGTCGCGCTCATCGTGACCTTGATGATCGACGGCGGTGACAAGAGCGCCACGCTCGCCCGCGACACCGTGTTCGCCGCGGTGATGATCACCTGCAACGGCATCGTCGGTCTGAGCCTGCTCGTCGGCTCGCTGCGGCACAAGGTCGCCATCTTCAACCCCGAGGGCTCCGGCGCGGCCCTCGCGACGGTCGCCACCCTGGCCACCCTCTGCCTCGTGCTGCCGACCTTCACCACCAGCAAGCCCGGACCGGAGTACTCCACGGCTCAACTCACCTTCGCCGCGCTGGCCTCCCTGGTGCTCTACGGCCTGTTCGTCACGACCCAGACCATGCGCCACCGCTCGTACTTCCTCCCCCTGACCCGCCAGGGCGAGGTCATCGCGGCCCCGGAGCACATCGAAAAGCCCACCAACCGGGTCGCTCTCACCAGCCTGGCCCTGCTCGGCACGGCCCTCGTGGGCGTTGTCGGCCTGGCCAAGGGCGTGTCGCCCACCATCGAAACCGCCATCGACAGCGCCGGCCTGCCGCACGCCGTGGTGGGTGTGCTCATCGCGCTGCTCATCCTGCTGCCGGAGACGATCGCCGCGGTGCGCGCCGCCCGCCGCGACAGGGTGCAGATCAGCCTCAACCTCGGGCTCGGCTCGGCGATGGCCAGCATCGGTCTCACCATCCCCACGGTGGCGATCGCGTCGTTCTGGCTGCCCGGGCCGCTGATCCTGGGCCTCGGCGCCACCCACATGGTGCTGCTCGCGCTGACCATCGGCGTCGGCATCCTCACCGTGGTCCCGGGGCGGGCCACCCCCTTGCAGGGCGGTGTCCATCTGGTGCTGCTGGCCGCCTATCTGGAACTGGCGATCAATCCGTAGCGGCGGACGGGCCTCCGGTGCCGCGTGATAGACCTCCGGTGAAGCGCCGATCTCACCGGAGGCCCGACATGACCCGTCCCGCCCGCACTCTCGCGACCGCGCCCCTCATGGTCCTCAACGGCCCCAACCTGAACCTGCTCGGGCAGCGCCAGCCGGAGATCTACGGCTCCGACACGCTCGCGGACGTCGAGGCGCTGTGCGCCAAGACGGCGGCCGCACACGGCGGCACGGTCGACTTCCGCCAGTCCAACCACGAGGGAGAGCTGGTCGACTGGATCCACGAGGCCCGGCTGAACCACTGCGGGATCGTCATCAACCCCGCCGCCTACTCGCACACCTCCGTGGCGATCCTGGACGCCCTCAACACCTGCGACGGGCTGCCGGTGGTGGAGGTCCACATCTCCAACATCCACCAGCGCGAGCAGTTCCGGCACCATTCCTACGTCTCGCTGCGCGCCGACGGGGTCATCGCCGGCTGCGGGGTGCAGGGGTACGCCTTCGCGGTGGAGCGGGTGGCGGCACTGGCCGGCACGGGGCAGGCGGACGCGTAGGGCGGGGCCGCCGGCCGAGGGCGGGGAATGAGGACCGGCGGCCCGTACCGCGCAGGAGCCGTCATCCTGTGCGGGGTTGCCGCCAGTGGACCGCGCATCACGGTGAAGGGCAAGCGGGTGCGTACCACCGGCGCGTGCGAAGGGTTCACACGGGGCGCGAGGGGGCGTCCGTGCGTCGGCTCACCACCCGCGCGCGTGCCACTCAGGAAGGTGCGGGCGTTCCGCGCCCAGCGTCGTGTCGTTGCCGTGGCCCGGGTACACCCACGTCTCGTCCGGGAGCGCGTCGAAGATCTTCGTCTCGACGTCGTGGATGAGACGCGCGAACGCCTTCGGGTTCTTGTGGGTGTTGCCCACGCCGCCGGGAAAGAGGCAGTCCCCGGTGAACACGTGCGGGTGCCCGTGCGGGTCGTCGTAGACCAGCGCGATCGAGCCCGGCGTGTGGCCGACGAGGTGGCGTGCGGTGAGCTCCACCCGTCCCACCCGGATCGTGTCGCCGTCGTCGACGAGGACGTCGGTCGGCACGGGGATGCCCTCGGCGTCGTCCCGGCCCGCGTACGTACGCGCGCGCGTGGCCGCCACGACCTCCGCCAGCGCCTGCCAGTGGTCCGCGTGCCGGTGGGTCGTGACGACCGAGGCGATGCCGTCGTCGCCGATCATGCCGAGCAGCGTGTGCGCGTCGTTCGCCGCGTCGATCAGCAGTTGCTCGTCCGTGGCGCGGCAACGCAGCAGATAGGCGTTGTTGTCCATCGGGCCGACCGCGATCTTGGTGATCATCAGGTCCTTCAGCTCGTGCACGTCCGCCGGGCCGCCGACCCGCACCTCTCCGCTGTACATCATGGCCGTCAGCCTATAGCGGGGGAGCGGCCCGGGGACCGTGCACGCGGCTACAGCGGGGGAAGCGCCGGAAGCGCGCCGCCCGTCACCTTCAGGGCGGACCCGTCGCGGCGTCCCGCGAGCCAGCCGAGCAGGTCCGCCCGGCCTCCCGTGACGGTGACGGCGGGACCGTCCGCCTCCCGGCCCGTGTCCCACGCGCGGGTGCCGTCCGTCAGCCGGGTGGGCGGCACGTCCGGGTGCCCGGCGAAGCGCTCGGCCAGGAACCCGATCTCCCGCTCGACGAACTCCGCCGGCAGGTCCTCCAGCTCGTAGCCGACCCCCAGGTCCACGTGGTGGAGCTCCACCTCCACCCAGCGCCGGAACGGCACCCGGGACGCGGAGTCGGTGACGCCGTTGCGCAGCTCCACGGTGCGGGACCAGTCCGCGGGCTCGGCCGCCGTCCGCTGGAAGCGGGCCGCGCTCTCGCGTACGTCGGCGAGCTGCGCGTCGAGGGGGCGCGGGGCGTCCCGCTCGATGTCGGCCTCCCGGGCCTCGGCGGAGGCGTACATGGGGCGCCCCTCGAAGACGTTCACCAGCGCGTCCGCGTTGCGGGCCAGGTGGGCCAGGATGTGGCCCCGGGTCCAGCCGGGCAGCCGTGACTGTTCGGTCACAGCCGCGTTGTCCAAGGTACCGACCGCGGTCAGCAGCCGTTCGGTTGCGCCCTGTACGGATGCCAGGTCGCGCGCGTGATCAATCATGGCGCCGACATTAGCCGGGTCACACCATCGGGTGAAGGCGGCAGACCGTACCCGTAAATCGAATGCACGTGCTATAGGGTCGGGTGCGGCATCGGGCATGCCGGAGGGCCGGGAGTTGTTGAACATCCGGGCGCATCCGGGAATCCCGCCCGGCGTTGTCAGTGGCTCCCCCTACTCTGAGAAACACGGGGGCCCCGCCCCTGTCACTTCTCTCAAGAAAGGTGCGGACCGGCGTGGCCGACCGTCTCATCGTCCGTGGCGCGCGCGAGCACAACCTGAAGAACGTCTCGCTCGACCTGCCCCGGGACTCGCTCATCGTCTTCACGGGCCTGTCCGGGTCGGGCAAGTCCTCCCTGGCCTTCGACACCATCTTCGCCGAGGGCCAGCGGCGCTACGTGGAGTCGCTCTCCTCGTACGCCCGCCAGTTCCTCGGCCAGATGGACAAGCCGGACGTCGACTTCATCGAGGGCCTGTCCCCGGCGGTCTCCATCGACCAGAAGTCGACCTCGCGCAACCCGCGCTCGACGGTCGGCACCATCACCGAGGTCTACGACTACCTGCGCCTGCTCTTCGCCCGCATCGGCAAGCCGCACTGCCCGGAGTGCGGCCGCCCGATCTCGCGGCAGTCGCCGCAGGCCATCGTCGACAAGGTCCTGGAGCTGCCGGAGGGGAGCCGCTTCCAGGTGCTCTCGCCGCTGGTGCGCGAGCGCAAGGGCGAGTTCGTCGACCTCTTCGCCGACCTGCAGACCAAGGGTTACTCCCGCGCGCGCGTGGACGGCGAGACCATCCAGCTCTCGAACCCGCCCACGCTGAAGAAGCAGGAGAAGCACACCATCGAGGTGGTCGTCGACCGCCTCACCGTGAAGGACAGCGCCAAGCGCCGCCTCACCGACTCCGTGGAGACCGCCCTCGGCCTGTCGGGCGGCATGGTCGTGCTCGACTTCGTCGACCTGCCCGAGGACGACCCCGAGCGCGAGCGCATGTATTCGGAGCACCTGTACTGCCCGTACGACGACCTGTCCTTCGAGGAGCTGGAGCCCCGCTCCTTCTCCTTCAACTCGCCCTTCGGCGCCTGTCCCGAGTGCACGGGTATCGGCACGCGCATGGAGGTCGACCCCGAACTGATCGTCCCCGACGAGGAGAAGACCCTCGACGAGGGCGCCATCCACCCCTGGTCGCACGGGCACACCAAGGACTACTTCGGCCGGCTGATCGGCGCCCTCGCCGACGCCCTCGGCTTCCGCACCGACATCCCCTTCGCGGGCCTGCCGAAGCGCGCCAGGAAGGCCCTGCTGTACGGCCACAAGACGCAGATCGAGGTCCGCTACCGCAACCGGTACGGGCGCGAGCGCGTCTACACCACGCCCTTCGAGGGCGCCGTCCCCTTCGTCAAGCGCCGCCACAGCGAGGCCGAGAGCGACGCGAGCCGCGAGCGCTTCGAGGGCTACATGCGCGAGGTGCCCTGCCCCACCTGCGAGGGCACGCGCCTGAAGCCGGTCGTCCTCGCGGTCACGCTCATGGGCAGGTCGATCGCCGAGATCTCCGCGATGTCGATCAGCGACTGCGCCGACTTCCTGCGCGAGCTGAAGCTGGGCGCCCGCGACAAGAAGATCGCCGAGCGCGTGCTCAAGGAGGTCAACGAGCGGCTGCGCTTCCTGGTCGACGTCGGCCTGGACTACCTCTCGCTGAACCGCGCGGCCGGCACGCTCTCCGGCGGCGAGGCCCAGCGCATCCGCCTGGCCACCCAGATCGGCTCCGGCCTCGTCGGCGTGCTGTACGTCCTGGACGAGCCGTCCATCGGCCTGCACCAGCGCGACAACCACCGGCTGATCGAGACCCTGGTCCGGCTGCGCGACATGGGCAACACGCTCATCGTCGTCGAGCACGACGAGGACACCATCAAGACCGCCGACTGGATCGTCGACATCGGCCCCGGCGCGGGCGAGCACGGTGGCAAGGTCGTGCACAGCGGCTCGCTGAAGGAGCTGCTGGCCAACGCCGAGTCGCACACCGGCCAGTACCTGTCGGGCGAGAGGTCCATCCCGGTGCCCGACGTCCGGCGTCCCCGCGACCCCTCCCGGAAGCTCACCGTGCGCGGAGCCCGCGAGAACAACCTCAAGGACATCGACGTGTCCTTCCCGCTGGGCGTGTTCACGGCCGTCACCGGCGTCTCCGGCTCCGGCAAGTCCACCCTGGTCAACGACATCCTCTACACGCACCTGGCCCGCGAGCTCAACGGCGCGCGGAACGTGCCCGGCCGGCACACGCGCGTGGACGGCGACGACCTCGTCGACAAGGTGGTGCACGTCGACCAGTCGCCCATCGGCCGCACCCCGCGGTCCAACCCGGCGACGTACACCGGGGTGTTCGACCACATCCGCAAGCTGTTCGCCGAGACCACCGAGGCGAAGGTCCGCGGCTACCTGCCCGGCCGCTTCTCCTTCAACGTCAAGGGCGGCCGCTGCGAGAACTGCGCGGGCGACGGCACCATCAAGATCGAGATGAACTTCCTCCCGGACGTCTACGTCCCGTGCGAGGTCTGCCACGGCGCCCGGTACAACCGGGAGACCCTGGAGGTCCACTACAAGGGCAAGTCCATCGCCGACGTGCTGAACATGCCGATCGAGGAGGCGACCGAGTTCTTCGAGGCGGTCCCGGCGATCTCCCGCCACCTCAGGACGCTCAAGGACGTCGGCCTGGGCTACGTCCGGCTCGGCCAGTCCGCGACCACCCTGTCCGGCGGCGAGGCGCAGCGCGTCAAGCTCGCCAGCGAGCTGCAGCGCCGCTCCACCGGACGCACGGTCTACGTCCTGGACGAGCCGACCACCGGTCTGCACTTCGAGGACATCAGCAAGCTGCTCAAGGTGCTGTCCGGCCTGGTCGACAAGGGCAACACGGTCATCGTCATCGAGCACAACCTCGACGTGATCAAGACCGCCGACTGGGTCGTCGACATGGGCCCCGAGGGCGGCGCCGGCGGTGGTCTGGTCGTCGCCGAGGGCACGCCCGAGCAGGTGGCCGGCGTCCCCGCCAGCCACACCGGGAAGTTCCTGCGCGAGATCCTGCGGCCGGACAGCATCAGCGACGCCGCGCCCTCGGCCAAGGACGCCGGCACCACAGCGACCAGGAAGGCGGCACCCGCCAAGAAGACGACCCGGGCCCGCAAGGCCTGAGCCACCGCCCGGACGGGGCTGCTACGGCTCGCCGACCTCCGCCGCGTACGGCGGCTCGGCGCCCGCGCGCGAGCAGGTGACCGCCGCCGCGCGGGCCGCGAACCGCAGCAGCCCCGTCCAGCCCGGGGCGTCCAGTCCGGCCAGGCCCTCGGGGGAGAGGGCGTCCCGCACGGACAGCGCGTGCAGCAGCGCCGCGTTCACGGTGTCGCCCGCGCCGATGGTGTCCACGACGTCGACCTTCTCGCCCGGCACGGAGTGCACGGCGCCGTCCTTCGTGAACGCGGTCAGCCCGTCGCCCCCGTGGGTGATCACCACGGCCGACGGTCCGGCGGCCAGCCATGCGCGCGGAGTGCCGCCCAGCCACCGCGCGTCCTCCTCGGACAGCTTCAGCAGCGACACCGAGGGCAGCCAGCTCGCGAAGCGCGCCCGGTAGGCGTCCGCGTCCGCGATCAGACCGGGCCGGACGTTCGGATCCAGCGAGGTGAACACGCCCTGCCCGGCCGCGCTCCGCATCAGCTCCTCGTACGCGCTCGCACCCGGCTCCAGGACCAGCGAACAGGTGCCGAAGGACACCGCGCGGGTCCCGGCGGGCAGCTCGGCGGGCGCGGTGAACAGGCGGTCGGCGGTGCCGTCGACGTAGAACGAGTACGCGGCCGAGCCGTCGGCGCCGACCGCGGCGACCGCCAGCGTGCTCGGCTCGGCGCCGCGCTGCACGCCCGAGACGTCCACGCCGGCCCGCCGCAGCCCGTCGAGCAGCGCCTCACCGAAGGCGTCGTACGACAGGCGGGAGCAGAAGGCCGTACGGGAGCCGAGACGGCCCAGCGCGACGGCCGTGTTGTACGGGCCGCCGCCGAGCGCCGGTCCGAGGTCGGCGAGGGCGCCCGTGCCCCGCGGTACCAGGTCGATCAGGGCCTCACCGGCGACAACGATCACGAGTCGGTTCCTTTCGGCAGCTCGGGCCGGGAAGTTATCCCATCGCGCGCCGGAGGTAAACGCCGGGTCCACGCGTCAGCACCGGCGCCGACCCGCCCCCGCCCGCGTCGGCGCCGGTGGGTATGGTCGGCGTGTCCGGCCCTTTGACCAGTGGAGACCCTCATGCCCGGCCGTCCCTCCGCGAGCCGCCGCACCGTCCTGCGCGGAGCGGCCCTCACCCCCGTCGCCGCGCTCGGGCTCACCGCTTGCGACCCGGGCGGCACCTACGCTCCCGCCACGCCCACCGCACCGGTCGACCTCGGTGCCGAGAGCGAGGTCCCCAAGGGCGGAGCCAAGCTCTACCGGGACCACAACGTGGTGGTCAGCCGGAACGACGACGGCACCCTGAAGGCGTTCAGCTCGCTCTGCACGCACGCGCAGTGCCCGATCAACAAGCTCGAGGGGACGAAGCTGATCTGCCCCTGCCACGGCAGCGAGTTCGACGCCACCACCGGCCAGGTGACACGGTCCCCGGCCTCCGTCCCGTTGCCCGAGCTGCCCGTACGCGCGCAAGGAGGCAAGCTCGTCGTCGGGCCCGACGCCTGACGGACGGCAGCCGCCCCCGGCCCGGCCCGCTCACTCCCAGTCCCAGCCGATCCCCACGATCCCCGACCGCACCCGCGCCTCCACGAGGTGGACCGAGTGGTGCCGCGCGCTCACCGGCAGCTCCTGGCGGCCGCCGCGCGGTGCCGCCGCCGAGGCCTGCGTGAACCGGTGGCAGCGCACCGGCAGGACACCGCCGGCGAACCGCACCTGAAGGGCGTACTGCCCGCCGGCCGAGTCGAACTCCCGGAGGCACTCGCGCGTCACCCCCGCGGTGCCGTCCTCGACGCCGTACCGGAACAGGAACGTGTCACCGGCCCGCAGCCGGGTGTCGAAGAGCAGCTCGGCCACCAGTACCCCGGTGCCGTGGTGCCGCCGTATCCGCCCCGTACGGCAGTTCTCCAGGGCGTGCACGGCCATCCGCTCCGGCACGCACCCCGGGTCGCCGTGGTGAACGGCCACGAAGCGGTCCACACCGTCCCGGTGCGCGCGCACGATGTGCTGGGACTCGCGCTCGGCGAGCTCCCGGCGCGGCCCGATCCGCACCCGCTCGTGGTGGCCCAGCGTGTGCAGGCCGCCACCGCCGGGCGGGCAGTCCAGCTCGGCCAGCAGCCCGCGCAGCACGTCCGACGCCTCCACCAGGGAGCGGTAGGAGCGCACCCCGGCCCGCCGCGCGTCCGGGCGCTCCTCGGCCTCGGTCAGCAGCCGGATCAGCGACTCGTCCGGCAACCGCAGGATCTCCTCCAGGGCCCGTACGGCCCGCAGCGACTCCGGCCGCTGCGGGCGCCGCGCGCCCTGCTGCCAGTAGCTCAGACTGGTGACCCCGACCCTGACCCCGTAGCGCGACAGATGGTGCTGCACGCGCTGCAACGGCAGCCCACGGGCGGCGATCGCGGCGCGCAGCGCCACGTGGAAGGGGCCGCCGCGCAGGGCCGTGTCCAGTTCGACGGTCGCGATGTCCGCCTGCTGCGGGGCGTACGGCATGCACGCGCCTTTCTGTGAAGGTGCGGACGGCTGGTCGGACCGTTCCGCGGGTCCACGGGGCCACCCCCGCGCGCGGGCACGGGTGTCCTCACCTCCGTACGCCGCTTCGACGGCCCCGAGTTCCCCCGCATTGAAGCGTGTTGACCAAGTCCCGACAACACCTGGGACCGACGGCCGCGCACTCCTGGCCGAGTCCGCACCCCCGCCGGAGCGGGCCGGGAGCAGCCGGTACGAGAGACCCGCCGCTGTGTCGGTGCCCGACAGTAGGGTGTGAGACATGGCCGACCCCTCCAGCTACCGCCCCAAGCCGGGAGACATCCCGGACTGTCCCGGGGTCTACAGGTTCCGTGACGAGCACCGCCGGGTGATCTACGTCGGAAAGGCCAAGAGCCTGCGCCAGCGCCTGGCCAACTACTTCCAGGACCTGGCGAACCTCCACCCGCGCACCCGCACCATGGTCACCACCGCGGCGTCCGTGGAGTGGACCGTGGTGTCCACGGAGGTCGAGGCGCTGCAGCTGGAGTACTCCTGGATCAAGGAGTACGACCCCCGGTTCAACGTCAAGTACCGCGACGACAAGAGCTACCCGTACCTCGCGGTGACGATGAACGAGGAGTTCCCGCGCGTGCAGGTGATGCGCGGCCACAAGAAGAAGGGCGTGCGCTACTTCGGGCCGTACGCGCACGCGTGGGCCATCCGCGACACCGTCGACCTGCTGCTGCGCGTCTTCCCGGTGCGCACCTGCTCGGCCGGAGTCTTCAAGAACGCCGCCCGCACCGGCCGCCCCTGCCTGCTCGGCTACATCGGCAAGTGCTCCGCGCCCTGCGTGGGCCGTGTCTCCGCCGAGGAGCACCGGGAGCTGGCCGAGGAGTTCAGCGACTTCATGGCCGGCCGCACGGGCACGTACCTGCGGCGCCTGGAGAGGGAGATGACGGCGGCGGCCGAGGAGATGGAGTACGAGCGGGCCGCCCGCCTGCGCGACGACATCGGGGCCCTGAAGAAGGCGATGGAGAAGAACGCGGTCGTGCTCGCCGACGCGACCGACGCCGACCTCGTCGCCGTCGCCGAGGACGAGCTGGAGGCCGCCGTACAGATCTTCCACGTGCGCGGCGGACGCGTGCGCGGCCAGCGCGGCTGGGTGACCGACAAGGTGGAGGACGTCACCACCGGCGCCCTCGTCGAGCACGCCCTGCAGCAGCTGTACGGCGAGGAGAGCGGGGACGCCGTACCCAAGGAGGTCCTCGTCCCGGCCCTGCCCGACCCGGTCGAGCCGGTCCAGCAGTGGCTCACCGGCCGCCGCGGGGCGAACGTCTCGCTGCGCGTCCCGCAGCGCGGCGACAAGAAGGCCCTGATGGAAACCGTGCAGCGCAACGCACTGCAGGCGCTCGCCCTGCACAGGACCAGGCGCGCCTCGGACCTGACCACGCGCTCGCGTGCCCTGGAGGAGATCGCCGAGGCCCTCGGCCTGGACAGCGCCCCCCTGCGGATCGAGTGCTACGACATCTCCCACCTCCAGGGCGACGACGTGGTGGCCTCCATGGTCGTCTTCGAGGACGGCCTGCAGCGCAAGAGCGAGTACCGCCGCTTCCAGATCCGGGGTCGTGCCGGAGACACGCGGCTCTGGCACGGAGAGGGCCAGGACGACGTCCGCTCCATGCACGAGGTGATCACCCGCCGCTTCAGGCGGTATCTCGCCGAGAAGGAGAGGACCGGCGAGTGGGCCGACGGCGAGGACGCCCTCGCCGACGGCTCGCCGGGCGCGCTCACCGAGGACGACGGGCGCCCCAAGCGCTTCGCCTACCCGCCGCAGCTGGTCGTCGTCGACGGCGGCTGGCCCCAGGTCGCCGCCGCCCAGCGGGCCCTGGACGAGCTCGGCATCGACGACATCGCCGTGTGCGGGCTGGCCAAGCGCCTGGAGGAGGTCTGGCTGCCCGGCGAGGACGACCCGGTGGTCCTGCCCCGCAGCAGCGAGGGCCTGTACCTGCTGCAGCGCGTGCGCGACGAGGCCCACCGGTTCGCGATCACCTACCAGCGCACCCGGCGGGCCAAGCGCTTCCGGGCCGGGCCCCTGGACGACGTACCCGGTCTCGGCGAGGCGCGCAAGCAGGCGCTGATCAAGCATTTCGGCTCGGTGAAGCGGCTGCGGTCGGCGACAATCGACCAGATCCGCGAGGTGCCCGGCATAGGCCGCAAGACGGCCGAGACGATCGCCGCGGCCCTCGCCCGAGCGGCCCCGGCCGCACCTGCCGTCAACACCGCGACGGGAGAGATCATGGAAGACATGGAGGAAGCGCCGCTCGAGACGGCGACGAGTGACGCGGGGGAGCCCGTGACCGCGGGTGTCCCGGACGACCGACGGGGGCAGGAGACATGACCGAGCACGAGGCACGGCGGACCGCCGGGCGAGATCAGGTCCACGAGGGGACGCACGCCGAGCAGCGGCGGCGCGCGGTCCAGGAAGACGGAGCACAGGTGAGCATCGACACGGCCGGCGTTCCCGACGCGGCCATTCCCGAGCTGGTGATCATCACCGGCATGTCCGGGGCAGGCCGGTCCACGGCCGCCAAGTGTCTGGAGGACCTCGGCTGGTTCGTCGTCGACAACCTGCCGCCGGCGCTGATCACCACCATGGTGGAGCTCGGCGCCCGCTCGCAGGGCAACGTGGCCCGGATCGCGGTCGTCGTCGACGTCCGCGGCCGCCGCTTCTTCGACGCCCTGCGCGAGTCCCTGGCCGACCTGGAGGCCAAGAACGTCACGCGGCGGATCGTCTTCCTGGAGTCCTCCGACGACGCCCTGGTGCGCCGCTTCGAGTCGGTGCGCCGGCCCCACCCGCTCCAGGGCGACGGCCGTATCGTCGACGGCATCGCCGCCGAACGGGAGCTGCTGCGGGAGCTGCGCGGCGACGCCGACCTGGTGATCGACACCTCCAGCCTCAACGTGCACGAGCTGCGCGCCAAGATGGACGCCCAGTTCGCCGGCGAGGAGGAGCCCGAGCTGCGGGCCACGGTGATGTCGTTCGGCTTCAAGTACGGCCTGCCGGTCGACGCCGACCTGGTCGCGGACATGCGGTTCCTGCCCAATCCGCACTGGGTGCCCGAGCTGCGCCCGTACACCGGGCTGAACGACGAGGTCGCCGCGTACGTCTTCAACCAGCCCGGTGCCAAGGAGTTCCTCGACCGCTACGCCGAGCTGCTGCGGCTGATCGCGGCCGGCTACCGCCGCGAGGGCAAGCGGTACGTGACCATCGCCATCGGCTGCACGGGCGGCAAGCACCGCTCGGTGGCCATGTCCGAGAAGCTGGCCGCGCGGCTCGCGGCCGAGGGCGTGGAGACCGTCGTCGTCCACCGGGACGTGGGGCGGGAGTGACCGGAAGACGTACTCCGCGGCTGGGCGGGCTGAGCGGGCTGCGCCGGGTGACGCCGGGCGGGCGCACGGCGCGTCGGGCGACCGCCGCGTACGCCGGGCGCACCGGCGAGGCCCGGGGGGCGCGGGCGCGTCGGCGCGGTGCCCAGCCGAAGGTGGTCGCGCTCGGCGGCGGCATGGGCCTGTCCGCCTCGCTCGCCGCGCTGCGCCGGATCACCGGCGACCTCACCGCCGTCGTCACCGTGGCCGACGACGGCGGCTCCAGCGGGCGCCTGCGCGACGAGCTGGGGGTGCTGCCGCCCGGCGACCTGCGCAAGGCGCTGGCCGCGCTGTGCGGTGACGACGACTGGGGGCAGACCTGGGCCCGGGTCATCCAGCACCGCTTCACCTCCCAGGGCGAGCTGCACGACCACGCGGTGGGCAACCTGCTGATCGTCGCCCTGTGGGAGCAGCTCGGCGACCACGTCCAGGCGCTGGACCTGGTGGGCATGCTGCTGGGCGCGCACGGGCGCGTGCTGCCCATGTCGGCCGTGCCCCTGGAACTGCAGGCGCTGGTCAGGGGGCACGATCCGGAGCGGCCCGAGGACATCGATGTCGTCCGCGGCCAGGCCACGGTCGCGCTCACCCCCGGGGAGGTGCAGTCCGTGCACCTCGTGCCGAACGACCCGCCCGCCGTGCCGGAGGCCGTGGAGGCGGTCCTGGACGCGGACTGGGTGGTGCTCGGGCCCGGCTCCTGGTTCTCCTCGGTCATCCCGCACCTGCTGGTGCCGGAGCTGCTCGACGCGCTCATCGGAACCAAGGCACGGCGGGTGCTGTCCCTGAACCTCGCGCCGCAGCCGGGGGAAACCGCAGGCTTCTCCCCGCAGCGTCATTTGGAGGTTTTGGGACGACACGCCCCTAAACTCGCCCTGGACGTGGTGCTGGCCGACGAGGCCGCCGTGCCCGACCGCGACGACCTCAGCGAGGCCGCCGAGCGGTTCGGCGCCGCGGTCGAACTCGCGCCGGTGGCCCGGAGGGACGGAACTCCGCGGCACGACCCGGAGCTGCTGGCCGCCGCGTACGACCGTATTTTTCGGATGCATGGAAGGATCGGCCCATGGCGATGACGGCAGCGGTGAAGGACGAGATCTCCCGGCTCCCCGTCACCCGGACCTGCTGCAGAAAGGCGGAGGTCTCCGCCGTTCTGCGGTTCGCCGGCGGCCTCCATCTGGTCAGCGGGCGCATCGTGATCGAGGCGGAGCTGGACACCGCCATGGCGGCGCGGCGACTGAAGCGGGACGTCCTGGAGATCTTCGGTCACGGCTCCGAGCTGATCGTGATGGCGCCGGGCGGGCTGCGCCGCGGCTCGCGCTACGTGGTGCGCGTCGTCGCGGGCGGCGACCAACTGGCCCGGCAGACCGGGCTGGTCGACGGGCGGGGCCGCCCGATCCGCGGCCTGCCGCCGCAGGTGGTCTCGGGGGCCACCTGCGACGCCGAGGCCGCCTGGCGCGGGGCGTTCCTGGCCCACGGCTCGCTCACCGAGCCGGGCCGGTCCTCCTCCCTGGAGGTGACCTGTCCCGGTCCGGAGGCCGCGCTCGCCCTGGTGGGCGCCGCCCGCCGGCTGTCCATCGCGGCGAAGGCCCGCGAGGTGCGGGGCGTCGACCGGGTCGTCGTCCGTGACGGTGACGCGATCGGCGCCCTGCTGACGCGCCTGGGCGCCCACGAGTCCGTGCTGGCCTGGGAGGAGCGGCGGATGCGCCGCGAGGTCCGCGCCACGGCCAACCGCCTCGCCAACTTCGACGACGCCAACCTGCGCCGCTCGGCCCGCGCGGCCGTCGCGGCCGGCGCCCGTGTGCAGCGCGCCCTGGAGATCCTCGCCGACGACGTCCCCGAACACCTCGCCGCCGCGGGCCGCCTGCGCATGGAGCACAAGCAGGCATCCCTGGAGGAACTCGGCGCCCTCGCCGACCCCCCGCTGACCAAGGACGCGGTCGCGGGCCGCATCCGCCGCCTCCTCGCCATGGCCGACAAGCGGGCCTCCGACCTCGGCATCCCGGGCACCGAGGCCAACCTCACGGAGGACCTGGCGGACAACCTGGCCGGCTGACCCGGGCCGGCCGAGCGGCCGCGTGAACGGGCCCGGCCGGGCGGCACCGGCCGGGTGCGCGTGGCCGCCCCGCTCGTGGGTACCCCGTCCGGTGTGATCACCGTGCGTCAACGGCAACGGCCGGCGCCGGCCCACCGGTATCGGACACCGACCGGTCGGTACGGGCCGGTCGGCGACCGTCGGCGGCCGTCGGCGCCCCGGCGACGGCCGTGCTCGACCGGGGTATATGCCGGACTTGAGAGTGCCCGGATTGCCGGATTTCACAAGTGAGCCACCGGGGGCACGGATGAGTGATCAACGGGGGCAATTGGTAACGGCATTCCATGGCGGAACGGGGTGATCCGGGCGCCCGCGCAGGGGGGTCCACAGGTCTACTGGCGGATATGGGACACCGCGCCGTCTTGATGTCACTGCGGAGGTCCCAGAGGGGTAGGGTCGGGGGTGGTCGGGGACATCCCATACAGCTCGCCGGCGTCGAAACCGGCGTACCAACGAGGAGATCGGTTCGTGACGATCCGCGTAGGCATCAACGGCTTTGGCCGCATCGGTCGTAACTACTTCCGCGCGCTGCTGGAGCAGGGTGCAGACATCGAGATCGTGGCTGTCAACGACCTGGGTGACACCGCGACCACCGCTCACCTGCTGAAGTACGACACCATCCTCGGCCGCCTCAAGCAGGAGGTCTCCCACACCGAGGACACCATCACCGTCGATGGCCACACCATCAAGGTGCTGTCCGAGCGCAACCCCGCCGACGTCCCCTGGGGCGAGCTCGGTGTCGACATCGTCATCGAGTCCACCGGCATCTTCACCAAGAAGGAAGACGCCGAGAAGCACATCGCCGGCGGCGCCAAGAAGGTCATCATCTCCGCCCCGGCGAAGAACGAGGACGTCACCATCGTCATGGGCGTCAACCAGGACACCTACGACGCCGCGAACCACAACGTCATCTCCAACGCCTCCTGCACCACCAACTGCGTGGCGCCGATGGCGAAGGTCCTCGACGAGAACTTCGGCATCGTCAAGGGTCTGATGACCACCGTGCACGCGTACACGAACGACCAGCGCATCCTGGACTTCCCGCACAAGGACCTGCGCCGCGCCCGTGCCGCCGCGGAGAACATCATCCCCACCACCACCGGCGCCGCCAAGGCCACCGCCCTGGTGCTGCCTCAGCTCAAGGGCAAGCTGGACGGCATGGCCATGCGCGTTCCGGTGCCCACCGGCTCCGTCACCGACCTCGTCGTCGAACTCTCCCGCGAGGTCACCAAGGAAGAGGTCAACGCCGCCTTCCAGAAGGCCGCCGAGGGCGAGCTGAAGGGCATCCTCGAGTACACCGAGGACCCGATCGTCTCCTCCGACATCGTCAACGCGCCGGCGTCCTGCACCTTCGACTCCTCCCTGACGATGGTTCAGGAGGGCAAGAACGTGAAGGTCATCGGCTGGTACGACAACGAGTGGGGCTACTCCAACCGCCTCGTCGACCTGACGGTCTTCGTCGGCAACCAGCTCTGATCGCCAGGGCAGGCACCTCGATGTGAGTTCAGGGCTCGGGCAGCGCACGGTCGCGCGGCCCGGGCCCTGACGCACGTACGGCGGGGCGAAAGACCACAACCCGCCCGCGTGCGGATCGATCGGTCCTCGTACGATCAAGAGCCCCCTCCTCCTCAGGAGTCCCAACCCATGAAGACGATCGACGAACTTCTCTCCGAAGGCGTGGACGGCAAGCGGGTCTTCGTCCGCGCCGACCTCAACGTGCCGCTGGCCGACGGTGTCATCACCGACGACGGCCGCATCCGCGCCGTACTGCCCACCGTCAGGGCGCTCGCCGACGCCGGCGCCAAGGTGGTCGTGGCCTCCCACCTCGGCCGCCCCAAGGGCGCCCCGGACCCGGCCTTCTCCCTGCTGCCCGCCGCCGAGCGGCTCGGCGAACTCCTCGGCGCCCCCGTGGCGTTCGCCCAGGACACCGTCGGCCCCGCCGCCCACGGCGCCGTGGACGGCCTGCAGCCCGGCCAGGTCGCGGTCGTCGAGAACCTGCGCTTCAACCCCGGCGAGACCTCCAAGGACGACACCGAGCGCGGCGAGTTCGCCGACGCCCTCGCCGCCCTCGCGGACGTCTACGTCGGCGACGGCTTCGGCGCCGTGCACCGCAAGCACGCCTCCGTCTACGACCTCCCGGCCCGCCTGCCGCACTACGCCGGCCACCTCATCGCCACCGAGGTCGGCGTCCTGAGGAAGCTCACCGAGAACGTCCGGCGGCCCTACGTCGTCGCGCTCGGCGGCGCCAAGGTCTCCGACAAGCTCGCCGTCATCGACGAGCTGCTCGGCAAGGCCGACCGGCTGCTCATCGGCGGCGGCATGGCGTACACCTTCCTCAAGGCCCAGGGGCACGAGATCGGCAAGTCCCTCGTGCAGGAGGACCAGCTCCCGGCCGTCAGGGAGTACATCGAGCGCGCCGAGAAGACCGGCGTCGAGCTGGTCCTGCCGGTGGACGCGCTGGTCTCGCCCGAATTCCCGGACCTGAAGGCCAAGGCCCCGGTCCACCCCACCGCCGTCGCCGCGGACGCCATGCCGGCCGACCAGCTGGGCCTGGACATCGGCCCGGAGTCCCGCAAGCTGTACGCCGCCAAGCTCGCCGACGCCGCCACCGTCTTCTGGAACGGCCCGATGGGCGTCTTCGAGCACCCCGACTTCGCCGAGGGCACCAAGGCGGTCGCCCAGGCCCTCGTCGACTCGGACGGCTTCACCGTCGTGGGCGGCGGCGACTCCGCCGCGGCCGTCCGTACGCTGGGCTTCGACGAGTCGGCATTCGGCCACATCTCGACCGGAGGCGGCGCCTCCCTCGAATACCTCGAGGGCAAGACGCTCCCCGGCCTCGCCGCACTGGAGGACTGAACCGCATGAGTACGCGCACGCCGCTGATGGCGGGCAACTGGAAGATGAACCTCAACCACCTCGAGGCCATCGCACACGTCCAGAAGCTCGCCTTCGCCCTGGCCGACAAGGACTACGAGGCCGTCGAGGTCGCCGTCCTGCCGCCCTTCACCGATCTGCGCTCCGTGCAGACCCTGGTCGACGGCGACAAGCTCAAGATCAAGTACGGCGCCCAGGACATCTCGCAGCACGACTCCGGCGCCTACACCGGCGAGATCTCCGGCCCGATGCTGGCCAAGCTCAAGTGCACGTACGTGGTGATCGGGCACTCCGAGCGGCGCCAGTATCACAACGAGACCGACGAGCTGGTGAACGCCAAGGTCAAGGCCGCCTACAAGCACGGCCTGACCCCGATCCTGTGCGTCGGCGAGGAACTGGACGTCCGCGAGGCGGGCAACCACGTCCCGCACACGCTCGCCCAGGTCGAGGGCGGTCTGAAGGACCTCCCGGCCGAGCAGGCCGAGTCGATCGTGATCGCCTACGAGCCCGTCTGGGCCATCGGCACCGGCAAGGTCTGCGGCGCCGACGACGCCCAGGAGGTCTGCGCCGCCATCCGCGGCAAGATCGCCGAGCTGTACTCGCAGGAAGTCGCCGACCAGGTCCGCATCCAGTACGGCGGCTCCGTGAAGTCGGGCAACGTCGCCGAGATCATGGCACAGGCCGACATCGACGGAGCCCTGGTCGGCGGTGCCTCGCTGGACACGGACGAGTTCGTCAGGATCGTGCGCTTCCGCGAGCAGTGAGGGCGGCGACGAGCCGGGCTGTGAGTATGCGCTAGCGGCGATCCGTCGTAGTCTTGCGGGAGCATGGCAGGCAGTGTCTGCCGCGCCCCGTCGTCCATCCGAATCCGAGGAAGTTGGTCCAGCCGTGGTTTTGGGGTTCTCGATCGCCCTGATCTTCTTCAGCCTGCTGCTGATGCTGCTGGTGCTGATGCACAAGGGGAAGGGCGGCGGCCTCTCCGACATGTTCGGTGGCGGCGTCCAGTCCTCCGTCGGCGGCTCCTCGGTCGCCGAGCGCAACCTCGACCGCATCACCGTGGTGGCCGGCCTGCTGTGGATCGCGTGCATCGTGGTGCTCGGCATCCTGATGAAGACGAGCGGCTGAACAACAGCCGGCGCACATTCCGTACGTAAGGCCCCATGGTCGGCATGCGCTCCCGGGCGCGTCCTATCATGGGGCTTGCGTCTGTGTGCGGGGGGCGGTAACTCCAGTCACTGGACGCGCGTTGGGTCTTACGTAGACTGAGGTGCTCGCAGCGAAGCGGTACGCCGACTCGCTCCGCGGCACCATCACGCAGGGAGTTACGACCGTGGCAAGTGGCAACGCGATCCGAGGAAGCCGGGTCGGGGCGGGGCCGATGGGCGAGGCCGAGCGCGGTGAGTCCGCGCCGCGTCTGCGCATCTCCTTCTGGTGCTCCAACGGGCACGAGACCCAGCCGAGCTTCGCCAGCGACGCGCAGGTCCCCGACACCTGGGACTGCCCGCGCTGCGGCTTCCCGGCCGGTCAGGACCAGGACAACCCGCCGGCCCCGCCGCGCACCGAGCCCTACAAGACGCACCTCGCCTATGTGCGCGAGCGGCGCAGCGACGCGGACGGCGAGGCGATCCTCGCCGAGGCGCTCGCCAAACTGCGGGGCGAAATCTAGGAGTCGGGCTCCGGCCGGCGCCGCTCGCGGGCGCGGGACCGGACCTGTCGCCTCCCCGGGCGGCCGGCCGCCGCGGACCGATTGTCAGTGGTGCCCTCTACGGTTTGCGCATCAGGCGAACCGTGGAGAGGAAGCATGACATTAACCAAGGCCGCGGGCGTGGGCGCGCCCGCCTGGCGCGGGGGATTCGGACGGCTGTGGAGCGCCGCCGTGCTGTCCAGCTTCGGTGACTCGCTGCGTACGGCCGCGCTGCCGCTGCTCGCCGTGTCGCTGACCGACGACCCGCTGCTCATCTCCTCCGTCGCGGCCTGCGGCTATCTCCCCTGGATCATCTTCGGACTGCTCGGCGGCGCCGTCGCCGACCGGGTGGACCAGCGGCGCGCGATGTGGACGGCGGACACGGTACGGGCCCTGCTGGTCGGCGGTTTCGCCGTGGCCGTGGCCCTGGGGCACGCCTCGATCGGTCTGCTGATCGCCCTGGCCTTCGCGCTGACCACGCTGCAGACGCTCTTCGACAACGCGGCCACGGCCCTGCTGCCCGTCCTGGTGGAGCCGCAGGCGCTGGGCGGCGCCAACGCCCGGCTGATGACCGGGCAGCGCGTGGCCGGCGGACTGCTCGGTGGTCCGGCCGTGCCGCTGCTGCTCGCCGCCGGTGCCGCGGCCCCGTTCGCCGCCAACGCCGCCACGTTCCTGGTGGCCGCCGCGCTGGTGGCCTCCCTGCGGGTCTCCGGGCCCGAGCGGCCGCCGAGACCGGCGGGCAGCACGCTGCGGCGCGAGATAGCCGAGGGACTGCGCACCCTCGGGCGGGACCGGGCGCTGCGCGGGCTGTGCGCCGCCACCGCGCTGTGCAACGTCGGGATGGGCGCCCTCATCGCCACCCTGGTGGTCATCGTGACCGGCTGGCTTGACGCCGGCACCAAGGGGTACGCGGCGGTACTGACGGCGTACACGGTCGGCAGTCTGGTCGGAGGAGCGGTCAACAGCCGGATCGTGGCCCGGCTGGGGCGCATGCGGGCCGTACTGCTGGCCGGGGCGGTGCAGATCGCCGCGCTGGTGGTGATGGGGGTGGTGCGCAGTCTGCCCGTGGCGGTGGCCGCGCTGGCCGTGTTCGGGCTGATGGGCATGGTGTGGAACGTCAACACGACCACGCTGATGCAGCAGCGCAGCCCCGCCGGGATGCTGGGCCGGGTCAGCGCGGCCTTCCGCACCCTCTCCGTGGCCGGGGCGCCGCTCGGCGCGGTGCTCGGCGGGGCGGTCGCCGCCGCGTGGGGGCCGAACCGCCCGGCGCTGCTCACAGCGGCGTTCGTCGTCCTTTCCGTGGCCGCGCTGATACCCGCGCGGGCGGCGGACGTAGTGGTGGGTGCGCCGGACGACGGCGTCACGACGACTCACGTCGCCCGCTGATCAACTAGGTTGGTTCGGCAGCGGGGCAGGACGCAGCAGGACAGCTAGGAAAGAGGCTGAAGTCCGAATGAACGCAGACGGCCGTACCAGGCTCAACCAGAGGCCCGAGTGGACCGCTCTGGCCAAGCACCGTGAGGAACTCGCCGACACCCATCTGCGGGATCTGTTCGCCGCCCACCCGGAGCGCGGTGAGGCGTACACCCTCCAGGTCGGCGACCTGTACGTCGACTACTCCAAGAACCTCGTCACCGACGAGACGCTGCGGCTGCTGCGGGAGCTGGCCGCCGCGACGGACGTGTTCGGGCTGCGGGACGCCATGTTCCGCGGCGAGAAGATCAACGTCACCGAGAACCGGGCCGTGCTGCACACGGCGCTGCGGGCGCCGCGGGACGCGGTGATCGAGGTCGACGGGGAGAACGTCGTGCCCGGTGTGCACGCGGTCCTCGACAGGATGGGCGACTTCGCGAACCGGGTCCGTTCGGGGGAGTGGACGGGACACACCGGCAAGCGGATCCGCAACGTGGTGAACGTGGGCATCGGCGGATCGGACCTGGGCCCGGCGATGGCGTACGAGGCGCTGCGGGCCTGCACGGACCGCGGGCTGACGGTGCGCTTCGTGTCCAACGTCGACGGTGCCGACCTGCACGAGGCGACGCGGGACCTCGACGCGGCGGAGACGCTGTTCATCATCGCGTCCAAGACGTTCACCACCATCGAGACGGTCACCAACGCGACGTCGGCGCGCAACTGGCTGCTCGGTGAGCTGAAGGCCGGCCCGGAAGCCGTCGCGAAGCACTTCGTGGCGCTGTCGACGAACGCGGAGAAGGTCGCCGAGTTCGGCATCGACACGGCCAACATGTTCGAGTTCTGGGACTGGGTCGGGGGGCGGTACTCGTACGACTCGGCGATCGGGCTGTCGCTGATGATCGCGATCGGCCCGGAGCGCTTCGGGGAGATGCTGGAGGGCTTCCGGCTGGTCGACGAGCACTTCAGGACGGCGCCGGCCGAGTCCAACGTTCCTTTGCTGCTGGGATTGTTGGGGATCTGGTACGGCAACTTCCACGACGCGCAGTCGCACGCGGTGCTGCCGTACTCGCACTATCTGTCCAAGTTCACCGCGTATCTGCAGCAGCTGGACATGGAGTCCAACGGGAAGTCGGTGCAGCGGGACGGCGAGCCGGTGGGGTGGCAGACCGGCCCGGTGGTGTGGGGTACGCCGGGCACGAACGGGCAGCACGCGTACTACCAGCTGATCCACCAGGGTACGAAGCTGATCCCGGCGGACTTCATCGGCTTCGCCGAGCCGGTCGCGGAGCTGAGCGGTGACCTCAAGGCGCAGCACGACTTGTTGATGGCCAACTTCTTCGCGCAGACACAGGCGTTGGCCTTCGGCAAGACGCCGGAGGAGGTACGGGAGGAAGGGGCGCCGGCGGAACTGGTCCCGCACAAGACGTTCCGCGGGAACCACCCCACGACGACGATCCTCGCCCGTGAGCTGACCCCGTCGGTCCTCGGTCAGCTGATCGCCCTCTACGAACACAAGGTGTTCGTCCAGGGCGCCGTCTGGAACATCGACTCCTTCGACCAGTGGGGCGTGGAACTGGGCAAGGTCCTCGCCAAGCGCATCGAACCGGCCCTCACGGAGGGCACGGAGGTCCCGGGCCTGGACGCGTCCACCAAGACCCTGACCAACAAGTACCGCGAGCTGCGCGGGCGCTGACGCGGACCTTTCCCCCCGCCCGCTGCCCTGACTCGCGGGTCTCCGC
>NZ_POTZ01000560.1 GCF_003236365.1 Streptomyces sp. NTH33
GGCGGGCGGCGAGGACGCCTGCCTGGGCCGCCACCTCGGCCGTGGCCGCGGCGCCGAGGGCGACGGCCGGGGCCCGGGTGATGCCGTGCACGGTGAGGAGGCGGGCGAGCAGCAGCAGCGCGCCCAGCGTGAGGGCCTGTGCGTAGCCGGCGGGCTCGTCCAGGGCTGCCCCGCACGCGGCGGCGAGGACGGCCAGGACGCACAGGAACAGGCCGAGGATGCCGAACAGCAGGGGCCGTACGGACGTGGCGAACTCCTCCAGGCCGCGGCTGATGGTCACCCTGCGCCGGGCGCGGACGACGAAGAGGTGGGCGGTCCAGACCGCCGGGGCGCAGGCGAGGGCGAGGGCCAGCACGGGAGCGGTGGTCAACGGCCAGGCCCCGGCGGCGGTGCCGTCGGGCAGTGCGTCGGGGCCGCCGGTGACGGCTGCGCCGAGCAGGCCCTCGCCGAGGAGGGCATGAGCGAGCAGCAGGCACGTCCACGCGCGCGTGCCGGACGCGTGCGGGCCGGCCGGTGTACGTCTGCCGGTGCTCAGCGGGCCGTGGCGGAGCACGGCGCGCAGGCCCAGCCCCACGGCGAGGACGCCGAGCGCGGCGACGGCCAGTCGCGTCCGGCCCTCGGTCAGACGCAGCCCGGTCACGGCGGCCGCGCACAGGGTGCCGGGCAGCAGGCCGAGCCCGGCCGGGCCGAGACCCATCGAAGGCACGGCGGTGGCCTCGTGGCGCGGAGGTGTCCCGGTGTCGCGGGAGATCCGGGCGTACATCTCCTCGGCGAGCGAGAAGACGTCGCGGTGGCGGAAGCGGGCGGCGGTGCGGTCGGTGACGCCGTGCGCCTCCAGGCCGGCGGCGATCTCCAGGGGGTCGACGGCTCGTTCGCACAGTTCGCGGTGCCGGTGCATCAGCGCCTTGACCGGGTCGGCGGCGCCGCGCCGGGAGGGCACGAAAGGGCTCCGGTCGAGGGCCGGCTCGCCGAGGTCACCGGCCGGGAGGGCGGGGACGGCCGTGGTGCCGGTGTGGCCGCTTTGTCCCGAGGAGCCGTTCATCCGGAGGCCTCCGTGGTGGTCATGGGGGTCGGGCACGGTGCCGGTGAGTCGGTGGCCCGGCGGGCCGCGACGCGGGCGGGGGGCCCGGTCCAGCTGCCGGGTACGTGGGCCTCGGCCGGGACGGCGAACGGAAGGGGCTCGCCGGTCTCGCCGAGGACGACGCGCCGGACCGGGCAGTGCGAGACGATCTCGAGGTACATGCCGTGGAACGCGGCGATGTTCTGCTCGACGGTGAACAGTTCCAGCGCGCGGGCGCGGGCGGCGGCGCCCAGGCGCGCACGGCGCTCGGGGTCGCGCAGCAGCGCCATGCACGCATCGGCGAGCGCCCGTGGATTGCGCGGGGGTACGACGAGCCCGGTGCCGCCGATGACCTCCACGACCGCGCCGACGTCGGTGGAGACCGTCGCACAGCCGCAGAACATCGCCTCGACGAGACCGATCGGGAAGCCCTCGACGACGCTCGACAGGACGATCACGGCGCCCGAGGCGTACACCTCCGCGAGCGTCGGGGCCTCCGGGCCGCCGACCTCCTCGAAGGACACCGGGTTGTCGCCGACGGTGTGCGGGCCCTCGGCCTCGTCGGGGAAGAGCTGGGCGGCGAGCGCCCGGCAGTGGCCCAGGTAGGCCGTCCCGTCGGAGCCGGTCGCGGTGCTCACGATCCGCAGCCGCGCCTTCGGCTCCTGCCTGTGCACCTGGGCGAAGGCGTGCAGCAGGGACACCAGGTCCTTGGCGGGCTCGACACGGCCGGCCCACACCAGCGTGTCCGGGTCGGCGGCCTCCGGTGACTCTCCGGCCCCGGCGAAGCCTGCGGCGTCCATGCCGGGGTGGACGGTACGCAGTTTGGCGCGCTCGGCACCGCAGCGCTCCTGCCAGCGGCGGGTGTGCGCGTTGCCGTGGGTGACGAGGGCTGCTTGCCGGTACGCCTCGGCGGCGACCCCGCCGTGGAACGCGGCGAGCAGGGCCCGTACGGCCGGGGCGGTTCCGTCGGCGCCGGTGGCGAGGTGGTGCGCGCGCAGCCGTGCGCCGTACTCGGTGACCAGCAGGGGGACCCCGGTGAAGTGGCGGGCGAGCAGCCCGGACAGGGCCGCCGCGCCGCCGGCCGCCGCGTGGCAGAGGTCGGCGGCGCCGAGGCCGTCGTCCTCGTACCAGTCGACCGCGAGAGGGCTCAGAGCCTGCCGCAGGTGCCCGGCGGCCGCGAGCAGATCCGGGACGCGGGCCTCGCGCGCCGCACGCGAAGCGCCGGGCGCGCGACAGGCGCGTTCCAGCGCGCGTACGGCGGTTTCGGAGCGCAGCGCGCCCACCAGGCCGCCCTCGTCGCGGGCGAGCTCGGCGAGCCCGTACAGCGCGCTGCCGAAACGGTCCGCCTCGTCGTCGGCACGGTCCTGACCGACCGCCTCGCCGTGGTCGCCGGGGCTGTCGGGACCGCCGCCGCTCGCCGTGACCAGGACCGACGCCAGCTCGCCATAGCATTCGGCGAAGCGCCGGCGCGCGCGTCGTCCGTACGTGATGCCGTCGTCCTCGGCCGCCCACAGGGGTGCGGTACGAACCCGGCTGACCTGCGGCGGCAGCGGCACCCAGCCCGCGTCCTCCTGCCGGCGGCTGCGGCTGAGCGCGTAGAGGTCGAACTCGTGCTGTCCGAGCCCGCGCACGAGCCGTTCGCACCAGAACCCGACGTCACCGCCCACATACGGATAGCCACCCTCCGTCACCAGTCCGATGCGCACGCGTGCACCCCCGATCTCTCCCGTTCACTCCGTGCGGGGAGCCGCCGTCGCACCGGCGGCTCGCAGCGGGACGAACGTATGCGGACATGAGGGTGGCGCGATGGACGGTTGTCCATCGCGCCACCAAAAGGGGTGAACGGGCGTAACTTTCCCGTGCGGGACGCGTTCCGTCGCGCTAGGAGATCGCCCAGGCACGGAACGTCACGTGCCGGGTTCGGTCAACTCCCCGGATAGGGCCAGGGGTTGGGCAGGCAGTGGATTCCGCCGCGGTCCAGGAACTTGGTCTGCTGCTGCATGACGGGTGCCAGGGCGCCGTCCTTGTCACAGGTGACGTGTCCGTAGCCGAGCCGGTGGCCGATCTCGTGGTTGATCAGCATCTGCCGGTAGGCGTACATCTTGTCGCCGTAGGTCTTCGAACCCTGCGCCCACCGGTAGGCGTTGATCATCACGCGCTCGGTGGCGGCCGAGTCGCACGAGACGTTGTCCTCGGTGGTGTCCAGGCCGGACTTGGCGCACCAGATGGCGGTGGTGCCGGGGCTGGCGAGCGTGATCACGAAGTCGGGTCTGCCGGAGGAGACGCGTTCGAAGGTGCGGCCGCCGTCGTGGGCCCAGCTGCGGTCGTCGTTGAGCGTCTCGTGCACGGCCTGGGCGAAGAGCTCGCCGTCGAGGCCGAGGCCCTGCTCCACGTCGACGCGGTAGGTGTACTTGCGTCCCTTGCCCGGCGCCTTGGTGGAGCCCGGGACCACGTCGAACCTGCCCGAACCCTTGAGAGCGGGACTGAGCTCGTACTTCATGCCCATCTTCTGGCCGTACGTCAGCGCCGACACGTCCGGCGGTGCCACCGGCTTGCCGTCGGCGGCCGCGACGCCCGCGGCGCCGCCGTCCGTGCGGCCGGTGGCGGACTGCGACCGCACGCCGGGGTCGGAACGGTCGTCGGCGACCTGTCCGGCGACGACGACGGCGAGCACGGTGGTGACGGCGGCGGCCGCGATGCCGGTGAACGTCCGCCCCTTGGCGCCTGTGCCGCGCGTGGGCTCGTCGGTGGGCCGTCGCGCGGCCTCGACGCCCTGCCCGGCCGGCGGGACGGGCGACACCACGGCCGGACGCGCGGACGGCACGCCGCCGCGGGGCCGGGGCGTGAAGACGTCGTCCTCGCCGAAGGCGTCCAGGTACTCCTGCCGGGGCCCCGCGGGAGGCGTCTGCCGCTGCCGGGGTAGGGGAGCGCGGGCCCCCGCGGAGGCGCCTGCGCCCCCCGGGGCCCCGGATCCGGCGGCGGTCGGCCCCTGCGC
>NZ_POTZ01000561.1 GCF_003236365.1 Streptomyces sp. NTH33
GTCCTGGTCGTCTCCCAGGTCCTCAGCGGCGCCGGCCTGGCCGCCGGGATCACCGTCGGCGCGCTGCTCGCCCAGGACATGCTCGGCTCCACCGGCCTCGCCGGCCTGCCCAGCGCCCTGTTCACCGCCGGGTCCGCCCTCGCCGCCGTCGTCGTCGGCCGTATCTCCCAGGCCCGCGGACGCCGCCCCGCCCGGCGTGCCCGGCGTGTCCGTCAGGGGCGAGTCCGCGGTGTCGTCCCGCGCCCGTGTCCGCGCGGGCGGGGAAGGTCTACCTGATCCGGTCATGCCAGGTCCCCGGTGTCGACGGGCATCTCGGCCAGGCGCCATTCGAGCATGCCGTCGTCGAGGCGGATCGCCCGCCGGCCGCGGTCGGTCAGCAGGCGGACCGCGTCGTAGGCGAGGACGCAGTATGCGCCGCGGCAGTACACGACGATCTCCGTGGCCTCGGGCAGTTCGTTGATGCGGTCGGCCAGTTCGTCGACCGGGATGGAGACGGCACCGGGGATGTGTCCGGCCAGGTACTCCTCCACCGGGCGGACGTCCAGCACCACCACGTCCCCAGCCTCGACGCGGGCGCGCAGCTCCTCGCGGGTGACCTCCAGGGCGCCGTCGTCGCCGAGATAGGCGTCGCGGGCCCCGGGCACGGCGGCCTGGTGGTTCTCGGCGACCTTGCGCAGCAGCGCGAACAGCTGGGCGACGTCGTCGCCGGCGAGCCGGTAGTGGATACGCACCCCCTCGCGGCGCGTCGCGACGAACCCGGCCTGCTTGAGCGTCTGCAGATGCGCCGAGGCGGTCGTCAGGTTCAGCCCGGCCGCCTTCGCCAGGGCATCCACGGTCCGCTCGCCCTGGGCGAGCAGGTCGAGCAGTTCCAGGCGCTTTCCGCTGGCCAGCGCCTTGCCGCTGGCCGCGAACGCGTCGTAGAGGTGCGCCTTCGAGCCCGCGTGAGTGGTCTCCACCATGCAATCCTCCATGAATCCATGGAATATTGTAGGTGAAGGGGGGTGCGGTGACCACACCGCCCGCGCCGCCGCCCGCACACCCCCTCACCACACCTCTCTCCAGATCCTGGAGGACCGCAGTGGGCTTCGCCGACGACCATCTGATCCCGCTGGTCGACGAAGGGCTGGGCAACAGCGCCTACCTCGTCGACCTGGGTGACGGCCGCGCCCTGACCGTGGACGCCGAGCGCGACCTGCGCACCGTGCACGCCGCCGCCACCCGGCGCGGTCTGCGCGTCGCCTACGCGGCCGACACCCACCTGCACGCCGACTTCCTCTCCGGCGCCCTCCAGCTCGGCCACGACCACGGGGCCACCGTGCTCGCCTCCGCCGCCGGCCACCGCGGCTTCGACCACCGGGGCCTCACGGACGGTGAGGAAGTGGATCTCGGCGGGCTGACGCTGCGCGCCCTGGCCACCCCCGGGCACACCGACGAGCACCTGTCCTTCCTGCTCCTCGACGGCGATCGCCTGCTCGGGGTGTTCACCGGCGGCTCACTGATCGTGAACTCCGCCGCCCGCACCGACCTCCTCGGCGCCGACCGGACCGAGGAACTCGCCCGCGCCCAGTACCGGTCCCTGAGGCGGCTGGCCCGGCTGCCGGACGAGGCGGCGGTGTGGCCCACCCACGGAGCCGGCTCGTTCTGCTCGGCCCCGCCCGGCACCGGGCGCACCACCACCATCGGCGCCCAGAGGCAGACCAACCCGCTGCTGGCCGCACCCGACGAGGACGCCTTCGTCCGGCAGTTGACAGCGAGCCTCGGCACCTACCCGGCCTACTTCGAACGGCTCGCCGAGGCCAACCGGCGCGGCCCCGCCGTCCTGACCGCCGCCCCGGCGCTGCCCGCCCTCGATGCCGGACAGGTCGGTGCCCTGCTCGCCGGCGGCGGCCACGTGGTCGACGTCCGCCCCGCGGCCGACTACGCCGCCGGCCACATACCCGGATCCCTCTCCATTCCGCTGCGCGACCAGTTCGCCACCTGGCTGGGCTGGCTCCTGCCCGCCGAGGCCCCCCTCGCCTTCGTCACCGGCGAGAACCAGGACCTGGGCGAGATCGCCTGGCAGGCGTACAAGATCGGCTACGAGCGGCTCGCCGGACACCTCGTGGGAGGCATGAGCGCGTGGACCGCCGACGGGCGCGCTCGGGCCACCACCGCGTTCGTCACGCCCGACCGGGCCCCGCAGGCCCCGTACATCGACGTCCGGCAGAAGGCCGAGTACACCGCCGGGCACGTCCCCGGCGCCCTCCACCTCGAACTCGGCACCCTCGCCGCCCACGCCGCCGACGCACCCGACGGAGCGGTCGTCGCCTGCGGGCACGGCGAGCGCGCGATGACCGCCGCCGGCATCCTGGAACGCGCCGGCCGCACCGGCCTGACCGTCCTCGACGGCGGCCCCGAGGAGTACGCCGCCGCCCACGGCCGGCATCTCACCGAAGGCGGCGCCCGGTGAGCACGAGAGCCACGGCCGCGGCAAGGCCCGTACAGCTCGGGCTGCGGGAGAACTGGCTGCAGTTCACCCTGCTCGTCGTCGTCAACGTCTGCGTCGGCGGCCTGGTCGGCCTGGAGCGCACCACCGTCCCGCTCATCGGCTCGCGCGTCTTCGGCCTGACCAGCGACCTGGCCGTCTTCTCCTTCATCATCGCCTTCGGCCTCACCAAGGCCCTCACCAACCTCGCCGCCGGCGCGCTCACGGCCCGCTTCCGCCGCAAGCAACTCCTGGTGGCCGGCTGGCTCATCGGCGTGCCCGTCCCCTTCGCGCTCGCATGGGCACCGTCCTGGGGCCTGATCGTCGCCGCCAACGTGCTGCTCGGCCTCAACCAGGGCCTGACCTGGTCGATGACCGTCAACATGAAGATCGACCTCGTCGGCCCCGCACGCCGGGGACTGGCCACCGGCCTCAACGAAGCGGCCGGCTACACCGCCGTCGGCGCCACCGCCCTGGTCACCGGCTACCTCGCCACCGCCTACGGCCTGCGCCCCGCCCCCGAACTCATCGGCGTCGTCTTCGTCGTCGCCGGGCTCGCCCTGTCCCTGGTCGTGCGCGACACCGCCGCCCACGTCGCCCTCGAGGTCTCCCGGCACACCACGCCCCTGCCCACCGGCGAGAGCACCGGTCCGGCCGCCGTGTTCGCCAGGGCCTCCTGGCGCAACCGCTCCCTGCGCGGCGCCAGCCAGGCCGGACTGGTCAACAACCTCAACGACGGTCTCACCTGGGGCGTCTTCCCCCTGCTCTTCACCGACCACGGCCTGGGGCTCGCGGCCGTCGGTCTGATCAAGGGGCTGTACCCCATCCTCTGGGGCGTCGGGCAGATCCCCACCGGTCACCTCGCCGACCGCATCGGCCGCAAGCCCCTCATCGTCGCCGGCATGCTCGTCCAGGCCGCCGGTTTCGTCCTCGCGCTCGTCCTGCTCGCCAGGCCCCTGCTCGCCGGCGTCCTCTCCGCCGTTGTCCTCGGCCTCGGCACCGCCATGGTCTACCCCGCCCTCATCGCCGCGGTCTCCGACCACGCCCACCCCGCCTGGCGGGCCAACGCCCTCGGCACCTACCGCTTCTGGCGCGACATCGGCTACGCCGCCGGCGCCCTGGTGGCCGGCGTCCTCGCCGACGCCTTCGGCCTGAACGCCACCGTCGTCGCCGCGGCGGCCCTCACCGCCGCCTCGGGCCTGCTCGCCGACCGCTGGATCACCGACAGCGCCCACGGCCGGGGCTCCCGGCACGTCGACCGGTGACGGAGCCCGCCGCGGTGTGGACGAGCCAGCCCGCCGCCGCGCCGACCGCGTACCAGAACAGGTCGGGCGGATTGAAAGTGGAACCGAGCACGAGGCGGGCGACGGCACTGCGCCGGGAGAGCTCCGCCGGCACCTCGCTGAGCTGGAGGAACTCGACCCCCCAGCTGACCGCCAGCGCGCTCGCGGCGGCCGTCAGGGGTGTTGCCCGGGGCACCACCACGACGACCAGGGACAGGGCGAGCCCGGCGACGACGAAGACGACGCCGATGAGTTCGGGGGCGGGGCGCAGGCCGTAGGC
>NZ_POTZ01000562.1 GCF_003236365.1 Streptomyces sp. NTH33
GCAGTTGAGGCTGCGGCGGGAGGCGGTGGGGATGCGGGTCGCCGAGTTCGGGACGGCGATGGGGTACGGGGACGACCTGGTCTACAAGATCGAGGGCGGGAAGCGGATTCCCCGGCAGGAGTACCTGGACAAGGCCGACGAGGTGTTGCGCGCGGATGGGCTGATCTCGGCGACGTGGGAGGACGTGAGGAAGGTCCGGTACCCGAAGAAGGTACGGGACCTGACGATGCTGGAGGCCCGGGCGGTCGAGATCGGGCTCTACAGCACCCACGACGTGCACGGCCTTCTGCAGACCGAGGACCATATGCGTGCCCTGTTCGACGTATGGCTCCCCGCCTACTCGGAGGAGGAGACCGAGCGCATGGTGGCCGCGCGGCTGGCGCGGCGCGCGATCTTCGAGAGGTCGCCGGCGCCGACTCTGAGCTTCGTTCAGGAGGAGGTGACACTCCGCCGCCCGGTCGGAGGCAGAATGGCGTGGCGTAGGCGACTCGAACGTCTTCTGGAAATCGGGGAGTTGCGCAACGTGTCGATTCAGGTGCTGTTGACCGACAGCCAGGACCACTTCGGGACGGGCGGACTGATCGAAGTGCTGAAGTTCCCCGACGGCAGCGCCGTTGGGCGCTCCGACGGGGCGTTCGGCGGACGACCGGTGACCGATCCGAAGCAGCTGAGGATCCTCGAACTGCGCTATGGCATGATCCGGGCCCAAGCCCTCACGCCCCGAGAGTCGCGGGCTTTCATCGAGCGATTGCTTGGAGAGTCATGATCCGCACCCCCGAACCCGGTACGCCTCGGCACCGACCTGGTTCAAGAGCAGCTACAGCAGCAGCGGGGACGGCAACGACTGCGTGGAAGTCGCCATGACCCCCGCCACCATCCACGTCCGCGACTCCAAGAACAGCCGGGGCCCCCGCCTCGCCCTCACGCCGGCCGCGTGGGCCGACTTCGTGGCCTTCGCCGGCGGGAACTGACCCCGCAGAACCACTCAGAGGTCGTCGGGGAGGACCCGGAAGCAGGAGTACCGGCCACCCACCGGGCGTACGGTCCGGAAGTCCCGTAGGTCCCTGGTGAGGACCGCGTCCGTGTCGTACTCGGCGGCGAGGGCGACGTTCACCGCGTCCACCAGGTCCAGATCGAGCGACGCGTACCGGGCCCGCACGGACAACGCGGCGTCGAGGATCTCCGGCGTCGGCGGAGCCAGGACCAGCCGCATCTGCCGGACGCGTGCGGTGAGCGAACGGAGGATTCCGTCGGCCGCCGCCCGTCCGGCCCGGTTGGTCGCCACCTGGTGCACCTCGGTGAGCGCGAGCGGCGTGGCGACGAGGAAACCGCACTGGTCTGCGGCTTTCCTCGCGGCGTGATGGTCGGGATCGGACCGGTTGAACAGGGTCAGGATGCCGGAGGTGTCGGCGACAGCGATCACGCGGCGTTTCCCTGCCGGTTCCGCCGCTCCCGTTCGTCGTACCCCCGCGTCACCGCGGCGCTGATCTCGTCCTCCGCCACGGGACCTCCGAGGTCGAAGGTCTCCTCGTCGGACACGAACGGCTCGTCCCAGACCCGGTGCGCCAGCGCGATCCGGTGAATGCCCTCGCGGATTATCTCCGCCTCCGGCACACCCAACCGCGCTGCGGCCTGCTTGATCAACTGCAGGTCACTGTCCTCGGCGTAGACGTTGGTGCGCTTCAGAGCCATACCAACCATGGTACAGGTTATGTACCTGGCGAAGATGTGCGATCTGCCCCTGTGGGGGCCGGGCCCCCTTCGCACTCAGCCCAGCGACACCAACGGTGCTGGGGATGATCGGCAACCTTCCGATCAGCACCCCGGTGGCCTTCGAGATCGCCTACGGCTGGGCCGGCTGGCGGAACTCCTGCGGCGAGGACATGGCCTACGAGATCGAGCCCGGCAAGCGGATCCCCCGGCTCGACCAATACGAGACCCGCCGCCTGATGGTCGTCATACTCCGTCCCGAGCCACCACAGGGCGAGCGCACAAGCCCATGTCCTGCACTGCTCCACCAGGCGCCACCACCAGGCACACGCCCGCGCCTGCCGCTGAGCCCGCCACACGACCGCATCGGAACTACAGCACTCGGAGGATCTACAACTGAAGGGCCGGCCCCCGCCTTGAAGGGCCGGCCCTCGTCCCCGCCGGCGGCGCCGGGGCGGGACGGCGTCCCGGATGTCCCGACGTCGGCGCATCTCCTTCGCGAAACACACCAAACCTCGCCACCAAAGCGTGTCAAAACTGGACAAACGGCCACTCGGATCGAGACCGACGAGACCGATACGCAGGACGTCCGACGAGGAGAGGTCTCCGATGAGTAAACCTGCACAGACCGGAAGCGGGAAAGCCGCGCAGAAGGCGAAGGCGGAGACCGCCGCGACGGCCGGCCAGGCCAAGCAGGCCGCGACCGAGGTCGCGGGCACCGCGGCGGAACAGGCCCGGGCCGTAGTGGGTGAGGCGCGGCAGCAGGCCGGTACGGCCATCCACGATCTGCGCGGTCGCGCGATGGACGAGGCCGAGGGGCAGACCAAGCGCGCGGCCGGCGCGCTGCGGCAGTGGGCGAACGACCTTTCCGGGATGGCCGAGCGCGCCCAGGGCGACTCGACCGCCCGCAGCCTGGCGGCCCAGGCGGCCGACCGGGGGCACCGGGCAGCCGACTACCTGGAGAAACAGGGGGTCGAGGGACTCGTCTCCGACCTCCAGGCCTTCGCCCGCCGGCGTCCGGGAGCCTTCCTGGGCGGCGCGCTGCTGGCCGGGCTGGCGATCGGGCGCCTGGCGAAAGCGGCGGGGACCGCTGCCCTGTCCGACGGCTCCGGACCGGGGCAGGCCACCACGGCGCCGGGCCAGGGCGCACTGGACGCGCCGGCCTCCCAGGCGCTTCCGCCCGGCCCGCCGCCGGCGCCCGCGGAAACCCCGGAGGCGTGAGGTGTCGTCGACTCCACCGCCCCCACCCCACTCCGCCCAGCCACAGGGGCAGAACGCGTCCGTGGGTGAGCTGCTGTCCGTCGTGACCTCGAACCTGCAGTCCCTCTTCCGCCAGGAGGTCGAGCTGGCCAAGGCCGAGGTCAGGCAGGAGGCGACCAGGGCGGGCAGGGCCGCCGGGATGTACGGCGGTGCCGGCTTCGCCGGCTCCATGGTCCTGCTGTTCCTGTCCGTGGCCGCCCTGCTCGGCCTGGCCGAGGTGATCGCCGGGGGCTGGGCCGCCCTGGTCGTCACCGCGATCTGGGCGGTCGTCGCAGCCGTGCTGTACCAGAAGGGCCGTGAACGGATGCGCACCGTCACCCCGAAGCCCGAGCACACCGTCGAGACGATGAAGGAGAACGCGGAATGGGCACGTCACCCGACCAAATGAGGGCCGAGATAGAGGCCACCCGCAGTCAGCTGTCCGCAAACGTGGACCAGCTCGCCGATCGGACCAGCCCTCGCCGGGTGGTCCGCCGTCGCACGGAACGGCTGCGCGGCGCGGTGTCGGGCATGCGCGACCGGGTCATGGGCACCGCCTCGCAGACCGTGCACGGTGTGTCGAGCACCGCGCAGTCGGCCGCCGACTCGCTGCAGGAGGGCACCGAACGGGCGGCCGACTCGGCCCGTGAGGCGATGGGCCAGGCAGGAGAGGCCGTGCAGCAGGCACCGGACGTGGCCCGCCGCCGGACCCAGGGCAGCCCGCTGGCCGCCGGCCTGGTCGCCTTCGGCGTCGGCCTGCTGGCGTCCTCCCTGCTGCCCGCCTCCCGGACCGAGCAGCAGAAGGCCTCCGATCTGATGCAACGCGGCGGGGAGGCCCTGGAGCCGGTGAAGCAGGCCGTCGGCGAGTCCGCGCAGACCCTGAAGGAAGGCGCGAAGGACGTCACCCAGAGCGCCGCCGCGGAGGTGAAGGACACCGCGGCGCAAGCGGCCCGCACCACCCAGGAGGAGGCACGTGACCAGACCGGCCAGGTCGCCGAACAGGCCCGCGACTCCGGCAGCCACCTCGCGGACGAGGCCCGCCGTCGCTCCGGACCCCCCTGAGCTC
>NZ_POTZ01000563.1 GCF_003236365.1 Streptomyces sp. NTH33
TTCGCACTGCAGGTCTTCGTCGTGGCCGGCGGTGTCGCTGATCCGGAGCAGGATGCCGATCAGAGCCCAGTTGGCGATGACGGAGGAGCCGCCGTACGCCAGGAACGGCATTGTCATGCCGGTGAGCGGGATGAGGCCCATCACACCGCCGGCCACGACGAAGACCTGCAGTGCGAAGGCGCCGGACAGGCCGATGGCGAGCAGTTTTCCGAAGGGGTCGCGGGCGGCCAGCGCGGTGCGTACGCCGCGCTCCACGATCAGGGCGTAGATCAGCAGGATCGCCATGATGCCGGCCAGGCCCAGTTCCTCGCCGAAGGTGGCGAGGATGAAGTCGGAGTTGGCGGCGAACTTGATGAGGTCGGAGTGACCCTGGCCGAGGCCGGAGCCGAGGGTGCCGCCGGAGCCGAACGCCCACAGCGCTTCCATGGACTGCTCGGAGTGGCCGTCCACGCCCGCCTGGCTGAGCTTGTACTCCCCCATCGGGTCGAGCCAGGCCTGGACGCGCTGTTGGACGTGCGTCTCGAAGCTGGCCACACCGACGGCGCCCGCCGCGGACATCAGCAGACCGAAGACGATCCAGCTGGTCCGCTCGGTGGCGACGTACAGCATGATGACGAACATGCCGAAGAACAGCAGCGACGTGCCGAGGTCGGTCTCGAAGACCAGGATCAGGATCGAGATGGCCCAGACGACCAGGATCGGGCCGAGGTCGCGGCCGCGCGGCAGGTACAGGCCCATGAAGCGGCGGCTGGCGAGGGCCAGCGCGTCGCGCTTCACCATCAGGTAACCGGCGAAGAAGATGGCCAGCACGATCTTCGCGAACTCACCGGGCTGGATGGAGAATCCGGCGACCGAGATCCAGATCTTCGCGCCGTAGATGTTCTGCCCGAGGCCGGGGACCAGGGGCAGCAGCAGGAGGACCAGCGCGCCGACCATGGAGATGTAGGTGTAGCGCTGCAGGGCGCGGTGGTCCTTGAGGAAGATCAGGACCACGATGAACAGAGCGATGCCCAGGGCCGTGTACATCAGCTGCCGTGGCGCGGCCGTTCCCGCCTGCTTGACGGCCTGCAGCAGTTTCGACTGGTCCAGCCGCCAGATGACGACCAGTCCGAGCCCGTTCAGCAGCGTGGCCAGCGGCAGCAGCAGCGGATCCGCGTACGGGGCGAACTTGCGTACGACGAGGTGGGCGACGCCGGCCAGCAGGCCCAGGCCCAGGCCGTAGCTCAGCAGACCGGCGGGCACCTGGTTGTTGATGGCCAGGCCCACGTTGGCGTAGGCGAAGACCGGGATGGCGACGGCGAAGACCAGCAGCGCGAGCTCGGTGTTGCGCCGGCTCGGCGCGCCGATCGCGCCGATCGTGGACGTGTGGTGCGTCGACGGGTTGGTAGTGCTGCTCATCGTGTGACAGGGCCTCTCACGGCTTGCCTACTGCTTACCGCACAGCGAGACGACCTTCTGCTCTTCCTCCGAGAGAGTGGGGCCGGGGCTGGGAGTGGACGCGGTCGCGGACGGGGACGACGGTGACGACGGGGACTTCGACGCCGACGGGTTCGGCGCCGGTGTCGCCTTGGACGTGAAGGCGGTGCGGGTGGTTCCCGTGGTGCTCGCGGTGCTCGCGGTGCCGTCGGCCTGGCCCTGGCCCGACTTGGCGTTGTTCTCCTCGGCGGCCCGGCGCTGCGCCTCCTTCTTGCACGCGGAGGCCTGCACCGCCAGCTCGTCGATCTTCCTGCGGGCGTCCTTGAGGCCGCCCTCGGCGATCGTCGCTCTGACCTGCTTCTGCTGGTAGGGCGGCAGGTACTTGAGTTCGATCTCGGGGTGGTCCGTCTCCACCGCGGACAGCTTCACCCAGGCCAGGTCCTGGCTGATGCCCCGGTACAGCGCGACGTGCTCCTCGTTGGCGCCGACGTAGTACTGCGTCTGCGTCCAGCGGTGGCCGCCGTACAGGCCGCCGCCGATGACGGCGAGCGTGAGCACGCTGTAGAAGGATCTCTTCAGCCACCTGCGGCTCTTCTTCGGCTTGACGAAGTCGTCGTCGCCGTAGGCGCCGAAGCCGGCCGCGGGGGCGTAGCCGGTGGTGTCGCCGGAGCCGGGCGGGCCGAACCCGCCGCCCCCGCCGCCCTGTCCGGGAACCTGGCGGCCGAGGCCGGAGGCGCGTCCGGCCGGGGTCTGCATGATGTTGTTGTCGTGCAGGTGGTGCTGGTTCTCGGCGACCGCGCCGACCACGACGGGGGTGTCGGACAGCTGTCCGGCGAGGGTGTCGCCGGTGTCCAGGTCCAGGACGTCGGCGACGATGACGGTGATGTTGTCCGGGCCGCCGCCGCGCAGCGCGAGCTGGATCAGCTCCTGCACGGTCTCCTGGGGGCCCTGGTAGCTGGCGAGGGTCTCCTCCATCGTCTGGTGGGAGACGACGCCGGACAGGCCGTCGGAGCAGATCAGGTAGCGGTCGCCGGCGCGGACCTCGCGGATGGACAGGTCGGGGTCGACGTGGTCGCCGCTGCCCAGGGCGCGCATCAGCAGGGCGCGCTGCGGGTGGGTGGTGGCCTCCTCCTCGGTGATGCGTCCCTCGTCGACGAGGCGCTGCACCCAGGTGTGGTCCTGCGTGATCTGGGTCAGCACGCCGTCGCGCAGCAGGTAGGCGCGCGAGTCGCCGACGTGCACGAGGCCGAGCCGCTGGCCGGTCCACAGCAGGGCGGTGAGCGTGGTGCCCATGCCCTCCAGCTGCGGGTCCTCCTCGACCATGGCGCGCAGCTGCTCGTTGGCGCGCTGTACGGCGGTGCCGAGGGAGGTGAGGATGTCGGAGCCGGGGATGTCGTCGTCGAGGGCGACGATGGTGGAGATCACCTCGGAGGAGGCGACCTCGCCGGCGGCCTGGCCGCCCATGCCGTCGGCGATCGCGAGCAGGCGCGGTCCGGCGTAGCCGGAGTCCTCGTTGCCCTCGCGGATCATGCCTTTGTGTGATCCGGCGGCGAAGCGCAGTGACAGACTCATGCGCACCTCGCCCGTCGGCTCCGGGTACAGCCGATCGTGTCGAGCCACACTGCCCACCCTCCGGTCGGGAGCGCGCCGGGGCCCGGGGTGCCGGCCGCCGCTGCGTGCTCGCTCCGCTCGCGCTCATTCATGACGTAGCACTACTTCCGCAGCTCGATGACGGTTTTGCCGATGCGGATCGGCGCGCCCAGCGGGATCGGTGTGGGGGTCGTCAGCCGGGACCGGTCCAGGTACGTGCCGTTGGTGGATCCGAGGTCCTCGACGATCCACTGGCCGTCGCGGTCCGGGTAGATCCTGGCATGGCGGCTGGAGGCGTAGTCGTCGTCCAGCACGATCGTGGAGTCGTGCGCGCGGCCCAGGGTGATCGTCTGGCCCTGCAGCGCGACGGTGGTTCCGGTGAGGATGCCCTCGGTCACCACCAGCTTGGTGGGGGCGTTGCGGCGCTGGCGGCCGCCGCCCTGCTGGCCGCGCTGGGGCGGGGGCGCGGCCTGCCGCGCGGCCTGCTGCGGCCTGGCGACCTCCCGGCGGGCCCCCCGCTGGGTGACACGCGTACCGAACAGGTCGCTGCGGATGACCTGCACGGCCACGATCACGAACAGCCACAGTACGGCCAGGAAACCCAGCCGCATGACCGTGAGGGTCAGCTCTGACATTGCCCCCGCTTCACCCTTCGGCTTGCCTATAGATAACGGTGGTGCTGCCCACGACGATCCGCGAGCCGTCGCGGAGCGTAGCGCGGGTGGTGTGCTGCCCGTCCACCACGATGCCGTTGGTGGACCCGAGATCCTGGATCGTCGAGGGCGTTCCGGTCCGGATCTCGCAGTGCCGGCGGGAGACGCCGGGGTCGTCGATCCGCACGTCGGCGTCGGTGCTGCGGCCCAGCACCAGCGTCGGACGGGAGATCTGGTGGCGGGTGCCGTTGATCTCGATCCAGTGGCGGGTGCGGCCGCCGGCCGGCGGGACCTCCCAGGCGCCCTCCGCGCCCTCCGCGGCC
>NZ_POTZ01000564.1 GCF_003236365.1 Streptomyces sp. NTH33
CCCTTGCCCCCATGGCCCCGCCGCCTTCGCACGAGACACAGTTCCCTGCGGACGTAGGGAGGAGAGAGGGACCGAGATGAACCCCGAGCGCACCCTGGTGCTCGTCGGCGGTACCGACGAAACGGTGAGAAAGGCCTGTGACCTCGGGCTGAGCGTGTTGCTGCTCCAGCACCCGACCAAGGTGAGCGAGGAGCAGAACCGGTTCGCCACGGCCGTCGAGGTCGTCGACTACACGGACTGGGCGCTGGTCGAGCCCGTCGTGCGCGCCTGGCACGAGAGTCCCGGTTTCACCGTGGCCACGTCGCTGACCGAGCCGGGACTGGAGAACGCCGGGCGGGTCAACGACTTGTTGGGGCTGCACGGAACCGGATACGAGGTCACGCGCCGGTTCCGGGACAAGGCCGTGATGCGGCGGTATCTCGCCGAGCACGACCCGGCGCGGGCCGTACAGGCCCGATCCCTGCGCAGCCGCGAGGACCTGGGCGCCTTCGGGGCGTCGTACGGCTTCCCCTTCGTCGTCAAGCCCGCCGACGCCACCGCGAGCATCGGTGTCCAGTACGTCGGGGGACCGGAAGACACCGGCCGGGTGTGGGACGAGGTGGACCGGCTCGCCGGCACCCGGACCGACCGGGTCTCCTCGCTGTTCGTGCTGCGGGACTTCCTGATGGAGGAGTACCTGGACGGGCCCGAGTTCAGCGTCGAGTCGTTCAGCTTCGCGGGCCGGCACGTGATCGTCGCGATCACGGAGAAGTTCACCGCGGAGGGCCACTTCGCCGAGCTGGGCCACGCCGTGCCGGCCCGGCTGCCCGCACGGGACGAGGACGCGCTGCGGGATGCGGTGCGCGGCTTCCTCGACGTGATGGGTCTGCGCGACGGCGTGTGCCACACGGAGGTACGCCTCACCGCCCGGGGGCCGCGCGTGATCGAGAGCCACAACCGGATCGCCGGCGACGCCATCCCCGAGCTGGTGCACGGCGCGTACGGCATCGATCTGATCTCACTCGCGCTCTCCCATCCCTTCGGCCTGGCCGAGGAGTTGCCCGACCGCCCGCGGTCGCACGGCGGTGCCTGTGTCCGCGCCCTGGTCGGCGCGTCCGGCGCCCGCGTGGAGTCCGTCGCCGGGGTCGAGGAGGCGCGCGGCGCGGACGGCGTCATCGACGTGCGCATCAGTGCCCGGCCCGGCGACACCGTGCGGCCGCTGCGGGACAACTGGGACCGGCTCGGCCTGGTCGCCGTCGCCGCCGGCGACACGGACGCCGCCGTCCGGCGCGGCGCCGAGGTCGTCGAGGAGCACCTCCGGATCGTCCTCGCGCACCCCGACGGCCGTACCGGTCTCGCACAGCCGGCGGGGACCGGGGAGCGCACGAACCTGCTGATCCTGCACCGCAATCCGCTGGACCCGTTCCCGTACCGCGCCTGGCTGCCGGACCACACCGGCGACATCGTGGTCCTCGCCGCCCGCGACAAGATCGAACTGGCCGGCGAGGAAACGCCCGACAGCGCCCTCGGCTACACCCGGCTGGAGATCTTCGACGACTTCGACGCCGACGAGGTCGACGCCCGTGCTCTCGAACTCGCCGCCGCGCACGGCGTCACCCACGTGATCGCGCTGCACGAGGCGGACCTGCTGCGGGCCGCTCGGCTGCGCGAGAGGCTCGGGCTGCCCGGTGCGTGGCACGCCGACGTGCTGCCGTTCCGCGACAAGGCCCTGATGAAGGCGCGCGCGCAGAAGGCCGGCATCGCGGTGGCACCGTACGTCCAGCCCCGGACCGCCGAGCAGGCCCGGCGGTTCGCGGCGGCGCAGGGCTTCCCGCTCGTGTTCAAGCACCGCCAAGGCTTCAACTCGGTCGGTCTGCGCATCCTGCGGGACGAGGCCGCCTTCGAGGAGTGCCTGAAGGACGCGTACGGCGCGGGCGAGCGCGAGGACGTGCTGCTGGAGGGATTCGTACCGGGCCGCATGTGCCATGTCGACGGTTTCGTCGCCGACGGGCGGCCGGCCGTGGCCTGGCCCTCGCAGTACCAGTACGACCTCGCTTCCTTCGCCTCGGACCCGGGCCCGCGCATCGACGTGACCCTCGACCGGGACGACCCGCTCACCCCACGGCTGCTGGACTTCGCCGAGAAGGTCCTCGCTACGCTGACGCCCGAGGGCTCGCGGCTGCGCGATTACGCCTTCCACATGGAGGTCTTCCACACCCCCGACGACCGGCTCGTGCTGTGCGAGAGCGCCTGCCGCTCCGGTGGCGCCAAGATCCGAGAGGTCTTCCACACCCTGTTCGGCGTGCACCTCGGCGAGTACGCCGCGCGCGCCGAAGCCGGTCACACCCGTTCGGAAGCCATGAGGAAGCTGACGGAGACCTCCGCACCGCCCGCGCCCCGGTGCATGTCCGGGCAGATGCTCACCATGAAACGGCCGGGGCTCGTGCGCGCGCTGCCGCCGGAGCCCGACGAACCCTGGCTCATGGGCTTCTGGCTGTTCGCCGAGGAGGGCCAGGCCATCGCTCCCGCCGCGGGCTCCGCCGACTTCCTCGCCGCTGCGGTGGGCTCCGCGCCGACCCGCGCGGAGTGCGAGCGCCGGCTGCGCGCGCTCGGGGACTGGGTGCGGGAGCACACCGAGATTGCCGAGACCGTGGAGGCACCGTGACGACGAGAGGCCCGTCGGCGAGGGCGCGTTACATGCTGGGCATGGTGGTCGACGCCACCGGCAGCGGTATGTACCTGCCCCTGTCCCTGCTGTACTTCCACCACGTCACCGGGCTTCCGCTCACCCAGGTCGGCACCCTGATGACCGCCGCGGCGATGATCGGCCTGATCAGCAATCCGGCGGCGGGGGTCCTCATCGACCGGTTCGGGGCCCGTGCCGTCGTCACCGGCGGTTATCTGCTGCGGGCCGCCGGGTTCTGCACGTATCCGCTGGTGGACAACGGCGCCAGCATGTTCGCCGTGCTTCTGCTGGTGGCGCTCGGCGACATGTCGTACCCACCGGCGATCCAGTCCTTCATCGCCGAGTTCGTCCAGGGCACGGACCGCGACAAGCTGCTCGCCGTCCAGCGCAGCCTGCGCAACGCCGGTCTGGGCGTCGGCGGTCTGCTCGCGGGCGCCGTGCTTGCTCTGGGCAGCTACGCGCTCTACCACGTGATCGTGTTCGGAGCTGCCGCCGGCTACGTGGCCGCGGCCGCGTGCATCGGTGCCATTCCCGTACGGAAGGCGGCCTCCGCGGGCCCGCGCGTCTCCCGTAAGGGCGGCTACCGGCTCGTGGCCCGCAACCGCCCGTTCCTCGCCCTGACCCTGCTCAATGTGCCGACGGCGTTCGGCTACACGGTGCTCTCGGTCGGCATCCCGGCCTATGTCACCCAGAACCTGGGCGCGTCCCACTCGCTGGTGGGCGTCCTGTACGCCGTCAATACGGTCGGTATCGCGCTCCTGCAGATCCCGGTCACGCGGAGCCTCGTCGCGTTCCGCCGCTCACGCGCGGTGGCGTTGGGCGCGGCCGTGTTCGGGGCTTCGTTCCTGGTGTTCGCGGTCCTCGCCTCGGTGGGGGACAAGACGGTCGTCCTGGTCGGCGTCTTCGCGGCGACGCTGCTGTTCACGGCGGGAGAGCTGATGCACGGCGCCACGGCGTCCGCGCTGTGCGCCCAGGCCGCGCCGGAGGAGACGCGGGGCCGGCACCTCGCGGTCTACCAGCTGTCCTGGGCGGTGCCCATGGCCCTGGCCCCCGCCGTCCTGACGGCTCTTCTCACCCTGTCGCCGACGGCGATGTGGCTGGTCCTCGCGGCGGGCGTGACGGTCTCGTCCCTGGGCGTCCTGCGCCTGGAGCGGTGGCTGCCGGAGGAGGCGGTGTATCCGCGTCCACGTGTGGCCGAGACCGAGCCCGAGGACGGGTCCGCGGAGCGGGCCCGGACCTGACCCGGACCGCGCCCGCCCGCCCGTCACGGCCGTACCCACGGCCCCGTCCTTCCC
>NZ_POTZ01000565.1 GCF_003236365.1 Streptomyces sp. NTH33
GTCCACCGACATGCCGCACCCCTCCGTAGTCCCGCGCCGTACCGCGACGCCCTACCCCTACGAACGACGCCGACGGCCCGGACAGCACCGGACAAGCAGCCGACAGTCACCGCACGCACCCGCCGAGTCACCTCTCACGGTACGCACGCGCCGCCACGCTGAGTGACGTGAACCAGAAATCCGTGCTCTCGCTCACCAAGGCCCACGGCTCCCGGAACGACATCTTCGTGGTCGACGGGGTGCCCCTCGGATCACTTCGCCACTGCCGACGGGCTCACCCGGGCCGTCGGGATGCTGTGCGACCGGAAGCGGGGGCTGGGCGGCGATGGGGTGTACTTCGTCGCCGACCACGGTGACGGCACCGCGCGGGCCTGGTTCTACGACCCGGACGGGTCCGAGGCCCTGCCGTGCGGGAACGGGATGCGGTGCGCCGGCCGGATACTGCTGGACCGCCACCGGGCGGAGTCCGTCGTCGTGCACCAGGGGCCGTACTCCTTCACCGTGCGCGACCGCGGCCGTACCCCGCACGGGGTGCGGCAGGTCTCCGTCGAGCTGCCCGCCGTCGACTTCGCGCCCGCCGAGCCGATCGTGGCCGAGGCGGGCGCGCACGGCGAATACGCGGACCGGCTGCTGCCCGCCTTCCACCCGTCCCGGCACGTGACGGCGGTCGCGGTGCCGAACTCGCACCTGATCACGGTGATCGACGCCTACGACGAGGCGGAGCTGGTAAAGACCGGTCGGCGTGTGGCCGGGTCCCCGGACGTCTTCCCGATCGGCGCCAACCTCTCCTTCGTCCTGCCCCTCGCGGACGACGAGGTGTTCGTCCACACCTACGAACGGGGCGCCGGCCTGACCCCGTCGTGCGGCTCGGGCATCGCGGCCTCCCGCGCGGTGCTGTCCCGCCTCGGGCTGATCGAGCCGGAGCGGCCGGCGACCGTACGCAACCCCGGCGGCGTCGCCCGGAGTTTCCTCCAGCCGGTCGGCGACATCTGGCAGCCGGTGCTGGAGGGCAACGCCACCCTCGTGTACGAGACCGAGCTCGACCCCGCCGTGCTGCCAGGCAGTGGCCCCGTCACGTACGCGGGCCCCGCGCACATGGCGGAAATCGGCGCGTTCGCCGAGCTCAGCCGGGAGAACATGAAGGTGCTGCACGAGGCCGGAATCCACCCGACCGAGGCCTGATCACGTCCGTGGCCCGTCGCCCGCCCCCTCAGGGCTGTCCGCCGGGAACCCGGGCGCTGTCCACCTGGTGACCTTCGACCCCAGGCACAGGTTCCACACCGCTTCGCAGGGCGAGCGTTTCACCACCACTCCGCTTGGGCATACCAACGACGGTATATATCGTTGTTGGTATGAAAGGTTCGCGGTACACCATCGAACTCGAACCCGAGGTCGAGAAATGGCTGGACACCCTGACCCCGCACGACCACGGCCGGGTGATGTTCTACGCCGACCTCCTCGCCGACTTCGACGGCATACTCGACGAGCCCTACACCCGTCACCTCGGCGGCAAGGTACGAGAACTCCGGTTCCGCCTCGGACGGCAGCACCACCGCATCACTTACTGGCTCGCACCGGACCGGCGCATCGTGTTCCTCACCGTCTTCACCAAGGCACAACGGCAGAGTCGGGGTCGCGCTCGTACGCCTCGTGCAGCAGGCGGTGGCCCTCGGCCGCGTCGTGCCGCATCCCGGACAGGGCGCGGCGGATCTCGCCGAGCGACTCGTGGTCGAGGTGGCCGTCGCGGCCGCGGTCCATCAGCCTGCGGGCCTCGCTCAGCCGGGTGGAGGCCAGATCGAGGTAGGCCTGGCCCTGCTCGTCGGCGCCGTCGGTCAGGTAGGTGAGTCTGAAGTCCTCGATGCCGCGCTTGAGGCCGTACAGCGAGTCACCGGGGAGGGCGTCGGAGCTGGCAGCGGCCACTCCTCCGAAGGTCCCGGCGGCCACCCCGAGGCTGAGCCCGCCGGCGGCCAGTGACTTGCCCAGCCGCGTGCGCGGCCGGAGTTTCCCCGGGCCGCTCGCCCGATGGGCACCCCGTGCGCGGTGCGTCCGCGGTCCGGGCACCGATGGGTCCGTCGCCTCGCCCGCGGTGCCCTCCTGCAGCATGGCCTCCATCGCGGCCACCAGGCGGGCCCGCTGGACGGCCTTGACCTCGGGATCCAGCTCCGGCCGGGGCAGCGCGCCCAGACCGGTGGCGAGGGCCAGCAGACGGCCCTGCTCGGTCTGCTCCGCGGCAGCCGGGGCCGGTGCCGGTCCTTCGGACTGTTCGGCCGCCGTGCCCTGGCCGGTCAGCTCTTCCAGGGCCTGGGCGAAGGCGTTCGCCCGCCGGTGCGCCGATACGTTCGCGATCACTGGCGGCACCTCCTCTCGTCATGACGGTCGACTCCCCGGGTGTCCTGAGGGTTGCACGTCCACGGCCGCGTCCACACGAACGAGTGACCAGGATTGGCCAAGACGTGACCACAGGGAGCCTCTGCCCCGCACAACGAGCGGCTCGGCACTTGGGTTACGGACGGCACAGGATCCGTTGGAGAAGTCAACGCGCCTCTGCAGAAGGTGAGTTGAAGGAAACGAGTGTGGGCGGGTCAGCGGGCGTCGTCCGGGAGGAGCCGGGCCAGGGTGCGTACGGCCCGGTACTGGAGGGTCTTGATGGCGCCCTCGTTCTTGCCCATCACGCGGGCGGTCTCGGCGACGGACAGGCCCTGCAGGAAGCGGAGCGTGACGCATTCCTGCTGCTGGGGGTTGAGTCGTCGTACGGCGTCCAGGAGGGCGGCGTTGGACAGGGACTCCAGGACGGAGTCCTCCGGGGAGCGCTCCACCTCGTTGGCGTCGAGCATCTCGCCGGTGGTGACCTCGAGACGGAAGCGGCTGGACTTGAAGTGGTCGGCGACCAGGTTGCGGGCGATGGTGACCAGCCAGGCGCCGAAGTCGCGCCCCTGCCAGGTGAAGGTGCCGATACGGCGCAGGGCGCGCAGGAAGGTCTCGCTGGTGAGGTCCTCGGCGGTCGCCCTGCCGCCGACGCGGTAGTAGATGTACCGGTACACGGTGTCGCTGTACTGGTCGTAGAGGCGGCCGAAGGCGTCGGCCTCGCCGGCCTGGGCGCGCTCCACGAGCTCCATCATGCGGGCGCTGTCGCTGTCCGCGGCCGGGCGTCGGACGGTGGTCCCCGCGGCACGCCCTCGTCTGCCGGCCGCCCGCGCCTCTCCCGCCCGCCGCCCCTCGACGACGGTGCTGCGGGCCGGCCCCCGCTCGATGCTGTCGGCCAGCGCGTAGCACGGGCCCACGGGCGCGGCCGTGGCGAAGGCGGGGCCGGCGTACGCGGTGGGGACGAGGCCGCGCAGCAGGTCCAGGACCGTTGCGCGGAGCGTAGCCAGGCCCGAGGCGTCAACCCCGACGTGTGGGTACACGGGACTCCCAGAGGCAGAGCTTCCATCACGTGCAGTGCGGGACCTTTCACCCGTCGTGGCGACGGAGGGGTACCGGTTTGCGTCTGAGGAGAATAACGCTTCGTGCAGGGCCCGCTACACCGAGTTGCTCAAATCATCGATTACGTCGCTTCCGTAACCGATTGACGCCCGATGTCGCACCGGAGAGTGACCGTTTCCTGACCGATCCGTTCCGAATTCGGTGTGGGTCTGGGGCGCGTTCTGGCAGTCCACCGCCAAGCGGGTGCCTGGCCGACCTGGTCGCACGGGGACGACATCGCGCTCAGGGCCGTGCGGTCGGACACGGAGGCGCCGGACGTCGTGACCATTCCTCACCTCGTCGGTGCGGATCCGCACCCGTGGCCGGTGAGGGAGCTGGTGTCCGGCCCCTCCCTGCGGGAACGGCTCATGGCCGGCCCGATGACACGTGCCGCGGGACTGGGGGGCCGTGGGG
>NZ_POTZ01000566.1 GCF_003236365.1 Streptomyces sp. NTH33
GGAGTGATTGGGGGTGGCCGGGAGTGGCCAGGAGCGATCGGGGGTGGCCAGAAGCGACCTGGGGACAGTCAGGGGGATAGGACAATCGTCCGGTACGACGAAAGGACGGCCCACGTGAGCCTTGCCGACCGCCACGCCGCTCCCGACACCCCCGTGCGGGGCCGCCCCCGGAGCGAGGCGCTGGAACGCGCCATCGTCGAGGGCGTGATGAAGCTCCTGGAGGACGGCGTGCCGCTCGCCGAACTCTCCGTGGAGCGCATCGCCCGCACCGCGGGCGTCGGCAAGGCCACCATCTACCGCCGCTGGAGCGGCAAGGAGGAGCTGTTCGCCGACGTCGTACGCGCCGCCGAGCCCCCCGACCCGGACCTCCCCGGGACCTCCATGCGCGACGACCTCGTGGCCATCTGCGAACAGCTGCGCAGACGCGGACTGGTCAGCCGCTCCTCCGCCATCCTGCACAACGTCTACGCCCAGATGAAGACCAGCCCGAGGATCTGGTCCGCCTACCAGGCGACCGTCATCGAGCCCCGGCGCAGGCTCCAGGCCGAGGTCCTGCGCCGCGGGCAGCGCGACGGGGAACTGCGCGAGGACATCGACGTCGACGTGCTCGGCGACATCATCGTCGGACCCATGCTGGTGCGCGCCGTGATGCGCCCCGACACCGAGCTGCCCGAGGGGCTGTCGGAGCAGATCGTGGACGCGGTGCTGGAGGGGCTACGGCCCGTCAGTTCCCCGGCCTAATGTGCTCGTTTCGTCACAGAACCGCCTCCAGGAGCCGTCACAGGAACTCCACGCGCCGACTCGTTCGTCCTCGTGCCAGTACGGCCGTCCAAGGACGGCAGGAACGACGCCGGTCATCCCCTAGGGTCGTAGGACACGGGGGTGAACGGTGTGCACGGCAGGCAGTGAGGCGACGGTATGGCGCAACAGGCGTACGCGACGGAAACGGTGGACGGCGGCTCGGGGAACGGGCACCGGGGAGACCGGCTCCGGCGCGCGACGCACCGCTTTCTGGACGGCTGGCGTGGTGACCGGCGGATCTGGCGCCGGGGCACCCTCCTCGCCGCGCTCGCGGTCGTCCTGGCCCTGGTGATGGCGCTGCACGCGCGCATCCCCAACCGGATCGGCAACCTCGGCAGTCTCACCGAGACCTTCCTGCCCTGGGCGGGCCTGCTCGTCCCGGTGCTGCTGGTCCTCGCCCTGGCGCGCAGGTCGGCGACCGCGCTGATCGCGGTGCTGCTGCCCGCGGTCGTCTGGCTGGACCAGTTCGGCGGGCTGCTCACCGACAAGGCCGGCACCGGCGGCGACCTGACGGTCGCCACGCACAACGTCAACGCCGACAACCCCGACCCGTCCGGCACCGCCCGGGAGGTGGCCGCCGCCGGCGCCGACGTGCTCGCCCTGGAGGAGCTGAAGGCGTCCGCGGTACCGGTCTACGAGCGGGCGCTCGCCCCGACGTACAGGTACCACTCGGTGGAGGGCACCGTCGGGCTGTGGAGCAAGTACCCGATCAGCCGGGTGCGGGCCGTCGACATCAGGCTCGGCTGGACGCGCGCCCTGCGCGCCACGGTGACCACCCCCGAGGGACCCGTGGCGGTGTACGTCGCCCACATGCCGTCGGTGCGGGTGCGGATGAACGCCGGCTTCACCGCCCAGCAGCGCGACCAGAGCGCGGACGCGCTGGGCGAGGCGATCGCCGGCGAGCAGCTGTCCCGGGTGGTCCTGCTCGGCGACCTCAACGGCACGATGAACGACCGCTCGCTCAACGCCGTCACCTCCCAGATGCGCTCCACACAGGGCGCGGCGGGCGACGGGTTCGGGTTCAGCTGGCCGGCGTCGTTCCCGATGGCCCGGATCGACCAGATCATGGTCAGGGGAGTGGAACCGGTGAGCTCCTGGACGCTGCCGCGCACGGCCAGCGACCACCTCCCCGTGGCGGCGCGTGTGAAGCTGCCCGCCGACGGCTCCTAGAGACCTGTCCGGTCTCTTGGGAGCCTGTCCGGTCTCTTCGTCGGGGGCCTGCCCGGTCAGGCGGTCTCCCGCCAGCCGTTGGTGATCGGCAGCCTGCGGTCCTTGCCGAAGCCCTTCGCCGAGATCTTGGTGCCCGGCGGGTACTGGCTGCGCTTGTACTCGGCCCGGTCGACCATCCGCAGCGTCCGGGTGACCAGCTCCCGGTCGTAGCCGGCCGCGACGATCACGTCCGCGCCCTTGTCCCGGTCGACGTAGAGCTCGAGGATCGCGTCCAGCACCGGGTAGTCCGGGAGGGAGTCGGTGTCGACCTGGCCGGGGCGCAGCTCCGCGCTCGGCGGCTTGGAGAGGGAGTTCTCCGGGATCGGCGGGGTCTCACCCCGCTCGGCGGCGGCCCGGTTGCGCCACTTCGCCAGCCGGAAGACCGACGTCTTGTACACGTCCTTGATCGGGCCGTAGGCGCCCACCGAGTCGCCGTACAGCGTCGAGTAGCCCACCGCCAGCTCCGACTTGTTGCCGGGCGCCAGCACGATGTGGCCCTCCTGGTTGGAGACCGCCATCAGCAGCGTGCCGCGCAGCCGGGACTGCAGGTTCTCCTCCGCGAGGCCGGTCAGGCCGAGGGAGTCCATGTACGCGTCGAACATCGGCGCGATCGGGACGGTACGGAAGTTCAGGCCGGTGCGCCGGGCCAGCTCCGCCGCGTCGTCCTTGGAGTGCTCCGAGGAGTACTTGGACGGCATGGAGACGCCGTACACGTTCTCCGCGCCCACCGCGTCGCAGGCGATCGCCGCGACGAGCGCGGAGTCGATGCCGCCGGACAGCCCGATCAGGACCGACCGGAAGCCGTTCTTGCGCACGTACGCGCGCAGGCCCGTGACCAGCGCCGTGTAGACCTCCTCGTCGTCGTCCATGCGCTCGGCCCACCCGGCGGCCGGCTCGGGCTCGTAGGCCGGCACCGGCTCCTCGGACAGCACCACGCGTTCGATGCGCAGCCCGTCGTCGACCAGGCCCTCCGGCGCGTCCGCCGCCGCGGACGGCAGCTCCAGGTCCAGCACCGTCAGGTGCTCCGCGAACTGCGGCGCCCGCGCGAGCACCTCGCCGTCCGGGGCGACCACGATCGAGTCGCCGTCGAAGACCAGTTCGTCCTGCCCGCCGGTCATGGCGAGGTAGGCGAGGGTGCAGCCGGCCTCCTGGGCGCGCTTGCGGACCAGCTCCAGGCGGGTGTCGTCCTTCAGCCGCTCGTACGGCGAGGCGTTGACGGACACCAGCAGCCCGGCGCCCGCGCTGCGCGCGGCCGGCACCCGGCCGCCGTCCTGCCACAGGTCCTCGCAGATGGCGAGCGCGACATCGACGCCGTGCACCCGCAGCACCGGCATGGTGTCGCCGGGCACGAAGTAGCGGTACTCGTCGAAGACGCCGTAGTTGGGCAGGTGGTGCTTGGCGAAGGTCAGCACCACCTCGCCGCGGTGCAGCACCGCCGCCGCGTTCTGCGGGGCGCCGGCCGGCATGCCGTACTTCGGCTGGGAGGTCTCACAGCGGTCCAGGTAGCCGACGAGCACCGGCAGCTCTCCGAGGCCCTCCTCGGCGAGCCGGGCGGCGAGCGCGCGCAGCGCGGCGCGGGACGCCTCCACGAAGGACGACCTGAGGGCCAGGTCCTCCACGGGATACCCGGTCAGCACCATCTCCGGGAACACCACGAGATGCGCTCCCCGCCCGGCGGAGTCCCGGGTCCAGCGGACGATCGTGTCGGCGTTGTGGGCGAGGTCGCCGACGCGCGAGTCGATCTGGTTCAGGGCGAGACGTAGTTGAGGCACGCGCCCAGTGTAATCGTCAGAGCGACGCGATGGGCTGGGCGCGTGCCTCAACTACGTCTCGCCCTGAACC
>NZ_POTZ01000567.1 GCF_003236365.1 Streptomyces sp. NTH33
GGATCCAGCCCTGCCAGGCCGAGGTGATCATGTCCTGGATGTCGTGCTTGGCCTTCCAGCCGAGTTCCGTGGCGATGCGGTCGGCGGAGGCGACGACGCGGGCGGGGTCGCCGGGACGGCGCGGGGTGACCGTCGGGGGGCTGTCGTGGCCGGTGACGGCGTTGATCGTGTCGATCATCTCGCGGACCGAGACGCCCTCGCCGCGGCCGATGTTCAGGGTGAGGTCCAGGCCCGGGGAGGAGAGCAGGGCGCGGGCCGTGGTCACGTGGGCCTCCGCGAGGTCCACGACGTGGATGTAGTCACGGATGCAGGTGCCGTCCGGCGTGGGGTAGTCGTCGCCGAAGATGCGCGGGGGCGCGTTCTCGGTCAGCCGCTCGAAGACCATGGGGATCAGGTTGGACGCACCGGCGTCGGCCAGCTCCGGGCCCGCCGCGCCCGCCACGTTGAAGTACCGCAGGGACGCCGTGGCCATGCCCGTCGCCCGGCCCGTGGCGCGGACCAGCCACTCGCCGGCCAGCTTGGTCTCGCCGTACGGCGACATGGGCACGCAGGGCGTCTCCTCCGTGACCAGGTCCACGTCCGGCATGCCGTACACGGCCGCCGAGGAGGAGAACACGAACGCCCCGATCCCGGCAGCCGTCACGGCCTCCAGCAGGACCCGCAGGCCCTCGACGTTCTCCCGGTAGTAGTACAGCGGCCGGTCCACCGACTCGCCCACCTGCTTCTTGGCGGCCAGGTGGACGACCCCGGTCACCTCGTGCTCGGCGAGGGCGCGCGCCACCCGGCCGGCGTCCAGGGTGGAGCCCACCACCAGCGGAACCCCCCGCGGGATGCGCTCGGCGATGCCGGTGGACAGGTCGTCGTACACCACGGCCCGCTCACCCGCTTCCGTCATCGCACGGACGACGTGCGCTCCGATGTAGCCGGCACCTCCGGTGATCAGCCATGTCATGTACGGGCTCCTCCTCGTCAATCGGCCCTGGTCGTCCTTGCGAGTGCGAGCGCGGCCGGGGGCCTCGGGTCCGGTCCGTCCTCAGTGAAACAGACGGCGGAGCCTGCCACGGAGTACCGACGTGACCCCGCTGAGCCCGGCCGCCAGGCGCAGGGAGAGCGCGCCGGAGTGCGTGGAGTAGGGCTGGACCAGCAGGACGCCGTACCGCACGCTCGGCACGACACGGCGGCGCAGCAGACCGGCGCCCGCGCGGGCGTGCGCCGTCATCTCACGGCTCGTGCCGTCGGCGAAGCACACCCGCACTTGCAGGTCCCAGGTGCCGGCGCCGAGTCCCGCGAGGTCCACGACCGTCTCGGCCGACCAGGTGCCGGCGGTGGCAGGCGTGAGGGGGACGGTGGTGCGCCAGGCCGTGCGGTCCGTCTCCCGGTGCCGCCACTGAAGCTCCAGGGTCCTGGGACCGGCGGGGGCCACCCTGCCGTACAGCTCGTGCAGGCGCAGCCGCAGCAGGCTGCCACGCGCGTGCGGGCGCAGTTCCGCGTGCACGGCGAGGGGCAGGAGGTGCACCGGCCGGGTCAGGTAGGGCTCCAGCGTGATATGGGGCAGATCCTCCGCCCAGACCGGCGTGCCGTCCTTGTCCCGCGCGTACGGCGGGCACAACCGGGTCGGGCGGGCGGCGAGCTCCTTCAGGCGCGCCAGGTCGCGCGGTTCGGGCGAGGCCAGAATCACCCGTCCGAGGAGGCGGCCGGGGGACGTCGGGTTGACCGCCCAGTCGGCCGCGTCGTACTCGCCGAGGTACGCGCGGGCGTGCGTCCACCACGCGCGCCGGTATTCCGCGTCGCGCAGGCCCAGCTCGCGCGCGTACATGCGCAGCTCGTGGTCGAGGAACTTGGCGCGCGCGGCCCGCGCGAGCTCCTTCTGGCCGGCGTTCAGCAGGACCTCGTACGCCGCCCGGCTCGCCTCGATGCGCTCCCGCCAGTTGTCGATGGTCGCGCGGTCCAGCGAGATCGACAGATTCGCGGCGGACCGGCGCACGTTCCACACGTACACCCGGTCCGGGACGAGGGCGATGCGCGGTTTGGCGGCCAGCACGCGCGCGGTGAACACGAAGTCCTCGTAGCGGAAGTGGCCCTCGGGGAAGCGGACGGCGTGCTCGCGCAGGAAGTCGGTGCGGTACAGCTTGTTGACGCACAGGGTGTCGTGCACGAGGCGCGGAAGCTGGGCGGGGTGCGTGAGGACGGCCTCCTCCTTGTAGAGCCGCCCCTGCCACGGCACTTCGCGCCCGGAGGGCAGCTCACGGCGCACGCACAGGCCGCTCGCGACCTCGGCGCGCTCCTCCCGGGCCGCGCCGAGCAGCGCGTCCACGGCGCCCGGCGGCAGCACGTCGTCGCTGTCGAGGAACATCACGTACGGCGACGTCACCGCGTCGAGGCCGGTGTTGCGCGGGGTGCCGCAGCCACCGCTGTTCTCCTCGCGCCGGACGACCCGCACTCTCGGTTCGGATGCGGCGAGGCGGCCGAGCAGCTCGAAGGTGCCGTCCGTCGAGCAGTCGTCGACGGCGACGACCTCACCGACGGCGGGTCCCTGCGCGAGTGCCGAGCGCACGGCGTCGGCTATGTGGGCGACGTCGTTGTAGCCGATCACGACGACGCTGACGTGGGGGATCTGTTGCGGGTGCGGGTGCATGGAATCCACGGCCGGGAATAGTAGGTGTGGTCGGTAATCTCCGCTTAAGAGGGACATCGGTGTCCCGTGCGGAAGACGGTGAGACGCGAACTCGGGTTCCCCGTTCGGCCCGATCGATTTCGCCGAGCGCCACAGTCGGCCGGGAGACAGTACCGCGGTGGTGGGTGTGCCGCATGTCACTCGCAGTCCGGTGTCTCCTCCAGGGCGGCCGCGTCGAGAGCCGTCGTGAGGCGGTCGAGGCGGGTGTGGAGCTCGTGGATCTCCTCGGGGGTGAGGCCGGTGGCCGACAGGACGCGGCGGGGTATCCGCAGCGCGCGGGCGCGCAGTGCCGTGCCCTGCCCGGTCGGGCGTACCACCACTGAACGCTCGTCGCGCGTGCTGCGTTCACGGCGTACCAGGCCGGCCGCTTCCAGGCGCTTGAGCAGCGGGGACAGGGTGCCGGAGTCGAGGCGCAGGTGTTCGCCGAGTTTCTTCACGGGGGTCTCGCCGCGCTCCCACAGGACCAGCATCACCAGGTACTGCGGGTAGGTCAGCCCGAGTTCCTTGAGGACCACGCGGTAGACGCCGTTGAAGGCGCGCGAGGCGGCGTGCAGCGAGAAGCAGATCTGGCGGTCCAGGCGCAGCCATTCCGCGTCCTGCGCGGCGGCGCCCTGCGGAACCTCGGTAGTCATACCGCCAGGGTAGCTCTGGCGCACTATTTAATTGCGTGCAATTTAGTTGTGTGCTCTACTGGGTTCAGGCAGCGACACGACTCCACGAGAGGGATGGTTTCCATGGACGCGCTCTACACCGCCGTCGCCACCGCCACCCACGGTCGCGAGGGCCGCGCCGTCAGCTCCGACGGCCGCCTCGACCTGCAGCTGGCCCTCCCGGTGGAGATGGGCGGCGACGGGCAGGGCACCAACCCCGAGCAGCTGTTCGCCGCCGGCTACGCCGCCTGCTTCGCCGGCGCCCTCGGTCTCGTCGGCCGCCGGGCCGAGGTGGACGTCAGCGACGCCGCGGTCACCGGCGAGGTCGGCATCGGCAAGCAGGGCGAGGGCTTCGCGCTCGCCGTCACCCTGCGCATCGAGCTGCCCGGCTCCGTCGACGAGGCCACCGGCCGCAAGCTGGTCGAGCAGGCCCACCAGGTCTGCCCGTACTCCCACGCCACCCGGGGCAACATCCCGGTCGAACTCGTCATCGAGTGACCGGGCTCAGCCCCGCCTCCTC
>NZ_POTZ01000568.1 GCF_003236365.1 Streptomyces sp. NTH33
GGTGTGGCGGGCGGGCGGGTTCGTGGCACTCTGCCTCGTGCACGACGTCATCGGCTTCACGCTGGTCTCGTGCGCGCTCGCCGCGGCCGAGGCGGCGACCCAGCCGATGACGCAGGCCGTGGCGTCGGCGACGGTCGCGGGCAGCGACCGTACGCGGACCATGGCCATCATCCGCACGGTCCGCAACGCGGGCTTCTCGCTCGGCGCGCTGCTCGCGGCACCACTGCTCGCCGCCGACGGCGTGTGGACGTACCGGGCGATCGTCCTCGGCACCGCGACCGCGTTCCTCGCCTCGGCGCTGATGCTGGTGCGGCTGCGGATCGCGGGCGCCGACAGGCCGCAGCACAAGGTGGCCCCGCTGACCGCCGTACGCCAGTTCCGCGACTGGCGGTACGGGCTGCTGACCGTCCTCAACGGCGTGCTCAACCTGCATGTGACGATCCTCGCCGTAGGCCTGCCGCTGTGGGCGCTCGCGGCCACCGAGATGCCGACCGGGCTGCTGCCGGGCCTCGTCCTGATCAACACCGTGTTGTCGATCGTGCTGCAGGTCCCGGTCGCCAAGGCCGCCGAACGCGAGGGCGGCGCGGTCCGCGCGTTGCGCCTCGCCGGGATCGCGATGGTCCTGTGCTGCCTCGCGCTCGCCGCCGCGAGCGGACCCTCGGCCGCGTGGGCCGCGGGTGCGCTGCTCGTCGTCGGCTGTGTGCTGCTCACGTTCGGCGAGATGTGGCAGGCGACCGGCGGCTGGGATCTGAGCTACAACTGCGCGCCCGAGGACCGTAAGGGCATCTACCTCGCGGTGTTCAGCCTCGGCGGGACCGGTCAGCGCATCGTCGGCCCGGTCCTGGTCACGGCCGTGGTGACCGTGGCGGGGCCCGCCGGATGGGTCGGGCTCGCGGCGCTGTTCGCCGTGGCGGCGCTCCTCGTCGGTCCCGTGACACGGCTGCTCAAGCCCGTCGAAGCCGCCGAAGCCGCCGAAGCCGTCGAACCCGCCGAAGCCGTCGAACCCGCCGAGGCCTCCGGCGCCGGCACCGTACCCGTCGAATCCTCCGAAGGACGTGCCCGATGACCACCGCATCGCTGGGCCCCGAAGGGCCGTACGACACCAAGGAACTGCTGCTCGTCGGCGTCGGCGTGATGGGCCGCCCCTACCTGGAGGCAGCCGCGCGGCTCGGTCTGCGCGTCCGTGCCGTCGAGTCGGCCGCCGCGTGGGACGGTCGCCCGCTCGACCTGGCCGAGCGTTTCCACCGGGTGGCCGGCGTCCACGACGAGTCCTGGGTGCGCGCCGTCACCGAGGCCGCCGCCGAGGGTACGCCTGACGGCCTGATCGCGTTCGCCGAGCCGCACGTCCTCGCCGGTGCGCTCGTGCAGGAGCGGTACGGGCTGCGCGGCCCCTCGCTGCACGCGGCCGTCGTCTCCCGCAACAAGGCGCTGCAGCGGGCCACGTTCGCCGCGTACGGCGTCCCGCAGCCGGACCACGTGCACGTCGGCTCGGTCGCGGAGGCCCGCGACTGGATGCTCGACCGGCTGCCGGTCGTCGTCAAACCGCTGACCCTCGCCGGCAGCCGGGGCGTCGAGCTGGTGAGCGACGCGGCGGACGTCGACGAGGTGATCGCCCGCCGCGACACCGAGGGCCAGGTCCTGGTCGAAGAGGCGGTCGAGGGCCCCGAGTACAGCTGGGAGGCGCTGCTGCGGGACGGCGAGGCGCTGTTTACGAACGTCACCGCGAAGGAGACCACCCCGCCGCCGTACTTCGTCGAGCTCGCACACCGCTGCGGTCACCGTTTCGACGGGGAACTCGCGGCGCAGGTGGACGACTTGACGACCCGGGTGTGCGCGGCCATCGGGATGCGTACCGGACTCGTGCACCTGGAGTTCAAGGTGGGCGCGCGCGGCCCTGTCCTCATGGAGATCGCCGTCCGCACGCCCGGCGACTACCTGCCCGACGCGATCAGCCGTACGTACGGCTTCAACCTGTACGAGGCCATGGTGCGCCTCGCCACCGGACTGCCCCTCGCACCCCTGTCGCAGCAGCCGGTGTCGTACGCGGCCACGGTGTTCCCGACCGCGGCGCCCGGCACCATCCGGGAGATCACCGGCACCGACGAGGTCCTCGCGCATCCCGCCGTGGTGCGGGTCAGGCTCCGCAAGGGCCCCGGTGACGCGGTGCTGCCGCTCACCTCGTCCGGCCGGCGCATGGGCCACGTCCTGGTCGACGCCGCCACGCCGGGTGAGCGCGAGGACGCCCTGAAGTTCGTGCGGGAGACCCTGCGCGTCCATGTCGATCCCGCCGACTCCGGCGCACGGAACTGAGACCGAGGAAGACGCAGCCATGGTGAACCAGGTACGCACCGGCCGCATCGCCACGTCCTTCGAGGACCTCGTCGGCGACACACCCCTGCTCCGGCTCGTCCTCGACGGGCTGCCCGAGACCGCCCGTGTCCTCGCCAAGCTGGAGTCCGCCAACCCGCTGTCCAGCATCAAGGACCGGGCCGCCCTGTTCATGCTGCGCGCCGCCGAGGAGTCCGGCGCGCTCGGACCGGGCGCCACGGTCATCGAGTCGACCTCCGGAAATACCGGGATCGCCCTCGCCGCGCTCGCCGCCGCACGCGGCTACCCGTGCCTGATCGTGCTGCCCGACAACGCCTCGCGCGAGCGCGTCCTCACCCTGCGGATGCTCGGCGCCGAGGTGGAGTTCACCGACCACACGCTCGGCTTCGCGGGCTGCGTCGAGCGCGCCGAGAAACTCCACGCCGAGATCCCGGGCTCCTGGTACGCGCGCCAGCACGAGAACCCCGACAACGTACGGGCCCACTGCACGACGACCGGACCCGAGATCTGGCGCGATGCCGGTGGCCGCGTCGACTACCTGGTGTGCGGGGTCGGCACCGGCGGCACCCTGACCGGCTGCGCCCGCTATCTGCGCCGGCAGAACCCGGACCTGACGGTCGTCGCCGTCGAACCCGCGGGCTCCCCGCTCCTGTCCGGCGGCGAGCCGGGACCGCACCGCATCCCCGGCCTCAACGGCGGCTTCATCAGCCCTGTCACCGACGTGGACCTCGTCGACGAGGTGATCGTCGTCGGCGACGAGGACGCCGCCGCCACCACACGTGCCATCGCCGCCCGCACCGGGCTCCTCGTCGGGATCTCCGCGGGCGCCGCCGCGTACGGCTGCCTCGAGCTCGCCCGCCGTCACGACCTGACGGACGCGGTCGTGGCGACCGTGTTCCCCGACAGTGGTGAGCGCTATCTGAGCTGGTGGCCCGAGGCGGAGCCCTCCGGTGAGCGCTGACGCGTCCCGCGAGAGCCTGCTGCGGCGCGCCTTCCAGGTCCTCGACGTGGTCACGGCCCGCGACCCCTCCGTGCGGTCCCGTCGTGAGGCACTGCTGCACCCGACGGTGACCGCCCTGCTCGGGCATCGTGTGGCCCATCGTCTGTACCGGCGCGGCCATTTCGCCACGGCGCGGCTGGTCTCCGTGCTGGCGAAGGGCCTCACGGGCGGCGTCGAGATCCACCCCGGGGCGCGGATCGGGCGGCGCTTCTTCGTCGACCACGGTGCCGGTGTCGTGATCGGCGAGACCGCGGTCATCGGTGACGACGTGTCGCTCTTCCACCAGGTGACACTGGGGTCGCGCGGGTGGTGGCACGACAGGGAGCGCGGGCTCGCGGACGGGAAGCGCCGGCATCCGCGCCTCGGGAACGGGGTGACGGTGGGGGCGGGAGCGACGCTGCTCGGGCCGATCACCGTGGGGGACGACGCGCTGATCGGGGCGATGGCACTGGTCACGGCGGACGTGCCGAAAGGAGGCAAGGTCCGGGCCGTGGTCTCCGGG
>NZ_POTZ01000569.1 GCF_003236365.1 Streptomyces sp. NTH33
CTCCTCCTTGTCCCCCTCCCGTGCCGGGGACTTCATGCAGTGCCCGTTGCTCTACCGGTTCCGGGTGATCGACCGGTTGCCGGAGAAGCCGAGTGAGGCGGCGACGAGGGGCACGCTGGTGCATGCCGTGCTCGAGCGGCTGTTCGACGCTCCGGCCGCCGAGCGGACCGCGCCGCGGGCGAAGGAGCTGCTCCCGGGGCAGTGGGAGCGGCTGCGCGAGGCCAGACCGGAGTTGGTGGAGCTGTTCGCCGACGACCCGGACGGCGAGCGGCTGGCGCTCTGGCTGGCGGAGGCGGAGCGGCTGGTGGAGCGCTGGTTCACGCTGGAGGATCCGACGCGGCTCGAGCCGGCCGAGCGGGAGCTGTTCGTGGAGGCGGAGCTGGACTCGGGGCTCAGGCTGCGCGGGATCATCGACCGGGTGGACGTGGCGCCCACGGGCGAGGTGCGGATCGTCGACTACAAGACGGGCAGGGCCCCCCGCCCCGAGTACGCCGAGGACGCGCTGTTCCAGATGAAGTTCTACGCCCTGGTGGTGTGGCGGCTGAAGAAGGTCGTGCCCCGGCGGCTGCAGCTCGTCTATCTCGGCAGCGGTGACGTGCTGACGTACGACCCGGTCCCCGCCGATCTGGAGCGGGTGGAGCGCAAGCTGCTGGCGCTGTGGGAGGCGATCCGGCTGGCCACCGAGACCGGTGACTGGCGGCCGCGCCCCACGAAGCTGTGCGGCTGGTGCGACCACCGGGCCCACTGCCCGGAGTTCGGCGGCACTCCCCCGCCCTACCCGTTGCCCCTGGGACGGACCGCGGCGCCGGCGCAGGGCAGAATGGGCGCGGACTAGCGAAGGAGACTCACGTGGCCATCCGCGTCCTACTGGTCGACGACCAGCCGCTGCTGCGCACCGGGTTCCGGATGATCCTGGAGGCCGAGCAGGACATCGCGGTCGTGGGCGAGGCCGGAGACGGTCTGCAGGCTCTGGACCAGGTGCGGGCCCTGCAGCCCGATGTGGTGCTGATGGACATCCGCATGCCGCGGATGGACGGCGTGGAGGCGACCCGGCAGATCACCGGTCCGGAGCGGGACGGTCCGGCGAAGGTGCTGGTGCTGACCACCTTCGACCTCGACGAGTACGTGGTGGAGGCGCTGCGCGCCGGCGCGAGCGGCTTCCTGCTCAAGGACGCGCCCGCGGGCGAGCTGGTGCAGGCGATCCGGGTGGTCGCGGCCGGCGAGGCGATGCTGGCACCGAGCATCACGCGCCGGCTGCTGGACAAGTACGCCACGCATCTGCCCTCCGGCGAGGAGCCGGTGCCGAACAGCCTGCACACCCTCACCGACCGCGAGGTCGAGGTGCTGAAGCTGGTGGCGCGCGGGCTGTCGAACGCGGAGATCGCCGCCGATCTGTTCGTCAGCGAGACGACCGTGAAGACCCATGTCGGGCATGTGCTGACCAAGCTGGGCCTGCGCGACCGCGTGCAGGCCGCGGTGTACGCGTACGAGAGCGGTCTGGTGCGTCCCGGCGCCCAGTAGGCCGCCCCGCGCACGCCGAGGGCGCCCACCTCCCCGAAGGCCGGTGAGGGGGCGCCCTTGGTGTGCGCGGGGGTGGTTCGGCGGTGGTTCAGCTCTTCCCGGGCTTCCGGAACCGGGACACGATCGGGCCGCTGTCGGTGCCGCGGCCGGTCGAGACGCCCGGCCGGGCCCTGGGGGACAGGGCCCGGGGGAAGACCTCAGCCGCTGATGCCCCGGCCGAGCTCCCACAGCTGGAGGGTCGCGGAGGAGTTGACGGCGTACGCGGCGCCCGTGATGGTGTCGCGGGCAGCCACGTACTGCTTGCCCTGCCACAGCGGTATCAGCGGAACGTCGTTGGCGACGATGTCCTGAATGGTGTCCAGGCTGTTGGACGCGGAGAGCCGGTCGGCCTGTCGGCGGGACTGCGGGATCAGGTTGTTGCGGATCTCGCTGTTGGCGTACGGGGTGTTGAGGATGTTGCCCTTGTCGAGGAACGGAGCCAGGTAGTTGTCGGCGTCCGGGAAGTCCGGGAACCAGCCCATGCCGTAGACGTCGTACCGGCGCTTCAGCTCGGCCGGACGGAAGGCGGACCAGGGGGCGCCCTTGATGGCGACGTCGAACAGGCCGCTGTCGTTGAGCTGCTGACGAAGGACCTCGAACTCCTTCTTGGTGGCCTCGCCGTAGTGGTCGGTCGTGTAGTTCAGCGTCAGCTTCACCGGGGTGGTGACGTTGGCCTTGTCCAGCAGGGAGCGGGCCTTGTCCACGCTCGGGTCGCCGTACTTGTTGAAGAAGGCGTTGGAGTGGCCGGTGATGGTGGCCGGGACGACCGAGTACAGCGGCTCGGCCTGGGTGCCGTAGACCTCGGCGACGAGTTCGCTGCGGTTGACGACCTGGGCCATGGCCGCGCGCACGGCCTTGTCCTTCACCGACTCGGCGTCGGTGTTGAAGCCCAGGTAGCGGATCTCCAGGCCGGGCATCTCGAAGACGTCGATGTTGTCCTTGGAGTCGGCGGTGAGCTTACGGATCTGCTCGGGCGTCATGCTGCGGGTCATGACGTCGATGTCACCCTTGTCCAGCGCGTCACCCATGGCTTCGGCGGCCTGGAAGGAGCGCATCTCCACCTTGTCGTTGTTGAGCTTCAACGTCCCCTTGTAGTGGGGGTTCTTGGTGAAGACGGCGTCGACCATCTCCTCCCCGTTGCTGACGTTGGGCTTCATGACGTACGGGCCGGAGCCGTCCACGTCGAAGCCGTCGCGCAGCTTGTCCTTCTCGTATTTCTTGGAGCTGACGATGCCCGCGACGGGCGTCGACAGCTTGTACGGGAAGGTGGCGTCGGCGGTGTTGAGGTGGAAGATGACCTCGCGGTCGCCCTGGGTCTCCACGGTGTCGATGGTGGACAGCAGACCGGCCACACCGCTGTCGGCGTCGATGGCGCGGGCGCGGTCGACGGAGAACTTCACGTCGGCCGCGGTGATGGGGTCGCCGTCGGCGAACTTCAGGCCTTCGCGCAGGGTGCAGGCGTAGCGCTCGTTGCCACTGTCGGTGAAGCCGCACTTCTCGGCGGCCTCGGGGACGGGGTCGCCGTCGCCCTTGGGCTGGATCATCAGGGTCTGCACGGTCTGGCGCAGGACGTTCCAGCTTCCGACGTCGTAGGCGTACGCCGGGTCGAAGGGCGCGGGGGTCTCCTTCGAGGCGGTGAACCGGTCCGTGGTGCCGACGACGATGGCGTCGCCGCTCTTGCCGCCGCTGCCGGAACCGCCACACGCGGCCAGTACCGGCGCGAGCAGACCGGCTACGGCCGGCAGCACCAAAGTCTTGCGGTTCATGCTCGAGTTTCTCCAGAGCTGTCATGTCCGTGTATCCGGCATGCAGGGTTGTCGCGGCGGATCACGGGGGCAGGGGTGATGTTCTCACGGTGAGATTAGTCGGCCCCCGCAGGAAGGTTCGTGGCCACGGGAGTTGAGTTCCCATCACGCAGTGGAGCCGGGTGCGGACGTTCCGGAAACCCGCGACTGGAAGGATTCGTGCAGGGTTCCACCAATCGGGACACAAGGACGCGCGCACAGGCCCCGGAAGGGGGTGGACGGCACACCTCGGACCCCTTGTCGACCTCCGAAGGAGTGGGGAACGTCACACGACCGGCCGGTGTGGCAACCGTCGGAATTCGGCCGTCCGACGGGGTGGGAATTCCCACGGATGCCCGCCGCGGGGCTATTCCCGCGGGGTTTGGCACGCTGGGTGAACGGTTAGCGCATTTCTGTCATCAGGCCGTGCAGAAATGGCAGGTTCACGTCTTCCAGGGAGGGGACGACGGTGCGC
>NZ_POTZ01000056.1 GCF_003236365.1 Streptomyces sp. NTH33
CCTGGGACGACCAGCCGCAGCCCCTCGCCGTCGAGTCCGCACCCGTCCCGCAGTACGGGTCCGGCTCGCTCGCCGACCTGCTGCCCACGCTGGCCGCCGGCATGGGCGTACCGGAGACGACCGCCGCGATCCCCGAGCTGACGCCCGTCGACCGCGCCTGCGTCTTCCTGATCGACGGCCTCGGCTGGGAGCAGCTGAAGGCGCACCCCGAGGACGCCCCCTTCCTCACCTCCCTGCTCGCCGGCTCCCGCGGCGGCACCGGCCGCCCGCTCACCGCCGGCTACCCGGCGACCACGGCGACCTCCCTGGCCTCCGTGGGCACCGGCCTGCCCCCGGGCGCCCACGGCCTGCCCGGCTACACCGTGCGCGACCCGGCCACCGGCGAGCTGATGAACCAGCTCCGCTGGCAGCCGTACACCGACCCGGGCACCTGGCAGCCGTACCCCACCGTCTTCCAGCTCGCCCAGCGGGCGGGCGTGCACGCCGCCCAGGTGTCCTCCCCGGCCTTCGAGAGCACCCCGCTCACCAAGGTCGCGCTCAGTGGCGGAACGTTCCTGGGGCGGCTGACCGGCGAGGAGCGCATGGACGTCGCGGCCGAGCAGCTCGCCGCCGCCGACCGCGCCCTCGTCTACACCTACTACTCCGAGCTCGACGGCGCCGGCCACCGCTACGGCATCGACTCCGACACCTGGCGCGGCCAGCTCATGCACGTCGACCGGCTCGCCCAGCGCCTGGCCGAGCAACTGCCGCCCCGCAGCGCGCTCTACGTCACCGCCGACCACGGCATGGTCGACATCCCGTTCGACGAACAGCACCGCTACGACTTCGACGAGGACTGGGAACTGCGCGCCGGAGTCGCCCTGCTCGGCGGCGAGGGACGCGCCCGGCACGTGTACGCGGTGCCGGGCGCCGAGAGCGACGTCCTCACCTGCTGGCGCGAGGTGCTCGGCGAGCAGTTCTGGGTCGCCTCCCGCGACGAGGCGGTCGCGGCGGGCTGGTTCGGGCCGCGGATCGACGAGCGCGTGTACGAGCGGATCGGCGACGTGGTCGCCGCCGCCCGCGACGACGTCCTGATCATCGCCTCCGAGCGGGAGCCCAAGGAGTCGTCGATGGTGGGCAACCACGGTTCGATGACCCCTGCCGAGCAACTGGTCCCCCTGCTCGAAGTACGCTCCTGACGCCGTACTCCACCCGCCGTATCCCGCCGCCCCCGCACTCACACTCACCGAAAGGTGCCCAACTGCTCATGCCCGAGCTGGTGTTCTTCTCCGGAACGATGGACTGCGGGAAGTCGACACTGGCTCTGCAGATCGAGCACAACCGCTCCGCACGCGGACTGGCGGGCATCATCTTCACTCGGAACGACCGCGCCGGGCAGGGCAAGCTGTCCTCCCGCCTCGGCCTGGTCACCGACGCGGTGGAGGTCGAGGAGGGCGTGGACCTGTACGCCCACATCGTCGACCACCTCTCGCAGGGCGGACGCGCCGACTACGTGATCGCGGACGAGGCCCAGTTCCTCGCGCCCGGGCAGATCGACCAGCTCGCGCGCGTGGTCGACGACCTGGAGATCGACGTCTACGCCTTCGGCATCACCACCGACTTCCGCACCAAGCTGTTCCCCGGCTCCCAGCGCCTGGTCGAACTCGCCGACCGGGTCGAGGTGCTCCAGGTCGAGGCCCTGTGCTGGTGCGGCGCCCGCGCCACGCACAACGCCCGCACGGTGGGCGGCGTCATGGTCGTCGAGGGCGCCCAGGTGGTCATCGGCGACGTGACCCGCTCCGCGGACGAGATCGGCTACGAGGTCCTGTGCCGCCGTCACCACCGCCGCCGCATGACAGCCGCCTCGGCCCGCGCGGCGGCCCTGTCCCCGGACGTCCTGCCGGTGACCGCCGACTGACCGGCCAACCCCACTTGCGCGGTCAACGGAACACGGGTGCACATAACAGCCAAACCCGTCAAATCCATCAAACCCGTCAGTATTGCCGACTGCGTCTGAGTACCTGTACTCAGACGCGCTGGTGGCCGATACGGATGGGGCAGGCGCTGCGGTGTCGCTACTGTGCCTCTCGACCACCGCAGCATTGCGATCGCACGTTCACAGCATCTCGGCGGCTTACGACGGGACACGGGGAGGACCACGCATGGCGTGGGAGGAGTGGGAGCAGCTCAAGGCCGCGGCGGCCGAACGGCACTTCGCACAGATGCGGCTCAACCAGTTGCTCGCCGACCAGGGCGGCACGAGTTCGGGCGGTAACGGCGCTTCCGGCCGGCTGAGGTCCGACAAGAAGGCGTGGTCCGCGGCCGGCGAGGGTGTCAGTGGCCTGCGGGGCAGCATCAGCAAGGCGCTGGCGAAGCTGCAGGACGGCCAGAAGGGCCTCGGCAAGGATTCCGAGTGCTCGACCGCTGCTGCCCAGCGAGAGGTCCACACATCCTGGGAACGCTACGTCAGGAACGTGAGCGGGCGCTGTGGGAAGTTGGCCGGGCTGTTGGAGAAGGTGGGCGCCGATCAGCTCAGGACGGACGAGGCCATCAGGGACGAGATCGCGAAGCTGAAGATCGAGTACGAGGACACGCCCGCGGTCGGCGGCCAGTCCAAGGGCCGGTGATCGGCAGCCGTGGACTACAAGACGCTGAAGACCCTGAAACTGTCCGAGTACTCGGATGCGGCGGAAGGGTTCCGTGCGGTGAGCGACATGGCCGGCACGGCCAGGGATCGCGTCGACAGGCAGATCGCCGCGGCCATGAAGAAGGCCAACGAGGGTGAGGCCGCGACAGCGGCGAACGGCCAATTACGAGAGCTGGCGGAGAACTTCCACTACACGCAGGTCGAATGCGGACTGGTCGGCACGGCGCTCAACGGGTTCGTGCACGACATGGAGGCGGCCAGGAAGAAGCTGGACACTGCGGTCGAGGACGCGCACGCCAAGGGGTTCACCGTGAACTCCGACGGCTCGGTCAGCTACCCGCCCGCCGGCGAGAAGACCGACGGCAAACTCCCTGAGGGCGGAACCGTGACCGGCCTGATGGACCCTGCCGCACATGCGCTCGGTCATTACGCGGCGAGCCTCGACCCCAACCCCAACTGCCGGTACGCACAGGAATACGCCGACCGCATCGCCGATGCCGTCAAGGAAGCCACGGAAGCCGACGAGAAGTGGGCGCCGAAGCTGAGAGCGTTGAAGGCCGACGACGACCTGGCCGTCTCCGACCGGGACTGGGTCGACGTGAAGAAGGACACCGCCGGTGTTCTCAAGGGAGCCGAGGACTACCTGCATTCGATCAAGGAGCCGCCCGAGCGCGGCACCCCGAAGGAGAATGCGGAGTGGTGGAAGAGCCTCACCGACGAGCAGCGGGCGGATTACATCGCTGTCCATCCCGATTCGATCGGGTGGATGGACGGGCTTCCGGCCGCTGTGCGTGATGAGGCCAACCGGACCGTGCTTGCCGAGGCCCGCGGCGCCGCTCAGGTCAAGCTGGACGCGTGGATGGCGAAGGAGCCCGATCGCTATCAGCTCGTTCACAGGGTCAATCCCAACACCGGCGAGGAGGTGGTGGTCAAGGAAAGAGTCCCTGGAAGCGAATGGGAGAAATGGGACGCGAAGCGGAAGGAAATGCAGGCTCGAATCGACGGCATGGATGCGATCCAAAGCCGCTACGACAACCACACAGGCGATGAAGGGACTCGACCTTACTTGCTCGGGTTCGAAGACAAGAAGTTCGGCCACGTCGTCATGTCCATCGGAAATCCTGATGCCGCTGACAATGTGGTGACGTATGTTCCGGGAACCGGGACCAAACTGGGCAGTATCGATGGCGATATTCGCCGGGCAGAACTGCTTCAGATCAAAGCGGCGCGAACCGACCCGACACATTCGACCGCATCGATCATGTGGCTTGGTTACGATGCTCCGCAAGGTCTTTTCAGTGACGCGACTGATGCGAAGTGGGCCGACAGCGCACGTGAGCCGTTGAGAAATTTTCTGACAGGGATCGACACGGTTCACGGAGGGCACGTCAACTCAACGGTTCTGGGACACAGTTACGGCACCCTTGTGGCCGGCGAGACGATGCGTGACCACCCGGACCTTCCGGTGGACAACGCAATCCTGGTCGGGAGTCCAGGTGTGGGAGTCAACCATGCCAAGGACCTGAACATTCCGTCAGATCACGTCTGGGCGGCAACAGCGAAGAACGACTTGGTTAATGTGGCACCGCCGCCTGCAGGGCGGCTGGCACCGCTGAACCCGAAATCTTACTGGCGCCTCTTCGACGACCATTCAATTATGTATGGGAACGATCCAACGTCTGACGAGTTCGGAGGGCAGACCTTCGATGTCGACAGAGGAAGGCTGCCTCTTGCGGACGGCTTCATGCCTGCTCATTCCCAGTATTGGGAAGGGGAATCCCTGGCTGGCATGGCGAATATCGTAACCGGAGGAATTCCGTGAAACTGAAACGAATCATGTCAGCCGTTGCGTTGTTGTGCGCGGAAGTTGCTATGGCGGCGTGCGGGGCACGCGTGGGTGGGGAAGGAGACGGGGCCACAACGCCGAAGAAGGTCGTAGTGAACGAGCAGCAGGCAATCAAGCGCGCAGAGGAAATCATCCACCAGGCAGTGGACGGCATGTCGCCGAAGCCGAAACTTGAGCAGATCGGCCCCACGCCGGTGGGAGCCTGTATCGCTCGGGACGATCACGGTCCCGATGATCGATTGCAGGTCAGTCTCACCTACAAACTGACTGAAGTGCCCGGCAGTAGAGCCAAGTTGCTGGTACGGCAGGCAAGAGACGCCTGGGTGAAATTGGGCTACAAGTTCCTGTCGTCAGATGCGGATTGGTCCAAGCCATTTCCCCAGGTGAGCATGCGGACCGAACCCGATGATTTCTGGATGGACGCCGTAACTGGTGTAGTGGACCGAGCCACAGGCGAAGGGCTTGCTTCCATCGGGGTGACCTCACCTTGCTTCCCGCGCAGCGTCAGTGATCGGTCCACAGCCGACCCCGCAGCCCTCCAGCACACACAGGTCGACGAACGGGCCGCACGTGGGGCTCTCGGCCACTCGAGCCGGATCTATGACGCGCTCCAGGCACGCCACGCCCCAGCGCAGGAAGGAGAAGGGCTCAGCACGCACCGGGACTCCGGCGGCACGTATGTCCACCACGCCTGGTCGACCCAGCCGCTCGCGGAAGCGGAGACAGTCCGGGCGATGGCGCATGTGCAGACCTACTTCGACAGTGCGGGCTGGACCGCGCGGCGTGTTCTGACGGGAACCGGCGTTCCCGCAATCGTCGCCCGTAACGCCAAGGACGAGAGCGTGGCCCAGGTGGCCCCGTCGACCACTGGTGCTGTGCGCGTCGCGGTGACGACACCCGTCGTGGCCGTGGAGTCCGTCAGGGGCTGAGCCTCCTCACCCCGACACCGGACGATACCTTCGAGCTGCGGGATCGCTCCGCGCGGACTGGACGGGTACGTACCCGTACCCTGCCGGGGCCGCATGAGGAGGCCCGCACGTCCGACGCCAACATCCGCATCCCCGCCGAAGCTCGCGACCGGCTTGCCCCGAGGAGCGCGCGGCTCGCGCCGAGCAAGCGCGCGCCGCCCTGTGGACATGGAACAGCTACGACCCGCGCGCAAGCGAACAGGCTTTTTTGGAGGCCGAGTTTGGCTGGCGGATCAGTGAGACGGGAGCAAGGTGACCGAGGCTCTGTACATCGTCCTGGACGAGATGAAGAAACTGGGCCTGGGCGCCTTCGATGTCGTGTCGCTGCCGTACCGCGACCTTGCCATGCAGGCCACGGTCACGCGGTAGTCCCACGCCGTGAACGACGAGCCGCTCGAGGAATGGGCTGCCCGGCGCGAGAAGAGAAGACGACCGGCCGGACGAGGACGAACTGTGTTGAACGCCCGGTGAGGGCCGTAAAGATCAATCCCACCGATAACCGCTGTACTGGTGCGCCCAAGGGCAGGGAGACTGCCGCATGGAGTTCTTCTGCTACCACCGTGATCGGCAAGGCTCCTTGGCCCTGCGCATGGAGCTGTCGGAGGCGCACTGGTCCTACATGGACCGGTACGGGAAAGAGATGATCGCCCGCGGTCCGATCCTCACCGGCGACGGCAACGCGCCCACCGGCAGTGTGCACATCGTCGACCTGCCCGATCCCGCCGCCGCCCGCGCGTTCGCCTTCGACGAGCCCGGCTACCAGGCCGGCGTGTACCGGGACGTGCTGCTGCGCCGGTGGCGCAACCTGCTGGGGCGCACCATGTGGGACTTCCCGGGCGGCAGGACCGGCGGCAACCGGTATCTGGTGCTCGGTCTCGGCACCGGGCAGGCCGCCGACCTCGCGGTGCCGCCCGACCGGGACGAGCTGATCGCCTACGGACCACTGCTGTCCGACGACGGCGCCACCTGGCTGGGCACGGCGGCGCTCGTCCGGGCGCCGGGCCCGGACACGGCACGCGCCGTCCTGACCCCGGACCGGTATGCCGACATCGAGGTTCACAACTGGCAGTTCGGCGTACGGCCGTCATGAAACCGCGGTAGCTGCTCGACGGTTTGGAAGCTGCACGGTGGCCCGGCATGCCGCCGTGGCTAGCCTGGCGGCATGGAAGCAATCCTGGTCAGCGCATGCCTGCGTGCATTCCGCGGATCAGGCGCAGGCCGAGGGCCTGGCCCGCGGCCTGCGCTCGCGGTGTGCGGGGCGGTGTCGACCGCCCGCGGTCTGTCCGGGCGGTCGGTCCGTCGGGCGGCTCAGTGGCAGGTGAAGGACTTGTTGGTCCTGCTCGTGCTCAGGGTGCAGGTCTGGCCCCTCACGGAACCGGTCGGGTCGCGGAAGGCGAGGGTCCAGGTGGTGCCGGTGTCGCGCAGGTCCGCGTAGCCGAACACCCCGATCCCTCCGGGAGGGTTGTGTTCCTGGGTGATCGACTGGTTGACGGGCTGGGGCGGCGTGCCGATCGCCTTGCCGACGACCTTCGTGTCGTCCGGGCCGTTGTCCAGCGGCCCGCCCGAGGAGCCCACGGTCAGCTGGGGCGGCCGGGCGGTGTTGAAGTCGAGCATCTGGTAGAGGTGGATGTGCCCCGACAGGACCAGCCGTACGTTCTCGCGCAGCGCGTGCAGGCTGGTGTTGGCGACGGCGGAGTCGAGGACGGGTGTCGCCCATTCCACCGCGCCGGGCATGGAGCCGGCCGCCTTCACCATCCACAGCGGTTTGTGCGTGAAGACGAAGTAGTCCTGGTTGGCGTGCTGCGGCTGCCCCGCGTCCTGGTTCACGGCGTTGAACTGCTGGGTGAAGAGGGCCCTGTTCGCCAGGCTTCCGTTGTCGTTCGGGTCGGCGCTCGAGGAGTCCACGGAGACGAGGTTCAGGGTGCCGGCGCGGAGGAACGCGGGCGGGCTGAAGACGCTGCAGCTGCCGTTGCTGCGGAGGTCGTCCGCGAGGTAGCGGAACCATGCCCCGCCCGCGCCGCCCTGCCCCGCCGGGTTGCAGTCCTCGTGGTTGCCCCGGGTCAGCGCGACGGGAGCCTTGGCCAGCAGTGCTTCGGCGGGCCGGAAGAAGTCGGCGACGACGCAGTCCCACCGGGCCGCGTCGGCGGACGTCCGGCAGCCCGGGTTCGCCGCCTTGTCGTTCTCCCTGGCGGGGTCGTCCCGGTAGAGGTAGTCGCCGACGTGGATCACCAGGTCCGGGTTCCCGTTGGCCAGGCTGGTCGCGATCCGGCCGAAGGGCCAGCCGGTCGCGCAGTTCTGGACGGGACCCGACTTCGGGACGCTGCAGCCGGTGTCGCCGATGACCCCGATCCTGCCGGGACGCGTCGTCGGCGTCCACTTCGGCAGGGGCAGCTGCCCGTTCGCGGGGTGCAGCGTGGCCGCCTGGACCGTCGACTGCTCGAGCACCGCGTCGGAGGCCGTCAGGGGCACCCCCAGCTCGCACACGGTGGTGGGGAACTGCAGCCCCATGGGGGTGCTCACCCGATGCATCGGGAACGGGTTCCTGGCCGCCCCGAGGGTGTAGCGCACGGTGGGACAGCTCTGGCTGGTGTCCGTGGACACGTAGCGGATCTGGGTGCCGCGGCTGGTCAGCTGGGTCCACGCCCAGGCCTCACCGCCCGGCGCCGACCCCGGCGGGGCGGTCGGCCTCGGTGGAACGGTCGGTTTCGGTGGGGCGGTCGGTTTCGATGGAGCGGTCGGCCCGGGGGGCCGTGGCCCCGCACCGCCGGCGGTGGGCCGGTCGGGGACGGCACCCGCCGAGACCGCCGTGGCCAGGACACCCACCGCGGCGAGGGCTACGATCCGGGGCAGCATCGTTTTCACGTTCTTCCGTTCGGTCGACGACGACCGGCGGGTCATGTCGCCGCCGATCACCCCGGCATCGTCACCGACGGTGCTGTCCCGGGCCCCACGACACGACGCGGGTGAACGGCTGGGAGAACCTGAACGGAGTGGGAGGTTCCTCGGTCGTGGCCGGCAGAGAAGGCCGCAGGCCGGTCTGAGGAAGGCTTCGTGGACGTCGTCGCGGCTCCTCCGGCGGACACGCAGGCGTCGGACTGCGTGACCTCGGCCCAGAACGTCCGGACAACCTGCCCAAACACGCTTGACCATCGTTCGAGGGCAACCGTGCACAAGAACGCACCGTTGCCCCCGGAGGGGAACGGCCCACAGGAACGACGAGCAGACAGCCGAGCTTGAGCCGACTGCAGAACCTCACCGTCAGCACCAACCACGCCCTGAAGTCCGGCACCTTCGCCCCGGACGCGTTCCGGGACGACCTGGCGCGCAGCGGCTTGTCCGATGCCCTGGCCGCAGCGCGGGAGACCCTGACATGGCGATTCACCGCCCAGATCGAGGAAAAGCATCGGACCGAACAACATATAAGCGTCGGGGAATTTTTGGTTGCCTGTTGGACGGCGCGGTTGATGTGCGGTGAGGGCTCCGGCGTGCTTTGAGTGCTCGCCCTCGTTTCATGGCCTGAACGTTGTCATATCGTCAAGAAACGTTTGGAGGCCGGGATTTCGCCCCCTACTGTGATCACGTCTGGCCCCAAACGGGGGAGCCGACGGGGAAAGCATCACGAGGGGACCATGAAACAGACCAAGACCACGGCTACCGCCATTGCCGTTCTCGCCTTACTGGCGAGTGCCGCTCAGGCCGAGGCTGCGAGTCCTGCGAACAGTACCGCTCAGGCCGCAAGTGGACAGTACAAGATCCTCAAGAGCTTGAAGTATTCCGGGCCCGGAAACATTCCGCTGCGCCAGGGCTACTTCACCAAGAGGAACGGCAAGGAGAGCGGCTTCGGCTGGACGAAGATCAAGAAGAAGCACGCCATCACCAAGTACGGAGCCATCGAGTTCGTCACCAAGGGCCCCAACCGCAAGAACCAGGGTGGAACCTCGTACAAGCAGTGGGCGTATGCCGGCAAGTACAATTGCCGTAACGGGGTCTGCAGGCTGGTGAAGCAGTACAAGGTCATCGTCGCGGTACAGGAGAGCAAGAAGCACTCTGGCCGCGATGGCAAGCCCAAGGGCGTCATCACCGGCTACTGCGAGGGCGTCATCCGCTGCCCCGCCTGGGTCTCCACCACGCTGAACAAGCAGAACCAGGGCATCGCCGCCGAGACCGCGCCTGCAGTCGGCGAGACGCTGCGCTCCGGCCACGAGCCACTCGACGAGAGCTTCCGTATTACGGTCGAGGTGGCCGCGACCGCGGCCGACACCTTCCAGTACAAGGCCGGCTACAAGCCGCTCGCCGACACTGGCGCGGCCGTGCGGGCGGCTGAGGAAACCCGCTACAAGGCGTCCTACAGTCGACTGCGGTAGCTGTATTCACGACACTATGCACGCCGCCCCGGGCCAAGGAGCCGGGGCGGTGTCATCCCCTTCCTGGGAGGCACCGCCGATCATGAGTGAGACCGGGCATTACGCCGCTTCCTATTCCCCTCTCCCGCCCGTGGCCGGTGCCACCGGCGGTGCGGACGCAGGCGAGGAAGGCGGCGGTGCCGATGCGCGTTTTCTGCTGTGCGTGGCCTCTCTCGCCTTCCGGCTGGGCCCCGAGGGCATGGAGCTGCAGTGGGTCGACCTGTCCAGCCGTCGCTTCACCTTCGGTGCGCCCGACCGTCCGGAGAGCCGGCTTCCGTTCTACGCCGTCGGCCCCGTCCCTGACGACGATGTCGCCCGCGCGGACTGGGACTTCATGCCGCTCGCGCCGTCGCCGCCCTGGACCCACCTGGTGTGGCTGGTGCAGCAGCTCGCCACCCAGCTCGACTTCCTCTCCAGCCACGGCGTCCGCCTGACCGAGATCGCTGCTCCCTCCCGTGTCTGGGCCGACGTGGTCGTCGAACACGGCGGCGCACGATGGCGGGCGCGCGTCCCGCTGGAGCGGCGCCGCGAGTCCATCGAATACCCCGGCATGGTCCTCGGCGAGATGTTCGCCGAGGGGAGGCACCGCGGACTCGCCGAGGGGGATCTGATCTCCGACGCTCTCTGAAGACGCACTGCTCTCCCGGCTCTGTTGTCCTTGCCGATGCGCTGCCTCTACGGAGGATCCGCAGCAGCCGCCTGCTCTCCCGGACCTCAGTCGGGGCGGGTGATGGCGAACATGTAGCAGCCCCACGCGATGTTGCGGCTGTGGAGCTGAGCCACGTCCGGCTCGGCGAGCAGTTCGGCGATCGCCTTCTCCGGGTCCTGGCCGTCGTGCACCGTGGTCGCGTCGTGGATCCGGCCGCGGCCGTCGTACGCACGCAGCACCTGCGGCCGTCCCCGCCAGTCCGGCGGATAGCCGGCAATGCCGACGGGGCCCGCGCAGGGTTCGGCATGAGCGAGTACGGCCCCGACCTCACGGTAGGGGCTGTCCGGCAGCGGCGGCTGATAACCGAAGAGAAGCAGCTGGTCGCCGGACCCGGCGTCGCGCAGGCAGCATCGGAGGGGCTCGCCTCCCTCGGCGGTGATGCGTTCGGCGCGATGGCCCAAGGCGCCGACTCCACTCGCCCGCACGTTGTCCAGTACCTCAGCGGGAAGTGCGTGGACGCGGAATGCCGCGGTCGATGTCACAGTCACTGATCCAGGTTCCCGGTTCCGTACGTTTCACGCTGGCGGATATCCGACGTCGTGTTCAGAAGCGAACGCCCACCGGCCTGTCTCAGAGGGCAGAGATTGCCTGAGGCGGTGCCGCCGCGTGACGGCCGCCGAGGCCCGCGTCGTCGCGCTGTCGCCGGACGTCCCGCCGGTATCACCCCTATGGGCTACAGCCGCTGTCAACCCGGACCAACGCGGGTCACCGAGGTTCCTGGACCAGCGCGAACCGCGCGCCCTCCGGGTCGGTCACCGTGGCCACCCGGCCGTGGGCCGAGTCCCGCGCCGGGGTGAGCACCCGGCCGCCGAGAGCGGTGAGCCGTTCGAGTGCGCCGTCCACGTCGGTGGCCTGGAAGTACGTCAGCCAGTGCGGGCCCCGGTCACGGAGCAGGGCGCGGCCCACACCGTGCACCCCGGCGACCGGACGCCCGTCCAGGTGCAGGGTCACGTAGTCGAAGCCGTCGGGCCCCGCCGCCTTCCCCTCGTAGCCGAACAGCGTTTCGTAGAACTTGACGACCCGCTCCGTCTCGAAGGTCACCAGCTCGTTCCACACCGGGGCGCCGGGTACGCCGGCGACACGCGTGCCCAGGTGTTCGGCGGCCTGCCGGACGCCGAACACCGCGCCCGACGGGTCCGATCCGATCGCCAGGCGCCCGGAGTCGTCGGCGTCCAGCGGACCCACCCCGATCGTGCCGCAGCACAGGCGTACCGTTTCGGCCGTCAGATCCACGTCGTCCGAGGCGAGATACGGCGTCCAGGCGGCGGGCAGGTGCCGGTCGGGCGGCAGTTGCCCGATGCCCGCCACCTCGTGACCGTCCAGCAGGGCCCGTACGTAGGGGCCCGGTCGGCGGGGGCCCGGCTCTAACTCCCAGCCGAAGAGCTCTGCGTAGAAGGTCTGGGTGGCGGCCATGTCACGGGCCATCAGGCTCACCCAGCACGGTGTGCCGGGCGTGTACCGGGTGTGTGCCCGGCCGTTCGGGCCGGTCGGCTCCGGTGCCTCGGTCATCGTCACTCATCTCCCGGCCCAAGGATGTCGGTCGGCCGTACGCCATGTGTCCGATCCCGTACGCCTTGTGATCGGACCTGCCCGGCGCGCAGAGTAGCCGGACTCGGACGATGCGGCCACCCCGTGCGCAAGGATGGTGACCATGAACGCCATCATTTCCGCATCCGATCTCGCGACCGCCCTGGCGGGACCGAACCCGCCGGCGCTGCTCGACATCCGCTGGCAGCTCAGCGTGGCCAGGGCGGGCGGTGAGCCGCCCTTCGACGGGCGTGCTGCGTACGAGGGCGGGCACATCCCCGGCGCCGTCTTCGTCGACCTGGACCGCGAACTGGCCTCGGCGCCGGGTGGGAACGGCCGCCATCCGCTGCCCGACCTGGAGGTCTTCGGCGCCGCGATGCGCCGTGCCGGGGTGTCCGCGGGCCGGCCGGTCGTCGTCTACGACGGCGGGCAGGGCTGGGCGGCGGCCCGCTCCTGGTGGCTGCTGCGCTGGGCCGGGCACCCCGACGTACGGGCCCTGGACGGCGGCCTGGCAGCTTGGGAGGGGCCCCTCCAGACCGCCGTGCCCGAGCCTGCCGAGGGCGACTTCTCGCCGGTGCCGGGCGGGCTGCCGCTCCTCGACGCCGACGCGGCCGGGGCGCTGGCGCGCTCCGGCGTGCTGTTCGACGCGCGCGCGGGGGAGCGGTACCGGGGCGAGGTGGAGCCGATCGACCGGGTGGGCGGCCACATCCCGGGCGCGGTGTCCGCGCCCACGGCCGAGAACACCGGCCCGGACGGGCGCTTCCTGCCCGCCGGGGAACTCGCGGCCCGGTTCAAGGCGCTGGGGGCGACCGACGGCAGGGACGTCGGCGTCTACTGCGGCTCGGGCGTCTCCGCGGCCCACGAGGTGCTGGCCCTGGCCGTCGCGGGAATCCCTGCGGCGCTGTACGTCGGCTCCTGGTCGGAGTGGTCGTCGGATCCGTCCCGCCCCGTCGTGGTGGGCCCGGATTCGCAATGACCGGCCGCCGACCGTGCCCGTGACGTGCCGTCACACGAAGGAGGGCCGCACCCGACGGGCGCGGCCCTCTACTTCGTGCGGCCCTTCACTTCGTGCGGCCCTGCTACCGCTGCTACTCCTGCTTCTTGCGGCGCGTGCCGAAGACGATCTCGTCCCAGCTCGGGACCGCGGCCCGGCGCCCGGGGCGGACGCCGTCCGCCTCCGCCTGGCGGTCGGTGGCACCGATCAGGCGGTCGCGGTGGCTGCCGACGGAGCGCGGCATGAGGACGTCGGCGTAGGCCGACCCGGCGGAGGCCGCGGGGGCCGGGGGTTCCTCCACCTCCGGTTCCTGTGCGGGCTCCTCCAGGGGGTCCGGCGCCCGCTCGGGCACCACCAGGTCGCCGCGGAAGCTCGGCACCGCCTCCAGCAGGCTGGTCAGCGAGTCGCGCTCGCCCGTGCTCTCCTCGGCCGGCTCGGGAGCCTGTGCGGGCAGCATCGGACGGTCGCGGTCGCGGTCCTTGTCCCGGTCGAAGGGGCGCTCGCGCGGCAGACGCGCGATGCGCGGCACGAACGGGAAGGTGGGCTCCGGGGAGCCGAGGTCGTCGGACTCGCCGATCAGGGCGCGCGCCTCGTCGTCGACGGCCTGCACCAGGCGGCGCGGCGGGTCGTACGTCCAGCTCGCCGAGTGCGGTTCGCCCGCGACCCGGTAGACCAGCAGTACTTCCCACGTGCCGTCGTCGCGCCGCCAGGAGTCCCACTGGACGGTGTCCTTCTCGGCGCCGCGCAGCGTCAGCCGCTCCTGGACGGCCTCGCCGAGCAGCGGTCCGGAGTTCTCGCCGGGGCGGCGGACCGGGGTCTTGCGGGCACGCTCGGCCATGAAGGCGCGCTCGGCGAGTACGGGGCCCTCGAAGCGCCGTACCCGGTCGACGGGGATGCCGGCGAGCTGGGCGACCTCTTCCGCGGACGCACCGGCTCGTATCCGCGCCTGGATGTCGCGGGGGCGGAGATGGCTCTCCACCTCGATCTCGATCTGGCCGAGGCGGGGACGGTCGCCGCGCACGGCGGCACGGAGCCGTTCGTCGATCGGAAGCGTGTACTCCGTGCTGTCCGCAGCCTTCAGCACCAGCCGTGTGCCGTCATTGGAGACGGCCACGACACGCAGTTCGGGCATGGGGACCTCCCGGGTGGTGCCTGCCGACGTCACGTGCGTCGCTGCTTCCGCTAGTCGAGTGTGGCCTGCCCGGGTGCAGCCTGCCACAACCTTGCCGAGTTGCCCGGCGTGTCGGGCACGGGCCCTGGATCGCCGTTATGGCACGGTTACCTGTTGGCAACGCTAAGTGACCAACCCTGTCACCCTGTGCAACCAGCCCCCTCCCAGCGGTCCAGCAAGGCCGCGGACACCCCGAAGGGAGGCCGGGCCCAGGGCTCACAACGGTACTCCATTTGGACCATGTGCGTGGATGGGCGCGCCGCCCAACTTCTGGCAAGGAGTGGGACTTGGCCACCCCTTGCCGGTTTTTTCGATCATGAACGTGGCGTACTTCACGTAATCACCGGAAACGGAACCAATGGTTTCGCCCATACGTCCCTTTCCTGTGCAGTCGGCCGATCACCCGCGAAAGGTGTGGCCGTGTACGCATGTACGACAGAGGCAGGCAAGGTCCGGAAATGCGAGAAAGGCCCGACGGCGATGGTGAGTCGAGTGCGGGGGAGGAGGTGGGGAAACGGCGGATCGACCTGACCGTCCCTCAGGTCGCGGGCAGCGCCGTCGCGGCGGTGGTGGCCGCGAAGCTCGCCTCCTACTTCGGCGTCTACGGCACGATCCTCGGAGCCGGTCTCGTCAGTGTCGTCGCCACCTGCGGCGGTCCGGTCCTCCAGCACTTCTTCCGGCGCACCGGCGAGCAGCTGCGCGAGAAGGCCGTCGCCGCCAGGCCGGTCGCCGCGTCCGTCCCCGCCGGGCGGACCCCGCCGCCGCTCGGCGAGTTCACCGAGGGGACCGTCTATCGCGCCCGCGTCAGGAGCTGGAAACGGCCCGTGCTCGCGGCCGCCCTCGTCTTCGGGGTCACCATGGCCGGCATCACCGGGTACGAACTGGTGTCGGGCAACACCTTCAGCGGCGGCAGGGGAACGACGGTCGGCGACGCCGTGAGCAACCACCGCTCCCCTTCCTCGCAGGAGCCGGGCGCCCCGGCGCCCCCGTCCTCTCCGACGCAGACCCCCTGGACCGGGACCGACGCCGTGACACCGCAGGGCGGCTCCGGATCCGGCCGGACGGACAGCGGCACGGAGGTGAGCCCGACGCCGGCACCGGAGCCCACGGGGAGTGCGGGGAGCACCGGAGCGGACAACCCGGCCGGCACCGGCACCGGCGCCCCCACCCCGGCACCCACCGCGACCGCTACGGCCCCAGCACCCGCCGAAGGTAGTCGTTCTGGAACAGGCGTCGGGGATCCAGCCGGTCCCGCAGCGCCGTGAACTCGGCGAAGCGCGGATAGACCCCGGCGAGGTGGTCGGCGTCCCGCGTGTGGAGCTTCCCCCAGTGCGGCCGGCCCTCGTGCGCGGTGAAGACGCGCTCGGCGGCGGTGAAGTACCGCTGGTAGGGGGTGCCCCGGAACATGTGGACCGCCACGTACGCGCTGTCGCGGCCCGAGGCGGTGGACAGGGTGATGTCGTCGGCCGGCGCGGTGCGCACCTCCACCGGGAAGCTCACCCGCAGACCGGAGCGGTCGACCATCGCCTTCAGCTCGCGCAGCGTGTCCACCAGGGCCGCGCGCGGGACGGCGTACTCCATCTCCACGAAGCGCACCCGGCGCGGGGAGGTGAAGACCTTGTAGGGGATGTCGGTGTACGTCCGCGCGGACAGCGCCCGGCTGGAGATCCTCGCGATCGCCGGGATGGTGGCGGGCACCGCGCGGCCCACCCAATTGGCCGCCTGGAAGACGCCGTTGGAGAGGAACTCGTCCTCGAACCAGCCGGACAGCCGCCCCACCGGCCTCTCCGGTCCGGCGCTGCGGTTGTTGCGCTTGGTGTTGGTGTTGCCGGTGTGCGGGAACCAGTAGAACTCGAAGTGCTCGTTCTCCGCCCAGAGCTGGTCGAACTCCGCGAGCACCCGCTCGAACGCCATCGGCTCCTCGCGCGCGGTGAGCAGGAAGACGGGCTCGACGGCGAAGGTGATCGCCGTGACGATCCCGAGGGCGCCCAGCCCGACGCGCGCGGCCGCGAAGACCGCGCGCTCCTCTTCGGTCCCCTCCGCCGAGCAGGTGAGCACCGAGCCGTCCGCCGTGACCAGTTCCAGACCCTTGATCTGGGCGGCGATCGAGGACGACTCGCGCCCCGTGCCGTGGGTGCCGGTGCTGGTCGCCCCGGACACCGTCTGCTCCATGATGTCGCCCATGTTGGCGAGCGACAGGCCCTCGCGAGCGAGAGCGACGTTGAGTCTCCTGAGCGGGGTGCCGGCCTCCACGGTGACCGTCATGGCGTCACGGTCGATCCGGCGTATGCCGGTCAGCAGGTCCGGGCGGATCATGACGCCGTCCGTCGCCGCGATGGAGGTGAACGAGTGACCGCTGCCGACGGCCTTCACCCTCAGGTCGTCCTCGGCGGCCTTCCGTACGGCCGCCGCCAGCTCCTCCACGGAGGCCGGCGTGACCTCGCGCGCGGGGCGGGCGCCGACGGTGCCGCCCCAGTTACGCCACGTGCCGTTCTTCGCGCTCGTTGTGCTGCTCAACGGAGCCTCCCCGACCCGGAGCCGGCCTGCTGAGCCGGCGGTACCCGAGGAAACCGACCGCGACCGCGACGGCCCCGGACACCGCCGGAACCCCGTACCCGGCCCGCGCACCGGCCGCGTCGATCACCCAGCCGGCCACCGAGGAGCCGAGCGCCACCCCGACCGCCAGCCCGGTGCTCACCCAGGTCATGCCCTCGGTCAGCTGCGCGCGTGGTACGTGCTCTTCGACGAGGGCCATCGTCGTGATCATCGTGGGAGCGACGGACAGGCCCGCAACGAACAGCGCCACGGCCAGAAACGGCAGGTTCCCGACCAGTAGGAGGGGGATCATACTCACGGCCATCATGCACACGCCCAGCAGCCAGCGGCGGGCGGGCGGCCCCGCGAAGCGCAGCAGCCCGAACACGACCCCCGCCGTGCAGGACCCCGCCGCGTACAGCGCGAGCACGACGCTCGCGGCGCCCTTGTGACCCCGCTCCTCGGCGAAGGCCACCGTGACCACGTCCACCGCCCCGAAGATCGTCCCGGTCGCCACGAACGTGGACACCAGCACCCGCAGCCCACGCGCGCGCAGGGCCGAACCTCCGCCGCGCTGCTCACGCGGGTGGGGCTCGGGTTCGGTGGCGCGCTGCGCGGTCAGCCAGAACACCCCCACCGCCAGGAAACAGGCGGCCAGCAGCGGCCCCGCCTCCGGGAACCAGGCCGTCGACAGCCCGATGGAGACGATCGGCCCGAAGATGAAGCAGACCTCGTCCATCACCGACTCGAACGAGTAAGCGGTGTACAGCTGCGGAGTCCCCCGGTACAGGGCCGCCCAGCGCGCGCGGACCATCGCGCCCAGACTCGGCACCGAGCCGATCCCGGCGGCGCACACGAACAGCACCCAGTCCGGCCACCGGAAGGTCACGGCGAGCAGCAGCCCGGCCGCGGCGGTCAGCGAGACGAGCGTCGCGGGCCGCAGCACCCGGCGCTGCCCGTACAGGTCGACCAGCCGGGATATCTGCGGCCCGATGGCGGCGGCGGCCAGCGCGATGGTGGCCGACAGCGCGCCCGCGAGCCCGTAGCGCCCGGTGAGCTGGGAGATCATCGTCACCACGCCGATGCCCATCATCGACAGGGGCATCCGGCCGATGAACCCCGCGGCGGAGAAACCCTTGGAGCCGGGGGCGGCGAACAGGGCACGGTACGGGCTGGGCACGGGGTCTCCGGGAATCCGGTAAGGCGTGAAGAAAGTCGATACAGCTTACAAGTGCGCGAACCCCTGTGCGGGTCGGAATCCCGGCCGTCAGAAGGAGATGGCAGGATCGAGACATGCCTGACGTGCTCGATCCCACCCCGTACGACGCCCTGCTCCTGCTCTCGTTCGGCGGCCCCGAGGGGCCGGACGACGTGATCCCGTTCCTGGAGAACGTCACGCGCGGGCGCGGCATCCCCACCGAACGTCTGAAGGAGGTCGGCGAGCACTACTTCCTGTTCGGCGGGGTCAGCCCCATCAACGAACAGAACCGTGACCTGCTGGCCGCCCTCCGCAAGGACTTCGCCGACCACGGCCTGGACCTGCCGGTCCACTGGGGCAACCGCAACTGGGCGCCCTACCTCACCGACACCCTGCGGGACATGGTCCGCGACGGCCACCGCCGCATCCTGGTCCTCGCCACCAGCGCCTACGCCTCCTACTCCGGCTGCCGCCAGTACCGGGAGAACCTCGCGGACTCCCTGGCCACCCTGCGGGCCGAGGGCCTGGAGCTGCCGAAGGTCGACAAGCTGCGGCACTACTTCAACCACCCCGGCTTCCTGGAGCCCATGATCGACGGGGTGATCGAGTCCCTCGCCGACCTCCCCGAGGACGTCCGCGACGGCGCGCACATCGCCTTCTGCACCCACTCGATCCCCACCTCCGCCGCGGACACCTCCGGCCCGGTCGAGGAGCACGGCGACGGTGGGGCGTACGTCCGCCAGCACCTGGACGTGTCCCGGCTGATCGCTGACGCCGTCCGTGAGCGCACCGGCGTCGACCACCCCTGGCAGCTCGTCTACCAGTCCCGCTCCGGCGCCCCGCACATCCCGTGGCTCGAGCCCGACATCTGCGACCACCTCGAGGAGCGGCACGCGGCCGGCGCCCCGGCGGTCGTCATGGCGCCCATCGGCTTCGTCTCCGACCACATGGAGGTCATCTACGACCTCGACACCGAGGCCAAGGCCAAGGCCGACGAACTGGGCCTGCCGGTGCGCCGCTCGGCCACCGTCGGCGCCGACCCGCGGTTCGCCGCCGCCATCCGCGACCTGATCGTGGAGCGCGCCGCCACCGAACGCGGGCAGCAGGTCACGCCGTGCGCCCTGGGCGCCCTCGGCCCGAGCCACAACCTCTGCCCGGCGGGCTGCTGCCCGGCCCGCGCGCCCCGCCCCGCCGCCGCGGGCGCCGACAGCCCCTACGCGTGAGGAGCCCCGTGACCGACGCCCTGCACACGGAACTGCTGCAGCTCGCCCTCCAGGCCGCCGTACGCGCCGGTGAGCTGCTGCGCGACGGCCGCCCCGCCGACCTCGCGGTGGCCGCCACCAAGTCCAGCCCGATCGACGTCGTCACCGAGATGGACATCGCCGCCGAGAAGCTGATCACCGGCCTGATCGCCGACCGGCGCCCCGACGACGGCTTCCTCGGCGAGGAGGGCGCCGCCACGGAGGGCACGAGCGGCATCCGCTGGGTGATAGACCCGCTCGACGGCACGGTGAACTACCTCTACTCCCTGCCGACCTGGGCCGTGTCCATCGCGGCCGAACAGGACGGCGAGGTCGTCGTGGGCGTCGTGGCCGCCCCGATGCGCGGCGAGACCTTCCGCGCCATACGCGGCCGCGGCGCCTGGGCCACCGGCAGCTGGGCCGGTGAACGCAAGCTCGCCTGCCGCCCCGCACCGCCGCTGGACCAGGCCCTGGTCGCCACCGGGTTCAACTACGTCACCGAGGTCCGCGCCCACCAGGCCGACGTCGTCCGCCGCCTGATCCCGCGACTGCGCGACATCCGGCGCAGCGGCTCGGCCGCGGTGGACCTCTGCGACCTGGCGGCCGGCCGCCTGGACGGCTACTACGAGCGCGGCCTGAACGCCTGGGACTACGCCGCGGGCGACCTGATCGCCAGGGAGGCGGGCGCCCTGACGGGCGGCCGCCCGGGAGAGCCCCCGTCGGGCGACCTGACGGTGGCGGCCACCCCGGGCGTCTTCGAGCCCCTCCAGCAGCTCCTGGACGAGTTCGGAGCCTGGCACGACTGAGGTCGATGGCCCGGTCGACGCCCGGGGACAGTGACCCCGGGTGGGCCCCGGCTGCCCGTTGCCGTGCGGCAGCGCGCCGTCGGCGGACGGACCAAAGGTGGGCCCCGGCGCTGGATTCGCCGGGGCCCACCTCGCATACAGGCTGATCAGACGCCGGACACGCCGACTTCCACACCGTGCTCGGCGGCGAGGCGGCGCAGGTCGTCGAGTTCGCCCAGCTCCACCTCGACGAGGAAGTCGTCGCCCTCGTCACGAGCCCGCGTCAGGTCGGACTCGGTCGCCTTTATGCGCTGCAGAAGTCCTGCGGTGAATGCGTCCATGCTGCGCCCCCTCGTCCTGGGTCGTGGGTCGGTGGCACGGGGGTGTGCCGTTCGGAAGGGGCGATCACGTCTCAGCAGGTGCCCAGTGCTGCCCAGTGGTGCCCTGCCGGGCGGCGGCGGTGCCGGACACCCACACCCACTCTGCGCAAGCGGATCGCGGAGTACCGCATGGTGGTGCGGCACGTGCAGAGCGTGATCGCGGGGTGTAAAGCCGTCCTCCCCAGGCTCCCTCCCGCGGAAACCTCGACCAAGCGAGAAAATTCGACATTCCCGCACCCTTCATCCACCCGTCACCTCTCCCCGGCGGCCGCCTCCCCGGCTTACAGCCGACTTATGGCCGAAAAGGGCAGGATGGAAGCACACACCTATGAGGACATCCCCGCCCGCGTGCGCCCGAGCGGCGCTGCGCGGGCGGACACAGGAAGGACAAGCGACGTGCGCGTACTCGTCGTCGAGGACGAGCAACTGCTCGCCGATGCGGTGGCCACCGGACTGCGCCGGGAGGCCATGGCCGTCGACGTCGTGTACGACGGTGCGGCCGCCCTGGAGCGCATCGGCGTCAACGACTACGACGTGGTCGTCCTCGACCGCGACCTCCCCCTGGTGCACGGCGACGACGTCTGCCGCAGGGTCGTCGAGCTCGGCATGCCCACGCGCGTGCTGATGCTGACCGCGTCCGGCGACGTCAGCGACCGGGTGGAGGGCCTGGAGATCGGCGCCGACGACTATCTGCCCAAGCCGTTCGCGTTCAGCGAGCTGACGGCACGCGTGCGTGCCCTGGGCCGGCGCACCAGCATGCCGCTGCCGCCCGTCCTGGAGCGCGCCGGGATCAAACTCGACCCGAACCGCCGCGAGGTCCTCCGCGAGGGCAGGGAGGTCCAGCTCGCGCCGAAGGAGTTCGCGGTCCTGGAGGTCCTCATGCGCAGCGAGGGCGCCGTGGTCTCCGCGGAGCAGCTGCTGGAGAAGGCCTGGGACGAGAACACCGACCCGTTCACCAACGTCGTGCGCGTCACGGTGATGACACTGCGGCGCAAGCTCGGCGAGCCCCCGGTGATCGTCACCGTGCCCGGCTCCGGCTACCGGATCTGATCCGCCGTGGCCGCGACCCCGGCGCCGCCCCAGGCGCCCCCGAAGCCCACCTGGGACCCCCGAAGGCCGGAGCCGGTCTTCCCGTGGCTGCGTCCGACCATCCGGATACGGCTCACCTTGCTGTACGGCGGCATGTTCCTGATCGCCGGCATCCTGCTGCTGTCGATCATCTACCTGCTCGCGGCGAACGCGCTGAACGTGGGCAGCGAGCTGCCGTTCAAGATCGTCTCGGGCGAGGTCAGCAGTCAGACCTGCAACTTCCCGAGCCGGACCACCGCGGCGCAGCTCAACCACGCGATGTACGAGTGCCTGAACCAACAGCGTCAGCACGCCCTGGACGACCTGCTCAGCCGCTCGCTGCTGGCGCTGCTCGGTCTCGCCGTGATCGCCTTCGCGTTCGGCTACGCGATGGCGGGCCGCGTCCTGTCCCCGCTCGGCCGGATCACCCGTACCGCCCGCGCGGTGGCAGGTTCGGACCTGTCCCGGCGGATCGAGCTGGACGGTCCGGACGACGAGCTGAAGGAGCTCGCGGACACGTTCGACGAGATGCTGGACCGGCTGCAGCGGGCCTTCACCGCCCAGCAGCGCTTCGTCGGCAACGCCTCCCACGAGCTGCGTACACCGCTCGCGATCAACCGCACGCTCCTGGAGGTGCAGCTGTCCGATCCGCACGCGCCCGTGGAGCTGCAGCAGCTCGGCAAGACCCTGCTGGCCACCAACGAGCGCAGTGAGCAGCTGGTGGAGGGCCTGCTGCTGCTCGCCCGCAGCGACAACCAGATAGTCGAGCGCAAGCCGGTGGACCTGGCCGAGGTGGCCTCGCAGGCCGTCGACCAGGTGCATGCCGAAGCCGAGGCGAAGGGCGTCGAGATCCGCGGCGAGCGCAAGCCGGCGGTCGTGCAGGGCAACGGCGTACTGCTGGAGCGGATCGCGCTGAACCTGGTGCAGAACGCGGTGCGGTACAACGTGGCCCATGAGGAGGTGCAGCGCGAAGCGCTTCCGAACAAGGGTGGTGGGAGACGGGAGGGCGGTTGGGTGGAGGTGAACACCGACGTCCAGCACGGTCAGGCGGTGCTGGTGGTCACGAACACCGGGCCGGTGGTCCCGGCCTACGAGATCGACAACCTCTTCGAGCCCTTCAGGCGGCTGCGCACCGAGCGCACCGGCAGCGACAAGGGTGTGGGGCTGGGCCTGTCCATTGCCCGCTCCGTGGCGAGGGCGCACGGCGGGCACATTTCGGCTCAGCCGCGTGAGGGGGGCGGACTCGTGATGCGGGTGGCGTTGCCGATTTGAGATCATGACGCCGACACGCGGGGATGTTCGCTTTGCGCTGAATTTCCCGGGCTCGTCCCCGGCCTCCCCGTGTGTGATCGATCACATGGACGGTTTTCCGGCCATCCACTCTCCGTGATCATAACAGCGGCCGAAAAGCCGGGAAAATCCGGGTTTTCAGGGGTGCCGATCACGGGAAGTACACGGTGGGGCCGCTTTGAAGTGTGAGATCCGGACCGTGTACGGTCCCGATCGCCATCCAACCCGATCACTCTTGAGGAGTCCGGTTGGGTGTCGATTGAGTAACAGACCTTGATGTGAGGCAAAATCTCCGCCTCAGGTCGGGCACAAGTCCGGCCTCTCACGCGTTACGTGCGCTGGAGACACCGCAGACACCCAGAGGGGGAGAGCGACATGGCAACCGATTACGACACCCCACGCAAGACCGACGACGACGTCGACTCGGACAGCTTGGAAGAGCTGAAGGCCAGGCGGAACGACAAGTCGGCCTCTTCCGTGGACGTCGACGAATTCGAGGCCGCGGAGGGCCTGGAGCTGCCCGGCGCCGACCTCTCCAATGAGGAACTGGCCGTCCGGGTACTGCCCAAGCAGCAGGACGAGTTCACGTGCATGAGCTGCTTCCTGGTGCACCACCGCAGCCAGCTGGCCCGGGAGAAGAACGGCCAGCCGATCTGCCGCGACTGCGACTGAGGCAGGGTCGGCCGTGACTGGCTCGACCCCTCCTTGGAAGCGCCGCTTCTCCCACGGGAAAGCGGACCCGGGGCCGTCCGACGGACCCCACGGCGCGCGTGACGACGAGCGAGGCCCGTCCCGTCCATCCGGCACGACCGGAACGGCGGGACCGGCCTCGCTCGCTCCCGTCTCCGGGCGAGGTGACCCCGGCGTCCCGGCGGCGGCACGTCCCCTGCCCGCCACTCGCCGGACCGCGGCGATCCGGAGCAGGGCCGGGGAGGCCGCCAGGAACGGCGTCCGCAGGGGCGGAAGCCGCGCCAGGGCGGCCCTTTCGTACCTCACCGACCGGATCATCGACATGGCCCCGCGGATCCCCGTACGGGACCTCGCCACGCTCCGCCGGCAGTTCCCGGGCCTCGACCCCGAACAGCTCGCGGACAGGCTGGTGGCGGGTGCCGCGGCCGCCTCCTCCACGGTCGGAGCGGGCGTCGGGGCGGTGGCCATGCTGCCGGTGCCGCCCGCGATGACGACCGAGCTGGCCGCGGAGGTCACCGGGGTCGCGGCGATCGAGCTGAAGCTGATCGCCGAGCTCCACGAGGTGTACGGGGTGCGGCCCCCCGGAAACCTGAAGGTCCGCAGCGCCGTGTTCCTGTCCTCCTGGTCACAGGAGCGCGGCATCGACGTGCACAAGCTGTCGACGATCGACGCGGCCCTCGGCGGCCGGATGAGGCGCCGGCTGCGTCAGCGGGTCATGAAGCGCACGGCCCGGGGCCTGCCGAAGCTGACGCCGTTCCTGGTGGGCGCCGCCGTCGGCGCCGTCATGAACCGGCGCGACACCCACAGGCTCGCGGCCCGTATCCGCGCCGACCTGCGCGAGATCCAGGTCTCCTGGGACGAGTTGCCCGCGCTGCCGCCCCTGGACAGGCCCGAGGACCCGCCGGCGCTCCAGGACATCGTCGACGGCTCCGACGGCTCCGACGGCTCCGACGACTCCGGGGAAGCCGGAAAGGAACCCGGGGAGGAACCCGGGCGCTGACACCCGTCCCGGAACACAGGCCCTGGAACCTGTATCTTATACACATCTGACGCTGCCGACGAATAGCCCTGTG
>NZ_POTZ01000570.1 GCF_003236365.1 Streptomyces sp. NTH33
GGCGCCTCGCCCAGCGCTGCAGCGTTTCGCGTTCGTCGTCGGTGAGAACCACATCGACCGTAGGCCGTCCCATTCGTGCCATGACCCCAGCATACTTATGGAACGAATCAAAGACTCAGGACACTAGGGCCTTCCGTCCGGCGACCACAAGCCCCGCATCGCTCGACGAAATACCCGCATTCACACCGAAGTAGCAGGTCAGAAGGTTATCCACAGGCCCGCACGGGGTGCGGCGGGATCTGCCTACCATGGCGTGACCGCTCCCGCGGCCGATCCGCGGGGAGCCTGTGAGGGGGGAAGCACATGTCACGTCTGACGCGGTGGGCGGCCGCGATGGCCGCCGCGGTACTGCTGGCCGGGTGCGGCGGGGGGCCGTCCGGCAACGGCCGGGACGAGGGGAAGGACCGGTCCGATCCGGCCGCAGCGCCGACGCCCGGGCTGCCCTCCTCGCTCACCTCTCAGCGGCTCGACTGGGGCCACTGCAAGGCCGCCTCCGGCTCCCCCGCACCGGGCAGCGACTGGCAGTGCGCGACGCTCAAGACGCCCCTGGACTGGTCCCGGCCGGACGGGGAGACCATCGGTCTCGCCCTCATCCGTGCCAGAGCCACCGGCGAGCGCACCGGCTCGCTGCTGTTCAACTTCGGCGGGCCCGGCGGCTCGGGCGTGGACACGATGCCGTCGTACGGCTCCGTGGTCGGCGCCCTGCAGCAGCACTACGACCTGGTGAGCTGGGACCCGCGCGGGGTCGGCCGGAGCGAGGGCGTCCGCTGCCGCGGCGACCGGCAGATCCAGGCCGCCGAGGCGATCGACGTGACACCGGACACCCCGGCCGAGGAACGGGCCTACTTCCAGGACGCGGCCGACTTCGGCCAAGGCTGCGCGAAGGCCGCGGGCAAGCTCCTCGCGCATGTCTCGACGACCGACACCGCCCGGGACATGGACCTGATGCGCCAGGTCCTCGGTGACGCCAGGATGCACTACTTCGGCTTCTCCTACGGCACCCAGCTCGGCGGGGTGTACGCGCATCTGTTCCCCCGGCGCGTGGGGCGGCTGGTCCTGGACGCGGTGGTCGACCCGACCGCGGACGCGGTGGGCCACGCCCGGAACCAGGCCAGGGGCTTCCAGCGGGCGCTGGACGGCTATCTGAAGTCGACCGGGCAGGACCCCGAACAGGGCTCACGCAAGATCGCCGGTCTGCTGGAGCGCATCGACGCGAAGCCTCTGCCCACCTCCTCCGGGCGGAAGCTGACGCAGACGTCGGCGCTCACCGGCATCGTCCTGCCGCTCTACAGCGAGAGCAGCTGGCCGGCCCTGATTGGCGCCCTGACGGCGGCGGAGCGGGGAGACGGCTCCGCGCTGCTGGCCCTCGCCGACGCCTACAACGAGCGGGACAGCTCAGGCCGCTACGGCACGGCGGCCCACGCGCAGCGGGTCATATCGTGCTTGGACGCCAAGCAGCGGCCCACCCCGGATCAGGCGAGGAAACTGCTGCCCGAGTTCGAGGAGATCTCGCCCGTGTTCGGCACCTTCCTGGCCTGGGACACGGCCGGCTGGTGCCACGACTGGCCGGTGGCCGGCCAGTACGACACGCCACAGGTCAGCGCACCGGGTGCGGCGCCGATCCTGTTGATCGGCAACACCGGGGACCCGGCGACGCCCTACGAGGGCACGCGGAAGATGGCCGACGAGCTCGGCAAGGGCGTCGGCGTGGAACTCACCTGGAAGGGCGAGGGCCACGGGGCCTACGGCAACGGCAGCGACTGCGTGGACTCGACGGTGAACGCGTACCTGCTGCACGGCACGGTGCCGAAGGACGGCAAGGTCTGCTCATGACGACGGCGGGGGCTCCGGGCACCCGTGGTGCCCGGAGCCCCCGCCGTGGAACGGTCAGGGCGAGCCGTGGCTCAGTAGACCGGCTTCTCCGGCTCGATCTGGTTGACCCAGCCGATCACGCCACCGCCGACGTGCACGGCGTCCGCGAAGCCCGCGGACTTCAGCACGGCGAGGACTTCCGCACTGCGGACACCCGTCTTGCAGTTCAAGACGATCTTCTTGTCCTGCGGGAGGCTCTCCAGGGCGGAGCCCATGAGGAACTCGTTCTTCGGGATCAGCCGGGCACCCGGGATGGAGACGATCTCGAACTCGTTCGGCTCACGGACATCGATGATCTCGATGTTCTCGCCGTCGTCGATCCACTCCTTGAGCTGCTTGGGAGTGATCGTCGAGTCGGCGGCCGCCGCCTGAGCCTCCTCGGAGACGACGCCGCAGAAGGCCTCGTAGTCGATGAGCTCGGTGACGGTCGGGTTCTCACCGCAGATCGCGCAGTCGGGGTCCTTGCGGACCTTGACCTGGCGGTACTGCATCTCCAGGGCGTCGTAGATCATCAGGCGGCCGACCAGCGGCTCGCCGATGCCCGCGAGGAGCTTGATGGCCTCGTTGGCCTGGATGGAACCGATGGACGCGCACAGCACGCCCAGGACGCCGCCCTCGGCGCAGGAGGGGACCATGCCGGGGGGCGGGGGCTCCGGGTAGAGGCAGCGGTAGCAGGGACCGTGCTCGGACCAGAAGACGGAGGCCTGGCCGTCGAAGCGGTAGATCGAACCCCAGACGTACGGCTTGCCCAGGAGTACGCACGCGTCGTTGACCAGGTAGCGGGTCGCGAAGTTGTCCGTGCCGTCGACGATCAGGTCGTACTGGCTGAAGATGTCCTTCACGTTCTCGGCCTCGAGCCGCTCCTGGTGAAGGACCACGTTCACGTACGGGTTGACGCCCTTGATCGTGTCCTGGGCGGACTCGGCCTTGGGGCGGCCGATGTCGGACTGGCTGTGGATGACCTGGCGCTGCAGGTTCGACTCGTCGACCTCGTCGAACTCCACGATGCCGAGCGTGCCCACGCCCGCCGCGGCCAGGTACATCAGCCCGGGCGAGCCCAGGCCACCGGCGCCCACAAAGAGCACCTTGGCGTTCTTCAGCCGCTTCTGCCCGTCCATCCCGACATCGGGAATGATCAGGTGGCGGGAGTACCTGCGGACCTCGTCTACGGTGAGCTCGTCAGCCGGCTCGACCAGGGGTGGCAGCGACACGGGGACTCCGTTGGTCGGTCAATCACTACGGTTGTTCTTCTCGTAACACTGCCACGCCCTTCTTCATTCCGAGACACCCGTTCCGAGGCGCGAGATGATGTCGTCCCAGTAACCGGGCAGGTTCTCCCAGGGGTCGGCGAGGCCGCCGCGGTCCGTGCGATCGGTGAACCAGATCGTCGCCGCACCCTGCCAGCGGGCGATGCGCAGCGCCTCGTCGAGGTGGCCGCGCGGGACGCCGTGCACCAGGTGGCAGAAGCGCTCGGGCGGGTAGTCGGCGGTCCACTCCGCCACCTGCGACCAGCGGTAGTCGCTCCACGGGCCGCGGAAGGTCACCAGTTGGTCGGCGTTCTCGGCGTAGCCCGGGTGCGGGTGGGTGCCGTGGCCGAGGACGATGTGGGCATCGTCACGCAGCGCCCGCAGCGCGCCGGCTGTACGGCGGACCTCCGGCAGTCCGGCCCGGTCGGCCGGGCAGCGGTCCAGGAGGAAGCCGTCGGCCCGGTACCACTCGAGGTACCGGCGCGCATCCGCGATCAGCTCGGCGAAGGGCCGGGTGCCGTGCGCGGCGTCGAGGCGGCCGAGGACGCGGACGCCCGTGTTGCGCAGGCGTCCGGCCGCGTCCAGGCAGTGCGGGTCGGGCTGGACGCCGGGGCCGTCGGCGACGTCGAGGACGACCCAGTGCAGCGGTGTACCTGGGCGGGTGAGCTCGCTCCACTCGGCCGGGGCGAGAAGGGGG
>NZ_POTZ01000571.1 GCF_003236365.1 Streptomyces sp. NTH33
GGTCGAGGGGGTAGGTCGGGGTGTGTGGCCGTGGGCGCCAGGTCGAGCCGCTTGTCCATGTCGAGGCGGAAGGTCCCGTACAGGTTGATGTTCGACCAGCACAGCGCGGTCAGCCCGCGCCGGTCCTCATCCGTGTGTCTCGATGCCCAGGCCGGTTCGGCGAGGACCTGCCTGAAGCAGCAGCGTGTTGACGTGCACGAGAGCGGACTGGAGCAGGTGCAGGGCGAGCATGGAGGTCTCGGCGTGTTCCTTGTCCGGGCCGGTGAGGGCGCCGTCCTTGCCGTAGTGGAGGACCGGAGGCCGCTGCCGGCGTGACGCCGCGAAGGTCAGGGGGCGGACTCGCCCGGGCCCGGGGTCGATCTGTGGGCAATGGTCCGCTCGAGCCTCCGGTCGGGGACCAGCCACATCAGCGCGACGCCGGCATAGATTGCCACCGCGAGCCAGTCGCTCAGGAAGGACAGGCCGATGCCGCTCGCGTACAGCAGCGGCGAGACCCTGCCCTTCAGGTCCCTGCCCACGGCGGCGGCGAGCAGGGACTCTTCACCCTGGTCCCGGATGATCGTCTTCTGCAGTGTGTAGTAGGCCAGGGCAGCGGCGAGCAGATCGATGCCGTACGCGGCCGTGGGGACGGCGGCGAAGTGGTTCTGGCCCATCCAGGCCGTGGTGAAGGGAATCAGGGAGAGCCAGAACAGCAGGTGCAGGTTCGCCCACAGGATCTGCCCGTTCACCCGATCGGTCGCCTGCAGCATGTGGTGGTGGTTGTTCCAGTAGATGCCGAGGTAGACGAAGCTGAGCACGTAGGTCAGCAGCACCGGGAGCGCGTCGTGCAGGGCCGCCCAAGTGGTGCCGTGCGGGGTGGGCAGCTCAAGCACCATGACCGTGATCAGGATGGCGATGACCCCATCGCTGAACGCTTCCATCCGCTCGGTCGGCATGAGCCGATGCTAACGGCGCAGCAGGGCATGTCCGGCCGTTCAGCGTCGACCGGCGAGGACGATCAAGGGGGTGGGCACGAGCCGCCGGAGGATGGCCGGTCTCCTCCGGCACGGCGCCGACCCGTGACTGCAGTTGTCACCGTCGGCGTCCACCCACCTGCGGCTTCGGCCGGGCGAAGCACAGTGGTTGTCACCAGGTCGGCGCGCTACCCGTCACCGGCACCGCGCGAAGCATGGTTGTTGTCACCGGCTGCGGCGCTCCTTGCTGCACAAAGGCCCAGTGATCAGCCCGGCGCACACCGCCCCGGCGGTTGCGGTGACAGCTACCGTGCTTCGGCTCATCGGTCCGGGCTCGCGGGCTGTTCGGGGCGCGGTGGCTACAGGTCGAACTCCACGTGCTCGATGTCCGTGAAGCGGACCTCCTCCAGAGACCCGGCACGGCGACCGCCGTCCTGGAAGTACATCTCCTTGAGCCCTTCGGCGACGATCCGCTGCAACTGCTGATCGCCGGCGCCCGCCTGCTGGGCGTCGAAGAGACGCGCGGCGTACTGCGGCGGAAGCGCGACGGTCAGATGCCGGATCCGGGCGTCGTCGGTCGAGCCGACCGGCGCGGTGTAGCCGAGGCGGGCGCGGGTGTCGATGACGATGCCGCCGGTCGTCGCCGCCTTCTGCCGGGCCCTGGCGCGGATCTGCGGCTGCCACCGCCTCTTCACCTCGCGCTCCAGGCGCGCGGCGAGGTCCGGGCGGGGCTTCTTGATCTGGTCCTTCACGTACCGCTCCACGGTGCGCTGGGAGATCCGCAGCATCCGGGCGACCGGCTTGGTGCCCCCCAGCTGCTTGACCAGGTAGCGCATCCGCGCGGGCGCGCTCTTGGGTGCCGGGCGGGTGAAGGCTTTCTGCACCGCGGCGTCCAGGCCGTCCCCGAACAGGCTCATCGCCCTCTCCTACTCTCCGTTGTCGACGTCGGTGACGGTGCCGTCCTTGATGTAGCGGGCGAGGTTGAGTTCCGGGGCGTTGAACCGCTCGCGGACCTCTTCGCCCCACAGGACGCTCTGGGTGCCCTCGTGCTTGACCAGGCCGGGGTTGATGCCGAGCCTGAAGCCGCCGGGCAGCGGCTTGCCGCCGGGGTAGGGCAGGAAGTCCAGCGGTGACGTCCCGTCGGCCGCGTAGACGACGCAGTCGGAGAGGACCGCGACCGGGTACTGGCCGGTGAACGCCGCATGCTTGACGATCTTGCGGTGCAGGTTGATCCGCGTGCGGGAGATGACCGCCGCGCGGATGTCCGGCCGCCAGGTGGGCCGGGCAAGGGCCCGCCACGGCTCGCCGGGCCGCCAGCCCTCACCGCGGGGCCGCTCGCGCAGCTTGCCCAGGCCGCCCTTGACCGTCGCCTTGACCGCGTCCACGACGATCGCCAGCTGCGGGTCGCGCCCGCGCCAGCCGTCCATCGCCGCGAGGAAGTCGGCCGGCGCCATGTCCGCGTGCACGCCGAGGTCGGCCATCGTGGCGAGGTAGGCGTCGCGCAGCCGGTTGTACCAGCCGTCCAGGTAGCGGCCGTTGTCGTAGCGCACCCACGCCTCGATCGGCGTGACGTCGTAGCCGAGCTCCACCGCGTACGCCACCGTCGGAGTCGCGTACCAGGCCGGGCCCTCAGGGCGCTCGCCCTTCGGCGTGAACGGGCTCGGCAGCAGGCTCGCGTCCAGGTCCGCCCACTTGTCCTTGCCGACCTTCACCCGGGACAGGTCGACATGGGACAGGTCGACCAGCCAGCTTCCGGGGAGTTTCGGGTCGAACACCGGCGCCTTCACGTGCGTCGGCTCGCCCAGGCCGACGACCAGGCCGTTGGCTCCGGCGGCGAAGGCCATGTTGACGTCGATGCCGACCAGGTTGCGGCGCATGCATTCGGCGTCGGTGAGCGGGCGCGCCCAGTCGAAGGCCTCCTCGAACAGCTTCTCGCCGGGGCCGCGCATGTGGAAGCGCGGCAGGTCCTTGAGCAGCGGGTGCCCGTCGGGGGCCTCGCACGGCGCCGGGTCGACCGGATGCTCGCCCAGCGAGCCCGGCGGCTTGGCCTCCGACTTCCGGAAGCCGCCGGTGGCCTCGTCACGAACGGCGTGAGTCGGCGGGTGCAGCGCGGTCATCAGCTCCAGGCCGGTCACGGCCGTGGAACCGCGCGGCGTCATCACCCGCGACGCGTACACGCCCAGGACCCGGGCCAGGTCCGCCGGCGCCAGCTGCGCGGCCCCGCCCCAGTGGCGGGAGTCGAGCGCGTGCCACGACGGGATGCAGAGCTGCACGCAGGCCCGCTCCGAGCCCTGCGCCGGGCGGTAGATCCTCGCCCACGGCCCGAACCCGCGCTTCGTCAGCTTCCACTTCGCGCGGCCCAGCTGCTTGATGACCTTGTGTCCCTCCGGGATCCGCCCGGCGAGCCGCTCCTCATCGGTGAGGGCGACCGGCAGGCCGTAACGCTGCAGCGCGGCCTCGGTGAGCACGAGCAGCGGGTCGGCGTCCTTGCCCGGCCCGGACAGCCTCGGCTGACCGAGCCGCGCCTCGCGCAGTGTCCACTCCACCAGGGCCGGCAGGGACTTGGCGGGCACGTCCAGGACCAGGCCGCCGACGCAGTACGCCAGCACCTGGCCGTCTTCGACGTCGACGACGGCGAGCGGCCCGTTTTCGAACCTCGGATCGATGTCGCCCACCGGGACGTCGGCGGGGACGGCCTTCTGCGCGGCCGGGCGACGCGACGTCGACGACGGCTTGGACGGCCTGGCGGTGCGCGCTGGACGCAACGCGGTCTGCGGAGCAGCGGCAGCGGGGGCAGGGGGCCGGGTGTTCCCTGGCTCTTATACACATCTCCGAGCCCACGAGA
>NZ_POTZ01000572.1 GCF_003236365.1 Streptomyces sp. NTH33
CACCACCCCCTGGCGCCCCACGTCCGCCGAGGTCCACCCCGAGGTGAAACGGCGCGCCGTCGAGTTCGTCGAAGCGATCGGCGCCTGGGCCGACGGCGGGGGCGGCGTGCCCGCGGCGCGGGCCAGAGTGGCCGCGCTGCACCTGCCGGCCGCCCTCGTGACCCGGGCCGGACCGCTGCTGCCGTCCGCCGACGAGGCGGTGCTGCAGGTGGTGGACGCCCAGTACGGCGGGATCCTCGCCGACTCGGCGAGCGTGCTCGTGGTGTGTCGGCAGTGGACCCGGCACGGCGGTGCCGTGCGCGCGGGCGGGACGACGATCGACGTACGGCTGGCGCGGTCCGGCACCGGATGGACCGTCACCGCCCTGTACCCGGCCCGCCCCGGCGCGCCGCTGTCCTCGCCGCCTGCCGGTGTGCGCCGGGTGCTGGACGACGCCCGGGTCGTGCTGCCGCCCGCGGCACGGGCCGACCTGAACAGCGGCCGGGTCCACGCCGGAGTGCTCACCGCGATGCTGCGCCTGGCGGGGACGTACCGGATGTACGTCAGTGTGGTCCGCTCCGGGCACCCGCTGGACGTGTTCGGCACCGGCCGCCCCAGCGACCACCCGCGCGGGCGCGCCTTCGACGTGTGGCAGATCGACGGCCACGCGGTCGTCGACCCGGCCACGCCCCGCGCTCTCGTCGAACGCTTCATGCGGGACGCGGCGGCGGCGGGCTCCTACAACGTCGGAGGTCCCGTCCTCCTGTCCGGCGGCAGTACCCCGGACCAGTTCTTCAGCGACGCCACCCACCACGACCACGTGCACATCGGATTCCGGACCTGAGAGCCGCCGGGCACGCCTTCGGCGTGACCGATGCCGCCCCACGCGCGCGTACCGGTTGGTTCGCGCGCAGCAGGAGGGCGGCGCGCGCGAACAGGTACGGCCCGGGAGCCCGCGCGTGGGGGACGGCCGCGGCGTCAGGCCAGTGCCGTCATGAGCGCGGCCACCACGGTGAGTGCTGCCAGGGGCACCATGAACAGACGCACGCGTTCCACCCAGGCCGGCCGGGCGCCGCCGCGGAGCCAGGGGCGGTCGCCGCCGCGCGCGGCGTCCGGTGCGGCGAGGCCGCGGACCGGGCCGAGCAGCGAGCGGCACCAGGGACAGTCGCCGTCCTCCCATGCTTCCATGCCGCGCTCAACGACATGCCCGGGGCCGGGCAACGCCCACGCCCACCATCGTGATGCCGCCGTCACCGGGCCGTGAGCAAGCGGTGTCCCGAGCGGCCCGGGCCAGATCTCGGGAAACGGCCCGGCGGCCTCCCCGGCCGGCCTCACAGGCCCGGGAGCCCACGGGGCACGGGCACCGCGGGCACCTTGGGCGGTGCGCCGGCCGAGGTCCCCCGCGGCGCCTCGCCGCACCCGACACCCCACGGCCGCAGCAGCGGCGTACCGGGCTCGCGTTCGGGCGCGCCCGGCAGCAGGCGGTGCGGGTGGACGGGTGACGGGTGGACGGGTGACGGGTGGTCGCAGGGTCCGCCGGCCGTTTCCACGGCCCGAGAAGTACTGTCCATGCCGGAGCAAACGGCGCGCACGCCCCCCGCGTACCCGGCGCGTTCCGGTGCCTCACCGCATCAGGTGAGGACACCCCTCGAACGGAGGCCTCCGCTCATGCGACAAGCTGCCCGGCAGGGGAGGCCCGGGGCGGCTCAGGCGGGCCGTATCGAGCTGTGGATGGCCTGCGGGCCGGCGAAGAAGATCGACTCCTCGCGTATCGACGCCCCTGGGCTCGGGGCGTGGACCATGGTGCCGTCGCCGGCGTAGAGGCCGACGTGGTTGACCTCGCTGTAGAAGAAGACCAGGTCCCCGGGCCGGAGGTCGGCGAGCTCGACCGGTGTGCCGGAGCCGGCCTGCTCGAAGGCCGCACGGGGGAGCGCCACCCCGGCGGCCCGCCAGGCGGCCTGGGTGAGGCTCGAGCAGTCGTACGAGTCCGGTCCGGTGGCCCCCCAGACGCACGGTCTGCCGATCTGCGCGCGGGCGAACTCGAGCGCCTTGGCGGCCTTCCTCCCGTAGGCCGCCGCCGGTGTCCCGGCGGCGCCGAGGGAGGCGGCGGAGCTGTCCACGGCCGCCGCCTGGCCGACGGCCTGGCTGGCGTCGAAGAGCGAGTTCCCGTCGAGGGGCGGGGTGGTGTCGAACAGCCCGGTGGAGTGCTGCTGCCATTGCGCCGCCCCCTGCTGAGCGGTGTGCCGGGACAGCAGCTCACGGGCCCGGGTGAGCTTGGCCTGCGACTGGCCCTTGGGCGCCCTCGGCACCGGCTGCCGGCGGCCGGCCACCGAGGCGTGCGGTGCGCCGGGGGTCCGCGACCGCGTCTCGGCCACGGGCGGAAACGCCCCCACGGACCCGGTGGCCGGCGACTCGGTCGGTCCGGCGGGCCGGGGCTCCGTGGTGCCGGGGACGAGCGTGTCCATGCTGCCGGTGGGCGGAGGCTGCATGGACCGACTGGTCAGCGCGTCCAAGGTCCCGGTGGTTTGGGATTCCACGGTGCCGGCGGGCAGGGGGTCCAGGGCCCGGGTGGCGAGTACGTCCATGGTGCCGGTGGGCTGGGGTTCCACGGGACGGCCGGCGAGTGTGTCCATGGTGCCGGTGGGCAGGTCCACGGCACCGGTCGGCTGGGCCTGCACGGCCCGGGGAGCGAGTGCCTCCATGGTCCCGGTGGGCTGGGGTTCCATGGACCGGGCGGTCAGTGCCTCCATGGTTCCCGTGGGCTGGGCCTGCACGGCCCGGGGAGCGAGTGCCTCCAGGGCCCCGGTGGGCTGGGGTTCCATGGACCGGGCGGTCAGTGCCTCCATGGTTCCCGTGGGCTGGGGTTCCATGGCCCGGGGAGCGAGTGCCTCCAGGGTGCCGGTGGGCTGCGGCTCCATGGACCGACTGGTCAGCTCCGCGACAGGAGCGGCCGGCGTGGTGGCAGGTCCCGCCGCGGGCAGCTCCCGTACGGGCGGGGCCGGTGCGGCGGCCGCGGGGCCGGCCGGGAGCCCGGGTGCCGACCCGGCCTGTGCCGGACCCGCGGTCAGCTCCAGCCGGGACGGCTTGCCCGCCGGCCCCGGCCCCAGCCCCAGCTCCTCCAGAACGTCCGCCGGACGCCTGCTCGGCGCCTCCGCACGGGAGGTGGCCCGGCTCGGCATGCGGTCGGGCGGCAGGACCGCCGGAACGATCGGGCCCAGCTGGGCGCGCGCCGCGTCGAACCACTGCCTGGCCACCCGGTCGAGGGCCGGATCGGAGCCCCGGGAACCGTCCCACGTCCCCGAACCACCCCGCGCGCGTCCGCTCCTGCTCATCGCGCGGGTGGCGTTGAAGTTGCCCGTGGCGTTCTCCGCCTGGTCGTAGAGGCTGCTGATCCGCTGCTGCACCTCAGCGCGGCTGGGCCTGTCGTCGCTCGGTCGTTCCGGCGCCAAGGAGGACGCACTCCTTCCGTGGGCCGCCTGCCGAGTCAGCTGTCGGGTTCGGGCGGGCGTTCTGTGGAAGGCGTGCCCTACGGCCCTTGTCCGGAGGGACGGTCGAGCCGATTCACCCCGATGTCGGTCGGGTCCCCGGCTCCGGATGCCGTGGGGGCGTACCGGACTCGGCGGAGGCCGCACGATCCGGCGGGACTCGCCGGAGGCAATCGTGCGGCCTGGGCGCCAACTTAGTGGTTCGGACCGGAAGTCCTTCGGGGGTTGATCATGTAGCTGGCTCGGCGGAGGATTCTTCGTGGTGATCGGTGGTGTGCCGGTCGAGTCTGGCCAGCAGATCGTCCAGGTCGGAGGTGGTG
>NZ_POTZ01000573.1 GCF_003236365.1 Streptomyces sp. NTH33
CACCGACCGGCCCCCACTCCATCCGCCCGCCCGGCAGCTTGGGCAGGTGCCCGAAGGGGGAGAGGTCCAGCACGAGTTGCGGGACGTCCAGCGCGGGGCCGATCCAGCCGATCAGCAGGACCGCCCCGGCCACGCCCCACGCGGCCACGGCGCCCCGCGGCAGGACGCCGTGGAGCAGGACGGCGATGCCGCCGACCACCCACACCCCGGCCACCTGCACCAGGCACGCGCCGAGCACCGGGCCGGCCTGTCCGCCGTGGCCGACCGCGATGCCCAGCCCGGCCAGGAGCATGATCGCCACCGAGCCGCCGAAGGCGATCAGCAGATGCCCGGCGGCCCAGCGCAGCCGCCCCACCGCGCCCGCCAGCACCGGCTCGGCGCGTCCCGAGCTCTCCTCGCCGCTCAGCCGCAGCACGGAGGAGACGACGTGGAGCGCGGCGACCAGGCCGAGCATCCCGACCATCGCGGCGAGGAAGGCGTCCGTCAGGCCGGACTGCCCGCCCATCCGCTGGAAGATCTCCCGGGCCTTGGCGTTGTCGCCGACCAGCTGGGCCGCGCCGTCCGCCATCCCGCCGTAGACGACTCCCGCGACGAAGAAGCCGGCGCTCCAGCCGAGCACGCTGCCCCGCTGCAGCCGCCAGGCCAGCGCGCCCGCCGTCCCGATACGGCCCCGGGCGGGTCCCGGCCGGGTCGGCAGGAAGCTCATGCCGATGTCCCGGCGCCCGGCCAGCTCGTAGGCGACCGAGGCCTGGACGACCGCCGCGGCGGCGAACAGCAACAGCACCCACCAGCGTTCGGTGGCGAAGGCACGCAGGTTCTCCAGCCAGCCCAGCGGGGACAGCCAGGTCAGCACGGACGAGCCGTCGGTCGTCCCCGAATCTCCCGCCGCCCGCAGCACGAAGGCCGCGCCCAGCACGGCGGAGGTCAGGCCGCGGGCCAGCCGGGCGCTCTCCGTCAGCTGGGCGACGATCGCCGCCATCGTGGCGAAGACCATGCCCACGCCCGCCACCCCGAGCCCGAAGGCGAGGGCCCCGGAGGCGCCCTGTCCTGCCAGACCGGCCGTGATCAGCAGGGCCAGGGCCGCGTTGGCGACGGCCGCCGCCAGCAGCGCCGCCGTCAGCGGGGCCCGGCGGCCCACCATTCCGGACGACACCAGCTCCTGCCGCCCGCTCTCCTCCTCGTCCCGGGTGTGCCGTACGACGACGAGCAGGCTCATCACGGCGGCGAGCGCCCCCGCGTACACCCCGACCCGCCAGGCCGTCAGCGCGCCCAGTGAGTCGCCGAACACCGGGCCGACCATGGCGCGCAGGGAGGCGTTCGTCGCCATCTGGTGCATCAGGTCGGCGCGTTCGGCCGGGGTGGCGTACAGGCCCTTGATCGTGTTCGGCATGGACAGGACCATCAGCGCGTTGACCGCGACCCACACCGGGATCATCACGCGGTCGCGGCGCAGGGCGAACCGCAGCAGGGTGCCGGTGCCGGCGAGGTGGCGGGAGCGACCGGCCCGCGCGGCGGGGACGGGAGAGGCGGCGGCGGTCATCGCGCCACCCCCACGGCCCCGTCGTCCGCCCCGGAACCGTCCGCCCCGGAACCGGCCTCGTCCTGGTAGTGCCGCAGGAACAGCTCCTCCAGCGTCGGCGGGGTGGAGGTCAGCGACCGCACCCCCGTCCCGCTCAGCGAGCGCAGCACCTCGTTCAGCTTGTCGGTGTCCACCTGGAGGCGGACCCGGTGGCCCTGGACGTCGAGGTCGTGGACGCCGGGCAGCCGGGCGAGTCCGTCCGGCGGCCCGGCGAGCTCGGCGGTGACGCTGGTGCGGGTGAGGTGGCGCAGGTCGGCCAGCGAACCGCTCTCCACGGTGCGGCCCCTGCGGATGATGCTCACCCGGTCGCACAGCTCCTCGACCTCGCTGAGGATGTGGGAGGAGAGCAGGACGGTGCGGCCCCGGTCGCGTTCCTCCGCCACGCAGCGCTGGAAGACCTCCTCCATCAGCGGGTCGAGGCCCGAGGTCGGCTCGTCCAGGATCAGCAGGTCGACGTCGGAGGCGAAGGCGGCGACCAGGGCGACCTTCTGCCGGTTGCCCTTGGAGTACGTCCGGCCCTTCTTCGTCGGGTCCAGCTCGAAGCGTTCGACCAGCTCGTCCCGGCGCCGCCGGTCGAGCCCTCCGCGCAGCCTGCCGTACAGGTCGATGACCTCGCCCCCGGAGAGGTTGCGCCACAGGGTCACGTCCCCGGGGACATAGGCGATCCGGCGGTGCACCTCCACCGCGTCCGTCCAGGGGTTGCGGCCCAGCACCTGCGCGGCGCCCAGGTCGGCGCGCAGCAGGCCGAGCAGGATGCGGATGGTGGTGGACTTGCCGGAGCCGTTGGGGCCGAGGAAGCCGTGCACCTCGCCGGTGGCGACGTCCAGGTCGAGGCCGTCCAGGGCGTGGGTCCGGCCGAAGGACTTGTGCAGCCCGGAGACCGTGATTGCCTGCGTCATGCTGCGCAACGTACGCTTATTTCAGAAATTTGTGAAGTTAAGAAAGCGTATAAACGCCGGATAGGCTGGAAGGCATGGCGGAGTCGAAGGCAGGGGTGGAGCGGGACCCGGAGGCGGTGTCGCGGTTCGTGGAACACTTCGCGGCGCAGCTCGTCGAGGCGGGCGTGCCGCGCATGCCGGCCCGGGTCTTCGCCGCGCTGCTCGCCTCCGACTCGGGCACCCTGACCTCGGCCGAGCTGGGTGAACGGCTGAGGATCAGCCCTGCGGCGGTCTCGGGCGCGGTGCGCTACCTGTCCCAGGTGCACCTGGTCTCCCGCGAACGCGAGCCCGGCTCGCGCCGGGAGCGCTACCGGGTGCACAGCAACCAGTGGTACGAGGCGCTGACCAGCCGCGACGCGATCATCAAGCGGTGGGAGGACGCCCTGCGGGAGGGTGTCGCCAGCCTGGGCGCGGAGACTCCGGCAGGGCGCAGGCTGGCGGAGACGCTGGAGTTCTTCGAGTTCATCGAGCGGGACGTGGCGGGGATGATGGAGCGGTGGCGCGCGTACCGGGAGAAGAAGCCGAACGGGTGATGTAGTCGATCGGATGCTCTGAGTGGCGGACTGGTCCGCTTCAGAGGGAGGGCGCATCATGACGTCGATGACAGAGCGACCGGTAATAAGCGATGCCAAACCCCACGGCGGCTTCGAGGGACTGCTGGACCTCCTCGACGAGCTGAATGTGCCTGACGGCTACAAGGCAGAAATCGTCAGGGGGAACATCGTCGTGTCGCCGTGGTCGAAGGCCTATGACGCGGATGTGATGGACTTGGTCTGCGATCAACTGCGTCCCTGTCTGCCCGAGGAGCACCGGATCACTTGGGGCCCCTTGCTGTACGTGTTTCCGGGTGTCGAGAGCGCGTACGGACCTGACATTCATGCGGCTCACCGACGTGCCCGCCGCTCCACCAGCAACCGCCTCGACGGGGAAGCCCTCTCGTTCGTCGCCGAACTGGCCTCTCCCTCCACGCGAGTGGATGACCTGACGGAGAAGGTCGAGACGTACGGCAAGGCCGGAGTCCCTGTCTCCTTGCTCCTCGACATGCAGAAAGAGGAAGCCACAGTCTTCTGGGCACCGTCCTCCAAGGGATACCAGGGACAGCTCACCAAGTCGTTCGGCGAGAAGCTCTACATCCCGGAACCCCTCGACTGCACGCTCGACACCGACGGTTTCCAGGCGCCGCAGGAGGGCGACGACCAGGCCTGGCTCACCCCGCCGAAACCGGCAGCACCAGCCCCCAGG
>NZ_POTZ01000574.1 GCF_003236365.1 Streptomyces sp. NTH33
GTCCGCGACATCTAGCCGCGCGCCCCCCGCTCATGGCCACCGGACACACCGATCCGCAGCGACGCGAACGGATCCTCGCCGCCACCCTCGACCTGATCGCCGACGAGGGGGTCGCCGGCGTCTCCCACCGCAAGATCGCCACCCGCGCCGAGGTCCCCCTCGGGTCGATGACGTACCACTTCACCGGCATCGACGAGCTGCTGCGCGAGGCCTTCACCCGCTTCGCCGACCACATCGTGGCCGTCTTCGAGCGCCACCTCGGTCGGGCCGGCAGCCCCGAGCAGGCCCGTGAAGCGGTCACCGACCTCATCCACACCCTCTCGGAGGGTCCCCGCCGCGACCTGGTCCTCACCCAGGAGCTCTACACCCTCGCCGCCCGCCGCCCGGCCTACCGGGAGCTGACCCGGGCGTGGATGCGCCGCAGCCGCCACCTGCTGGAGCAGCACTTCGACGCGGACACCACCCGTCAGCTCGACGCACTGATCGAGGGCCTGACCCTGCACCGCGCCCTGGACACCGCCCCGCACGACCGCGCACTGACGCGAAGGGCCGTCGACCGCATCACCACCACCGCCGCCCTCCCTGAGCCGGCACCCGCCCAAGCCGCCCGTGGGGACGCGACCTGACCTCGCGCCCCCACGGGCCATACGCATGAGCCGCTCCCTTACGCCGCCGTACAGCTCAGGCTCGGCGCGCTCCCGCCGCCGGGGGCTCCCCCGAAGCCGAAGCTCGTCGAACCGCCCGCCGCGACGGACCCGTTGTGGGCGGCGTTCACCGCCGTCACGGTCGAGCCGCTCTGGGTGTACGTCGCGTTCCACATGTTGGTGACCTTCTGGGAGCCGCTCCAGGTCCAGGTCACCTTCCAGGACTTGATGGCGGTGGTGCCCGTGTTGGTCACCGTCACCTCGGCGTTGAAGCCGCCGCCCCAGTCGCTGCTGACGGCGTAGGCGGCCCGGCAGGTGGCCTTGCCGCCGCCGTCACCGCCACCGTTGTCACCGCCGCCGTTGTCGCCGCCCCCGCTGCTCGGGAAGCCCGGTGCCTTGATGGTCGCCAGGTACCCGTCCTTCACGGTGTCCACGGTCTGCCAGTCGTCCTTCAGGATCCCGCCGGTGTCACCGGAGTTGGGGTTCCAGGACCAGAAGGTCCAGTGGAAGGAGTCGGCGCCGTACGTCGACGTCGGGCGCAGGTAACCCGCCAGTGCCGCCAGCCACTTCTGGTCCACGGTGGACTGCAGCGTCGTACCGAACTCGCCGAGCCACACGGGCGCGATGTTCTGCTTGAAGATGTAGCCCCAGTACTTGTCCCAGATCCCCGGCATGTTGTTGGGGAAGGACGGGTCGCTGAACCAGCTCTGCTGGGCGACGCTGGTGGCGTAGTCGTGGGGCGAGTACACCACCCGGTTCGCGACGTCGAGGCGCACGGGGTACTGGGCGACGCCCATCAGGTTGCCGCCCCACCAGCCGGAGACGCCGTTGTACGTCTGCACGCCCTCGACGAAGACCAGCAGGTCGGGGTTGACGGAGAGGACCGCGTTGCCGGCCCGTTCGGCGGCCAGGCGCCAGTCGGTCGCCTGGTCCCCGCAGCCCCAGCAGGCCGGGTCGTGGGGCTCGTTGTGCAGGTCGATGCCGATGACCGTGGAGTTGCCCTTGTAACGGGACGCCAGCGACTTGAGGTTGGCGATCCACGTCGACTCGGGGACCGCGGAGGTGTACCACAGCGCCGACTGCCCGGCCGAGTTCGGGCGGTGGCGGTCGAGGATGACCTTCAGCCCGTCCTGGCCCGCGTACGCGACGATCCTGTCGATGACCTGGAGGGAGGTCAGCCCCTGCAGGTCGGCGTTCTTGCCGGCGGAGAAGTCGATGCCCGTGGGCGCCGCGCCGGACTTGAGGATGTCGTCGCTGTAGGGGAGCCGGATGGTGTTGTAGCCCAGCGACTTCATCTGGTCGATCATGCTCTTGTAGTCGCGGGACCACAGTCCGTGCACGACGCGGTTGTCGGTCTCGAAGCCGAACCAGTTGATGCCGGCGATCCGGACGGCCTGCCCGGACGCGTCCAGGATCTGGCGTCCGCTGGTGTGCCAGTAGCCGGCGCCGCCCGCGGCCGGGGCCGCGTGCGCGGTGGCCGGCAGGCCGAGCCCCAGGCCCAGCGGCAGCAGGAGCGCCGCCACGGCAGTGCACAGCGCTCTTCGCAAGGTGCGGAACATGTGCTGCTTCCTCTCGGGAGGCCGCGGGGCCGGAACAAGTGGGAGCGCTCCCACAACCCGCGCCTTCCATGGAAGTCAAGTCACACCGGCCCGTCAAGAGCGGCGACGCAACAGACGCCCCAGCCCCAGCACCGCGACCACCGCCACGACGGCCGCCACGACGGTTCCCGCCCCGAGTCCGCCGCTCCCGCCCGAGCCGCTCCCGCCCGATCCGGAACCGGCGGAGCTCGAACCCCCGGACACGGACGGCGACTTGGCGGAGGAGTCGGCGCCGGGCGCCTCGCGCACCTCCACCGGACTGCCCTCGCCCTCGCTGCCGTACAGCAGCTTGGTGCCGTCGGCGCTGTACGTGACGGACTCGCCCTGCCGCTGCAGCGGCACGTCGAGCCGGCCGGCCCGCTTGATCTTCCCGCCGTTCCAGTCGTAGTGGATGCCGCCGAAGTAGCCACGCACGGCGAGCCGCTTGCCGTCGGGCGAGAGCGCGGCGTCGGTGGCCCACAGGTCGACGGGGGCGATCGGCTCGAAGACGTTCGTGCCCGAGGCGGACAGCTCGGCGGGGCCCTCGTACAGGTGACCGCCGTCCTCCTTCTTGTCGATGATGTAGACGCGTCCCGTCTTCGGGTGCACGACCATCGACTCGGCGTCGCGGGCGCCGTCCGCGTACTTCACGACGTACTGCGTGGCCCGGATCGTCTGGTCCTTCAGCTCCTTCGGCTCGGGCAGCCGGTAGATCCACACGTACGGCCAGGTGCCGCCGAGGTTGTCGCCGATGTCGCCGACGTAGATCTGGTCGCCGGGTCCGATGGAGATGGCCTCCACGTCGCGGGGCTTGCCGATGCCGCTGAGCGTGACGGTGGCGACGGTCTCGCCCGTCCTGCCGTCCACGGCGTAGATCTGGGGGCCGTAGCCGCTGTCGTTGTGGGTCCAGTAGACGCCCGGATGCAGGCGCGAGGCCGCGAGGCCGCTGGACTCCTTGATGCGGGGGTCCTTGATCGTGAACCCGTCGTCGCCGTCGGCGGCGAAGGCGGCAGGCGCGGCGGGCACGGCGAGCGCACCCACGAGGAGGGCCCCGGCGAGCAGGGCGAACGGTCGGCGCATGCCCCAAGCCTGCCATCCCGCAGGGGAGTTCAACGGCGTGGCAGGCCTCACATCCCACCGCCCTCCGCGATCGTCCATCATGAGCGGATGCTCAGGCTCATGCCCGTCGGCGACTCCATGACCATCGGCAGCGCGGGCGAACACACATGGCGTTACCGGCTGTGGCAGCACCTGTGCGCGACGTACGGCGGCCCGTTCACGTTCGTCGGCCCGCGCGAGACGCTGTACGACAAGATCGCGGACGCGCCGACCTCGTACGCCTACGCCGCCCCGGACTTCCCCCGCGCCCACCTGGCCGGCTGGGGCGAGGGCTGGGGGCACATGGCCCCGGTGATGGCGGTCGGCTCACTGGTCGGCGCCCTGCTGGCGGCCCGCCGCGGCACGGCCCGGCTGCGCCTGCTCATCGCGGCCGCCGCCGCCTTCGGCGCCCTGGAGATCGTGGCCGCGCTGGCCCC
>NZ_POTZ01000575.1 GCF_003236365.1 Streptomyces sp. NTH33
CTCTCGGACTCAGTGTCCGGCGGGGTGGGGGGTCGGGCCGCCCGGGGTGGCCTCGCGGTCCGGACCCTTGGCCGCCTCGGCCTCGCTGTAGATGTCGGGTTCCAGGTAGATGACGCGGGCGATGGGGACGGCGGCGCGGATGCGGGCCTCGGCTGCGTCGATGGCGGTGGCGATCTCGGCGGCCGTGTCGTCGTGCCGGACACCGATCTTGGCGGCGATGAGCAGTTCCTCGGGGCCGAGGTGGAGCGTGCGCATGTGGATGATGCGGGTGACGGTGTCGCCGTCGACCATGGCGGCCTCGATCTGCTGGACCACGTCGGTGCCGGCGGCCTCGCCGAGCAGCAGGGACTTGGTCTCGGCGGCCAGGACGAGGGCGATCAGGACGAGCAGGACGCCGATGCAGACGGTGCCGATGCCGTCCCAGACGCCGTTGCCGGTGAGCAGGGCGAGTCCGACGCCGCCGAGGGCGAGGACGAGGCCGATCAGCGCGCCGAGGTCCTCCAGGAGGACGACCGGCAGCTCGGGCGCCTTGGCGCGGCGGACGAACTGCGTCCAGGACAGCTTGCCGCGCAGCTCGTTGGACTCCTTGATGGCCGTGCGGAAGGAGAAGCCCTCGGCGATGATCGCGAAGACGAGGACGCCCACCGGCCAGTACCAGTGCTTCAGCTCGTACGGGTTGCTGATCTTCTCGTAGCCCTCGTAGATGGCGAACATGCCACCGATGGAGAACAGGACGATGGAGACGAGGAAGGCGTAGACGTAGCGCTCGCGGCCGTAGCCGAACGGGTGCTGCGGGGTGGCCTCGCGCTGGGCCTTCTTGCCGCCGATCAGCAGCAGGAACTGGTTGCCGGAGTCGGCGAGGGAGTGCACGCCTTCGGCGAGCATCGACGAGGAGCCGCTGAAGGCGAACGCCACGAACTTCGATACCGCGATCGCGAGGTTGGCGCCGAGTGCCGCCACGATCGCCTTGGTGCCGCCTGACGCGCTCATGTGTCCGCGTGGTCCTTTCGCCGTCGTCTCGCCGTCGTCCTTGTGCCGGTTCCGGCTTTTGCCCGTGCTTTGCCGGTGGGTCATTGTTGCAGCCCGGTCCGGCAGCGGGCCCCGGCACCGGTGCGCCAGGTCGTCCCGAGTGGAGCGAACGGGGAGTCAGATGACGACCGTGGCCCGGAAGAGGGTGCCGGTGCCGGACACGTCGGCCTTCTCGTCCGCCGGGACGAACACGGACTGTCCCGGGGTCAGTTCGTGCTCGCCCGTCCGGACGGAACCGGCCGTGCAGAGCAGGATCTGCGGGGTCTCCAGGGTGAGGTCGTGGCCGGTGGCGCCCTCGGGCAGGACGTAGCGGGACAGCCGGAACTCGTCGGCGGGGGTGTCGTAGACCTCCTCGCCGTCCGCCGCGGCCTCCGGACGCAGGATGCCGGGGTCGCCGGCCTCGAAGCGGACGATGCGCAGGAGTTCGGGGACGTCGACGTGCTTGGGGGTCAGGCCGCAGCGCAGGACGTTGTCGGAGTTCGCCATGACCTCCACGCTGAGGCCGTTGAGGTAGGCGTGCGGGACGCCGGCGCCGAGGAAGAGTGCCTCTCCGGGCTGCAGGCGGACGTGGTTGAGGAGCATCGCGGCGAGGACGCCGGGGTCGCCCGGGTAGTGGCGGGCTATGTCGGCGTAGGGGGCGTGGTCGCCGCCGAGGCGGGCGCAGGCGGCCGCGGCCTCGGCGACCGTGCCGGCCATCTCCTCGCGGTCGGCGGTGAGGACGGCGGTGAGGACCTCGCGCAGGGCGGCGTCCGTGGGGCGGGCGCGCAGCAGGCCGGCGTACGGCTTGAGGGAGTCCACGCCGAGGGCGTCGAGCAGGTCGGCGGACCGGCTCGGCTCACGGAAGCCGCACAGGCCGTCGAACTCGGTGAGCGCGCAGACCAGTTCCGGCTTGTGGTTGGCGTCCTTGTAGTTGCGGTGCGGGGCGTCGAGGGGGACGCCGTGGCGTTCCTCGTCGGCGTATCCCTGCCCGGCCTGGTCCAGGTCGGGGTGCACCTGGAGGGAGAGCGGGCCGCCGGCGGCGAGGAGCTTGAGCAGGAAGGGCAGGTGCGGGCCGAATCTGGCGACCGTCTTGGCGCCCAGTTCCCGCTCCGGGTCGGCGTCGATGACCTCGGCGAGGGTGCCGCGTCCGGTGCGCGAGGGCGCGCCCGGGTGGGCGCCCATCCACATCTCCGCCTGCGGTTCGCCGCTCGGCTCGACACCCAGCAGGTGCGGTATGGCGGTGGTGGAACCCCAGGCGTAGGGGCGGATGGTGTTGTCGAGGCGGTCCATGGGCTTCTCTCTGCAGTTCTTGCCGGCGGAAGTGCCGAGGACATGGTCAAGCGCCGGAGGCGAGCGCCAGGTAAACGGCGGCGAAATCCGTGACGGCGATCAGTTCCGCGAGGGTCTCGATTTCGTCTCCTGGCTCCGGTTCCAGCTCGCTGATCGGCGTGTCGTGGCTGAGGGCCAGGTCACGGGCGGCCGGCGCGGCGGTGAGGCCGCCGAGCGGGCGGTCGCGGAGCAGCACCACGCGCGCGTGCAGGGCGGGGGCCTCCTCGACGCGGTCGCGGAAGAAGTCGTCCGGGTCGGCGCTGGCGGCCAGGGGACCGGCGAGCAGGGCGCTGTGCGCGGCGAGCGCCTCGGGCAGTTCGGCGACGATCGCGGGGATGCCGGACAGTTCGGCGAGCCCGGCGGCGAAGCGGCGGCCGGCGGGGCCCGCTGAGACGCCCTCGGTCCAGATCACGGGCAGCGCGTCGGCGAGTTCGGCGGCGAGCTTCTTGGCCGGGTTGCTGTACGTCACGATGGCGGGTCCGCAGCGCTCCGCGATGTGGTCCAGCCGGTCGGCGGCCTTCTCCAGGACGTCGGGCGGGGCGGTGAGCAGGCCCACCCGGTCCAGCAGCGCGAGCAGCGGGGTGAGCAGCGCCCACAGCACGCCGGGGGCGGATCCGGCGAGGGGTTCGTCGTGGTCGTACGGTGCCGTCGCCATCGGTATGAACAGGCCGTGGGCGGCTTCGACGGCCTCGGCGAGCGGGGTGCGGGCCGGGGCCACGGCGACGACCGTGCAGCCGCGCCGGTAGGCCTGGTCCGCGAGCAGGGACAGGCTGGGCTCGGTGCCGTCCGGGGTGGCGATCAGCAGCAGGTCGACGGAGCCGGCCCAGCCGGGCAGCTCCCAGCGCAGGGCGCCGGAGGCCGGGGCCACACCGATGGGTGCGAGCCGGGTGACGGGGCTGCCGGCGCCGGCGAGCGTGCCGAGCAGGTCGGCGGCGTGGGTGGCGGCGGCGCCCGGTCCGGCGATCAGGACGGCGCGCGGGCGGCCGTCGGGCTTGAGGTCGCCCACGCCGGCCTCGGCGGCGTTCCGGGCGGCGGTGCGGACCCGGGCGCCGGCCTCGGCGGCACCGCGGAGCAGTCCGCGGTGGTCGGCCTCGGCGAGCCCTCCGGGGTCGTCGAGCAGCGATTCGTCGAGCATGGGCGGCAGCCTCCGATCGGGCTCCGAACACCGGGTCGTCGGTCGTGGGGGCGGCGTCCCCCGTCCGTCCGGGGGACGGGCCTCCCGCGGACGGGTCCGTGCTACGCGGGGCGGCGGGCCTCGTCGACGAGCAGGACGGGGATGCCGTCGCGCACGGGGTACGCCAGGCCGCAGTCCTGGCCGGTGCAGATCAGCTCGGTGTCCTGCTCCTTGAGGGGGGAGTGGCAGGCCGGGCAGGCGAGGATCTCCAGGAGGCCGGCTTCGAGCGGCATGGGCGT
>NZ_POTZ01000576.1 GCF_003236365.1 Streptomyces sp. NTH33
ACAGCCCACCGGCCCGCTCCGAGGAGACGCATGTTCGGCCTCACCTGCGCCAGACCCGCCGCCGCCACGCTCACGGCCGGCGCCGCCGTCGCCGCGACCGCGCTGCTGACCGCCCCCTCCGCGGTCGCCACTCCCCGGCCCGTCATCGGCGGCACGCCGACCACGACGGCGGAGTACCCGTTCGTCACGCAGATCACGGACGCGTCCGGCAGGCAGTTCTGCGGCGGCACCCTGGTGGCGGCCACGAAGGTGGTCACCGCGGCGCACTGCGTGGCCGGCGAGACCCCGGACCGTGTGCGCGTGGTGGGCGGGCGCACCCGCCTCGACGGAACCGACGGCACGGTCGGCGAGGTCAGCCGGATCTGGGTCGACCCGGAGTACACGGACGCCACCGAGGGGAACGACGTGGCCGTCCTCACCCTGACCACCCCGATGCCGTACGCAGCGACGAAGTACGTCTCCTCCGCCGACACCGGCGTGTACGCGGCCGGCACCACCGCCCGCGTCCTCGGCTGGGGCACCACCGCCGCGAACGGCACCCCCTCCCACCAGCTGCGGACCGCGACGGTGCCCGTCGTGTCCGACACGGAGTGTCAGAACTCCTACGGCTCCGACTTCGTCGCGAGCGACATGGTGTGCGCCGGACACTCCTCCGGCGGCGTCGACACCTGCCAGGGCGACAGCGGCGGTCCCCTGATCATCGGGGGCGTCCTGGCAGGGATCACTTCCTGGGGCAACGGCTGCGCCGAGGCGGGTTACCCGGGTGTCTACACCCGGGTGACCACCTTCTCCGGCCTCGTGACCGCGCAGGTCCACTCCTGAGCCGTGCCCCGGCGAAGACCAGGGGGCGTTGCGGGCCTCCACGAGCGGCCCGCAACGCCCCCTTTCCATGCGCGCGCCGCACGCGGGGGAAGGGCGTGTCGCCTCAGGGCGTCGCGGGTGGCCGTCGGGGTCAGGGGCGTTCGGTGCGCAGGCGGCGGGCGACGACCAGGAGGTCCACGGCGGCTGTCAGGGCCAGGGCCGCGCAGATGCCGGCGAGGACGGCGAGGACCGTGTCGCTGGGGCTGTCGGCCGGGCCGGAGTCGGCGGACCAGGTGGCGAACAGGACCGTTCCGGCGAGGAAGAGGGGGAAGAAGACGGAGGCCAGCAGCAGGCGCAGGCGGAGGGGACTGCGGGCGGTGCGGGGCTCGGTGCCGGTGCGGCGGTGTTCGTCGTACACGGGGACGGGTCTCCTCGTCTCGGTGCGTCGGGGCCTCGGTGGTTTCGGGCCTCAGCGGTTCGGGGCCGCCCTGCTGATGTCCGACAGCGCGGAGCTCGGCTCCTCGGTGACGGCCAGGTCGCCGAGGCTCACCATGCCGACGGGGCAGCCGCCGTGTTCGACGACGGGCAGCCGGCGTACGGCGTACCGGCGCATCAGCTCGGCCGCGTGGTCGGTGGTGTCGTCGGGGGTCAGGGTGACCACCGGGGGCCGGGTGCAGACCGAGCCGGCGGTCGTGGTGTGCGGGTCGCGGCCCTCGGCCACGGCCCGGACCACGATGTCCCGGTCGGTGAGCACGCCGAACAGATCGCAGTCGTAGGCCACCAGCACGTCGCCGACGTTCTGCTCGCGCATCACGTGGGCCGCGCGTTCCAGCGTGGTCATCGGCTCGACGGCCAGCGCGCCGGGCGACATCACGTCGCGTACTCGCCGGGTCATGGGCACCTCCCGGTTCGGCTCCGCGGAACTCCGCGGACCGCGGACACTCCGGCTGTCCGCCGCGTAGCCAGAACCCGCGGTCCCAAACGGGGCCGCCCGCCAGCCCGTCCAGCGGTGCACGGCGACCGCGATCACCGGGCCGTGCGGCGGGGTGTCGCGGTACTGCGGGTACTTGCGCAGCAGCCGGGCGAGCGCGGCGCCGTACTCCACCGTCGTCGCCTCGTCCACCGCGCCGGGCGGCACGATCCGGGCACGGCCGTCGGCGCGCACCCACCACAGGTGGTCCCAGTCCTCGGTGTAGTCGTCCGCCAGCAGGGACACGGACGGGTTGGCCTCGATGTTGCGCAGGCGCTTGAGGCGGGCCGTGCTCTTGGGCTTGCGGTCGACGGCCGTCACGAGACGGTCGTCGCCGAGGGCCGCGAACACCACCGGCACCAGGTGCGGACGGCCCGCCGCGTCCACCGTGGCCAGCCGCGCCACCCGGACGGACCGGAACCTCCGGCGCGCCTCGTCGGGGTCCATGCGGGGCACGGGCCGCTCCTCTCAGTGGTACGCCAACGCCCGCACGACCTCGTCGTCCGTCAGCTGCTCGAAGTCGTCGTACCAGACGCCCACGGCGGTGAAGGACGACGGCCGGTGGAGGCAGACCACTTCGTCGGCCTCCCCGCTCAGCGCCTCGACCGCTTCGGGCGCGCCGACGGGCGCGGCGAGGACGGTGCGGGCGGGGCCCCGGCTCCGCACGTGGCGCAGGGCGGCGCGGGCGGTGGAGCCGGTGGCCAGGCCGTCGTCGACGACGATCGCGGTACGTCCGCGCAGGTCGGGGGCGGGGCGGCCGTGGCGGTAGCGCTGGATGCGGCGGTGCAGTTCGGCGCGTTCGCGCTCCACCACGGGGGCGAGGTCGTCCTCGGTCAGGCCGAGGTCGTGCAGGGCCGCCTTGTCGAACAGCGGGGGGTCGTCCCCGGCGATCGCGCCGAGGCCGTACTCCTCCTGGAACGGCGCGCCGATCTTGCGTACGACCACCACGTCCAGCGGGGCGCCGAGCGCCCGCGCGACCTCCCGGGCCACCGCCACGCCGCCGCGGGGCAGCGCCAGCACGACGGGGTCGGGCAGTGCGCCGGCCTCGCTGCGGGCGCGCAGCCGCTCGGCCAGTTTCCGTCCGGCCTGCGCGCGGTCACGGAACCTCATGGGCCTTCCTCCCGCTTTCCTCCTCCTGTGTCGGGTACCCCCGCCGGGTGCCCGCCGACCACACAATGGGGGCAGGGGGCGTGACGGAGGGAGACGCATGCCGTGGCTTGCGGTTCCGCTGTGGGACGTGGGCAATGGGCAGGGCCTGCGCCAGCTCGCCGAGCTGGGGCTCGCGCTGCTGCTGTCAAGCTTGATCGGCTGGGAGCGGGAGGCGCAGCAGAAGAGCGCGGGCCTGCGCACCCACACCCTGGTCGGGGTCGCGAGCGCGCTGATGATGGAGGTGTCCCACTACGGCTTCACCAGCGTGCTCGGCCTGGAGAACGTGTCGTTCGACCCTTCCCGGGTGGCCGCGCAGATCGTCTCCGGCATCGGGTTCATCGGCGGCGGCCTGATCTTCGTACGGCGGGACGCGGTGCGTGGGCTGACCACCGCCGCCACCATCTGGCTGACCTGCGCGGTGGGCATGGCCTGCGGGGGCAGCCTGCCGATCCTGGCGCTGGCGACCACCGCGCTGCACTTCGTGGTCGTCCGCGGCTATTCCCGGCTGCCGGGCCGGCTCTCCCCCGGGTCCGTGCCCGCCACGGTCGAGGTGCGGCTGACGTATCTGGCGGGCCGGGCGCTGCTGCCGCGGCTGATGGAGGCGTGCACCCGGCTCGGCTTCCGTATCCTCCAGGTCAGAGTGGACCAGCTGCCCGGCCGCACGGACCAGGCCGCCCGGGTGCTGCTGCGGCTGGAGGGGACCGCCGACACCGGGCACCTGGCGGCCGAGCTGTTCCACCACGACGGGGTCGTCGACGTCGATCTGAGCCTGGGGGGCGACGAGGAGCTGGACGCGTGACGGTCGTACGGCCGTGTCGTGGGCGGG
>NZ_POTZ01000577.1 GCF_003236365.1 Streptomyces sp. NTH33
GACAGGGGTACGGGACGCGGTGGTCTCTGCGTGCGCCTGGACGAGGCCCACCATTACGAGGTGGAGGCCGGGGACGGGGAGGTCGGCGTCGTCGCCCGGATCGGGCCGCTGCGCCAGACCGTGGTCCGCCGGCCGGTCCCGGCCGGGCCGCTACCCCTCACCGTGACGATCCGGACGTCAGGCCTCGTGCCCGCGTCGCCCGAACTCACCGACGGCGGCACCACGGGCCCCGACACCATCGCCTTCTGGCTCGGCGATCCCGACGCTCCGGACGCCCGGCCGCTCGCCGAACTGGACGGGCGCTACCTGTCCACCGAGGTCGCCTGCGGTTTCACCGGCCGTGTGATCGGCATGTACGCCACAAAGGGAGCGGTCGCCTTCGACTGGTTCGAGTACGCCCCGGCCCCGGCGCCGTCCGTGTGACGCTCGGTGTGCGGGCGGGTGCCGCACCCTGAGGGGCACCCGTCCGCAGCCGGCTCGACCCCGGCTGAGGTGCCTCCCCGGCCCCCGGACGGCCTCCTCGCCGGGTTAACCTGTCCCCCATGCCTCCCCGACCAGCCGGATCGCGCCCCACACTGTCCCTGGTGGCCAAGACCGCCGGTACGAGCGTGCCCACCGTGTCCAAGGTGCTGCGAGGCGGAACCGATGTCTCGGCGGAGACGCGCGCGAAGGTCATGGAAGCCGTGCAGGCCGTCGGCTACACCCGCCGGGCCGGGTCCAAGGGCGAGAGCGTGCGGGACGAGAGCGGCTTGTCCAACGTGCTCGATCTCGTGGTCACCCACTTCGAGGGGTCATGGGCGAACCTGCTGATAGCCGGGGTCGGGCGAGAGGCGGCAGCAGCGGGACTCGATGTCGTACTGACGCTCGCCGAGCCGCACGGCGACTGGGTGTCGCGGGTTCTGAGAAGGCGCACCGTCGGCGCGATCGGGACGCTGGTCGATCCCGCCTCGCGGCAGTTCGGCGCACTCTTCGCCGCAGGCGTCCCCGTGGTGCTGATCGACCCGATGAGCACACCGCCGTCAGGGGTGGCAAGCATCGGCGTGGCGAACTGGGAAGGCGGCCGTATGGCCGCTGAGCACCTTCTGTCCCTCGGCCATGTGCGGATGGGGGTGGTCGCCGGCCATGCCCGCCATCTCTTCAGCCGGGCGCGCGTCGACGGTTTCCGTGCGGCGGCCGACACGGCGACCGCCGGCAGTGCCACGGTGTCGGTGGCCTACGGCGGATGGAACCGCGCCAAGGCGACGACCGCCACCCACACCCTGCTCGACAGCGACCCGGGGATCACGGGGATCTTCGCCTGCGCGGACTCCATGGCACTCGGTATCTACGACGCGCTGGATGCCCGGGGCCTGCGGATTCCCGAGGACATCAGTGTCATCGGCTTCGACGACCTGCCCGAGGCGCAGTACATCACCCCTGGGCTGACGACCGTCAGACAGCCCAGCACCGAGTTGGGCGCCGCGGCGGTCAAGCTCCTGATCGAGCTCGCCCGGGGCGAAGACGGCGGCGCCCGGTCCCCCGCCCGCATGGAGTTGGCCACCGAGCTGGTCGTCCGTGCCTCCACCGGACCCGCCCCGGCAACCGCAGCGCCACGTCGGTGACGCGGGCAGGCGTGTTCCGGTCGGCCTCATCGCGGGGCTGTCGTCACGACCTGGAGGACGAGGCGGCTCGGATGGGCAGCGCCGTGACGGATCGTGTATTCCGCCGCGGTGGGCTCCGTGGTCGCCCCGGCCGGATCGAAGGCATTGCGTCCGACGTCCCAGCGGGGTGACGAACTCGGTGCGATGTCGATGCGCACCCGGTGGCCCGGCAGGAACGTGTGTGCCGTCGACCAGAGGTCCACGACGAACTCCTGCTCCTGATCCGGCTCGACCGGCCGTCTGTCGCCCAGGCCCGTGACCGGGTCGACGGACCGCGCCGACCCCCGCTGCACGCCGTCGGTGACGACGAGGCGCCCGACGTCGAGCGTCCCGTCGTGTTCCTCGCGGGTCACGTCATGGGGACGGCGGGTCAGCAGGGCCGGCCACGGCCCGGTCCCGTGCGGAACCAGCAGGACGGTCCGAAGCCGTGTTCCGTCGCGCAACGCACAGGTCACCTCGCGGCGCTCGGCGACCGGGTCCGGCGATTCACGGGCCGGGCCGCCGCGCCGGAGGGGGGCCGGCTCCTGAACGGTGCTCGTGTCGTCGCTCACCGGAGGGCGACCGCCGTCCACGACGTCGGCGGCAGTTCGATGGTGAGCAGGCCGTCGGCGAGTGCCGCGCCGGCGTTCGCGGCCGGGGTCACCCGGTCCTGCCGGGCGAGCGTGTTCTTCGCGTACACGTCGGAGTCGGCGAGCGTGACCGCCTCGGTGATGCGCGAGGAGCCGAAGCTGCGCACATCGATCGTGACCTGCGCGGCTTTTGCCAGGTCGCGGTTGACGAGGAAGACCGCGGCCCGGCCCTCGTCGACGGTCGCGACGGCGTCGACGACGGATGCCTCTCCGTAGCGCGCCGTTTCGTACGTCGGCGCCTCGATCAGGGGTCGGATCACCTCGCCGGAGGCGAGCCGGCTCGTGATCGAGAACGGGTAGAAGGTCGTCTGGCGCCAGGCCGGGCCGCCGGGCTCGGTCATGATCGGAGCGATCACGTTGACGAGCTGTGCGAGGGATGCCGAGGTGACGCGGTCGCTGCGGCGGAGGAGCGTCATCAGCAGGTTGCCGACGACGACGGCGTCCGCCACCGTGTAGGTGTCCTCCAGGAGCCGGGGGGCGTGGCGCCACTCGTCGTGGATCTTCTCGGACTCCTGGTGCTCCTTGAGGTACCAGACGTTCCACTCGTCGAAGGAGACGTTGATCTTCTTGTTGGAGCGTTTCTTGTGCCCCACGTGGTCGGCAGTCGCGACGACGGTGTCGATGAAGTAGTCCATGTCGGTCGCCGAGGCGAGGAAGGAGCCGAGGTCGCCGTCGTGCTCCTGGTAGTACGCGTGGCACGAGACGTAGTCGACGTGGTCGTAGCTGTGCTCGAGTACGGTGCGCTCCCAGTCGCCGAATGTCGGCATGGTGGATCCGGAGGAGCCGCAGACGACGAGTTCGAGGTCCTTGTCGGCCCTCTTCATCGCGGCGGCGGTGCGGGCGGCCATCTTGCCGTAGTCGTCCGCCGTCATGAATCCGGTCTGCCAGGGGCCGTCCATTTCGTTGCCGAGGCACCACATGCGCACGTTGTGCGGTTCCGGTGTGCCGTTGGCGATGCGCAGGTCCGACAGCGCCGTGCCGGACGGGTGGTTGGCGTACTCGAGCAGGTCCAGGGCGGGCAGGATGCCTCGTGTGGCCACGTTGACCGCCAGCATCAGCTCGGAGTCGGTGAGCTTGAGCCATCTGGCGAACTCGTCGAGGCCGACCTGGTTCGATTCGAGCGAGCGCCAGGCGAGGTCGCGGCGTACCGGGCGTTCTTCGCGTGGGCCGACGGAGTCTTCCCAGCGGAACCCGGAGACGAAGTTGCCGCCCGGGTAGCGGATCGTCGTGCTGCCGAGTTCTCTGACGAGTTCGACGACGTCCCTGCGGAACCCGTCATCGTTCGCGCTCGGGTGTTCGGGCTCGTAGAGCCCGGTGTACACGCAGCGGCCGAGGTGCTCGACGAACGAGCCGAAGGTGCGGCGCCGGACAGGAGCGATGACGGCCTGCCTGTCGAGTTCTATGTGGGCGCGGGGCAATGCGGCGGTCCTTTCCGGGGGATGGCGCGGGGGTGTCGCGGGCTGGGT
>NZ_POTZ01000578.1 GCF_003236365.1 Streptomyces sp. NTH33
AGCCCGGCGTACTCGATCTGGCGGAAGCAGGTGCCGTACGCGACCCCGGTGGGCGCGGTCTTCGGCCGCGGCTCGGCGTAGATGACCTCGGCGGGCGGCGAGGAGGCGTAGGAGACGACCAGCGGCCGGTCGCCCTTGGCCTTCCTGCCGCCGGCGGAGCCGGAGAACTCCTGGTTGTAGGCCACGTCCCAGCCGTCGACGACCTTGACGCCGTTGGCCTTGAGCTTCTTCCAGTAGTCCTGCCAGCCGTCGCCGCCGTACTCGGCGACGGTGCCGAGCAGGAAGCCGAGGCCGGGCGAGGAGGTGGCGGCGTTCTCGGTGACGAGGAGGTTCTTGTACTGCGGCTTGACGAGGTCGTCGAAGGAGGCCGGCGGGGCCAGCTTGCGGTCGGCGAAGTACTTCTTGTCGTAGTTGACGCAGATGTCGCCGGAGTCGATCGGTGTGACCCGGTGCTTCGCCTGGTCGGTCCGGTACTGGGGCAGGATCAGGTCGGAGCCCTTGGGCCGGTACGGCTGGAACAGGCCGTTGTCCAGGGCCCGGGACAGCAGGGTGTTGTCGACGCCGAAGAGGACGTCGCCCTGCGGGTGGTCCTTGGTGAGGATGGCCTTGTTGACGGCCTGGCCGGCGTCGCCGTCCTCGAGGACCTTGACGGTGTAGCCGGACCGCTTCTCGAAGTCCGCGATGACGCTCTTGGAGGCGGCCCACGAGTTGTGACTGACCAGGGTCACCGTCCTGGTGTCCGCGGACGAGGAGTCGCTCCTGCCGTCCGACGCCCCGCACGCGGACAGCGTGACCAGACCGAGCCCGACCGCCATGGCGACGAACGTCTTGGTGTGCACTGGATTTTGCTCCTGGGGGTTGGCCAGGAGGAGACGCGGCCCTGCCCGGGATCCGCGAGGGATACCCGGGCAGGGCGCAACAGCTCGAGTGATGACCGAACTTCCTACCCAGAATGACCTGGGCGAGGTTCAGAGGGTCTGCGGCCGGTGCCGCACTCTCAGCGCTGTGGCGCTCCCCTGTCGGAATATGAAGATGTGTACGGCACCCAGGGTACCGTCCTGCTATCGCTCGGTGGCAGCCAGCTGTCCGCACGCCCCGTCGATCTCCTGACCGCGGGTGTCCCGGATGGTCACCGGCACTCCGTGGGCGGCGATGGCCTCGACGAACGCCTTCTCGTCCTCGGGCCGGGAGGCGGTCCACTGGGAGCCGGGGGTCGGGTTGAGCGGGATGAGGTTGACGTGCACCGGCCTGCCCTTGAGCAGCCGGCCGAGCCGGTCGCCGCGCCACGCCTGGTCGTTGATGTCCCGGATCAGCGCGTACTCGATGGAGAGCCGGCGTCCGGACCTGGCGGTGTACTCGAAGCCTGCGTCCAGCACCTCCCGCACCTTCCACCGTGTGTTGACGGGGACGAGGGTGTCGCGCAGCTCGTCGTCGGGGGCGTGCAGGGAGATGGCGAGCCGGCACTTGAAGCCCTCGTCGGTGAACCGGTGGATCGCCGGGACCAGGCCCACCGTCGAGACGGTGATCCCCCGCTGGGACAGCCCGAGGCCGTCCGGCTCGGGGGCGGTCAGGGCGCGGATGGCGGCGACGACGCGGTGGTAGTTGGCGAGCGGCTCGCCCATGCCCATGAAGACGATGTTGGACAGCCGGGCCGGGCCCCCGGGGACCTCGCCGTCGCGCAGGGCGCGCATGCCGTCGACGATCTGGTGCACGATCTCGGCGGTCGACAGGTTGCGGTCGAGGCCGGCCTGCCCGGTGGCGCAGAACGGGCAGTTCATGCCGCAGCCCGCCTGCGAGCTGATGCACATGGTCACCCGGTCCGGGTAGCGCATGAGCACCGACTCCACGAGCGTGCCGTCGAACAGCCGCCACAGGGTCTTGCGGGTGGCGCCCTGGTCGGTCGACAGATGCCGTACGACCGTCATCAACTCCGGAAGCAGGGCCTCCTGGAGCTTGGCGCGGGATCCGGCGGGGATGTCGGTCCACTGCTCCGGGTCGTGCGCGTACCGCGCGAAGTAGTGCTGCGAGAGCTGCTTGGCGCGAAACGGCTTCTCGCCGATCGCCGCCACGGCCTCCTTGCGCTCGGCGGGCGAGAGGTCGGCGAGGTGCCGCGGCGGCTTCTTGGCTCCGCGCGGGGCGACAAAGGTGAGTTCTCCGGGCTTCGGCATGGTGGTACCAGTGTCGCAGATCCAGTCGGGTGACCTGCGGCTGCCGGTCCGGACGACTGTCGTCAGCGGTGGTCAGTGATGGTCACTGGTCGTCGCTGATCCGCCTCGGACGGCCCACGGACGGCCCGGCCGATGGGGCCGTGCGCCCACCCACATGACCGGCGGAGTCCCCGTGGCTCAGTCGAGCAGGTGGCAGGAACGCCGGCGTTCTGCGTCCGGTGCGGGATATTTGCCAGCTCTTGACTCAAAACGCCATCCCATTCCCACTCTGGGACGTATCACTCTCAAGCATGTCTCATATGCCTCAGGCATATTCCAGGAGGAATGCCATGGCGATCTTCACTGCTCTCCTCCCCGCCCTGGGCCGTGACCACGGAGACCACGGCCACGGGGGCCACGGAGACCACGGCGGCCGGGACCACGATCACGGCGACCGCGACCGCGACCACGACCACCGCGACCACGACCACGGTGACCACGGTGACCACGGTGACCACGACCACGGTTACTGATTTCGGCACCTACTAGTGACTCGGAGCGGAGCGGACCGGAGCCCAAGGGAGCCGGTCCGCTCCGTCAATACGTCCTGCGGCGACTGCTGTCGATGGGTGCGGATCCGCAGGCCGTGGATCGGGGGTTTCTGACCGCTCCGCGCGAGCCTGACGGCCCGGAGACGGCCCAGTGACCCACAAGGCCCCCTGTCCGCGCCCAACGCGCTGTGGGGAACTTGTTGCTGCCGGGTCGGGAGAAGCCGGCGACGAGTGCGCCGGTCCGGGAGAGGTACGTCTTCGTCCGGTGCCGGCCCGTCGTCCCCCAGCCGAGCCCGTCCCCTGCGGAGATCTTGTCGACGGGTGCCATGAGCGGTCGGTGCCCGGAACGCCGACGGGCCCCCACCCGATGGGTGGGGGCCCGTGCGGACGTGGTCCGGGTGGGTCAGCCGGAGCCGACGAAGATCACCAGCAGCAGCCAGACCACCGGGGCCGTGGGCAGGAGCGAGTCCAGGCGATCCATGATGCCGCCGTGGCCCGGCAGCAGGGTGCCCATGTCCTTGATGCCCAGGTCACGTTTGATCATGGACTCGCCGAGGTCGCCCAGGGTCGCGCTGGTGGCGACCGCGAGGCCGAGGAGGAGCCCCTGCCACCAGGCGCCGCCCTCGATCAGGAACTGCATGCACAGCGCGCCCGCCACCATCGCGAAGGCGACCGCGCCGAACAGGCCCTCGCGGGTCTTGCCGGGGCTGATGCGCGGGGCGAGCTTGTGCCGGCCGAAGCGCCAGCCGACGGCGTACGCGCCCGTGTCGCTGACCACCGTGAGGACGAGGAAGGTCAGCACACGGCGGGGGCCGTCGTCCGCGGCCAGCATCATCGCCACGAACGTGGCCAGGAACGGCACGTAGAACGCCGCGAACACACCGGCCGTGACGTCCTTGAGGTAGCCCTCCGGCGACTGTGTCATCCGCCAGACCAGGACGGCGAGCGCGGTCAGCGCCATCGCCACCCAAGCCCCCTCGGCCC
>NZ_POTZ01000579.1 GCF_003236365.1 Streptomyces sp. NTH33
ACCGAGCTCGGCGAGCCCGACCCGGGCCGCGGCGATCCCGGCGGCGGCCCCACCGGCGGCGGCACCGTCGGCCGGTCCCGCCCCGCCGGCCCCCTCCAGCAGGCGCGTCGCCGCCGACACCGCCGGTGTCAGCGTGTCCGTGGAGCGCAGCCGGACCAGCAGCGCCAGACTCTGGTCCGTCGTCCCCCAGGGAACCGTGCACAGCGCCCGCGCGCCCGGCAGGGTGCGCACCGACGGGGCGTCGTCCGGATCGGCCGACGGCCAGGGGGCCACGCACACCACCGTGTGCGGGCCGTCCGCGCGGACCCCCAGGGCCGTACGCAGCTCCGCCACCGCCATGTCCCGCGGCCACCCCCGCTCGGCGGTCAGCACCGCCCGCAGCTCCCGGGTGAGGTCCGCGTCGTGCTGCGCCTCGTCCGCGAGCAGGGCGCCGATCCGCCCGGTCACCCGCATGGCGGCGGCCAGCTGCTGTTCGGTGGGGCCGGGGTCGTAGTCCAGGAGCCAGACGTAGCCGAGGACGACACCCCGATGGCGTACCGGAAGGCAGATCCGTCCCCGGTACACGCCCGCCTCCACGGTCCGCGGGATCCGTACCGGACCGGTCGCGCGGGTGATGCCGAAGCCCTCGAACCAGCGGCGGACCGCCGCCGTGGAGCGGCGGGTGAGGATCGAGCGGGTGCGCACCGGGTCCAGGGCCGACGGGTCCAGGTCGCCCTCGCTGTCGTAGGCGCCGAAGGCGATCAGCTCGAAGTTCCGGTTCTCCAGCGTGGCCGGCGCGCCGAGCAGCTCCGAGATCTCGTCGACCAGCTCCTGGTAGTCACCCCTGTCATCGGCCCTCACACGGGCATTCTCCCGCATGTTTCCCTGGCCTTCATACAAATGTCTGAGATCCAGGGCACGGAAGCGTGACAGCTGTCGATGGCCGCCGATCTGAAGAATCCTTTACTTTCACGGTGGTTCTCCGTGCCGCCCCGAATCATCGGGTTCCGGCCTTGTTCGGCTTGTTTGGAGGCGCCCCGTGCTGGGTCCCGTGATTCTTGCCGCGTCGCGCAGCGACCGGATGCGACGCCTGGTCTCGGCCGCCCCGGTGACCAAGCAGGTCGTCGACCGCTTCATCCCCGGTGAGACCGTGGACGACGTGGTCCCGATCATCGAGGGCCTGACCGGCAGGGGCCTGGAGCTGACCATGGACGTGGTCGGCGAGGACATCACCACCCCCGGGCAGGCCACCGCCGCGCGGGACGCGTACCTGAGGCTGATCGACCGGATCAAGGACCTCCGGCTCGGCCCGAAGGTCGAGATGTCCGTGAAGCTGTCGATGTTCGGCCAGGCTCTGGAGAACGGCCACGAGCTGGCCCTCGCCAACGTTCGCCCGGTCGTCGAGGCCGCCGCCGCCATCGGTACCACGGTCACGCTGGACGCCGAGGACCACACCACCCTCGACTCGATGTTCGCCATCCACGAGGAGCTGCGGAAGGACTTCCCGCAGACCGGCTGCGTCATCCAGGCCTACCTCTTCCGCACCGAGGCCGACGCCCGCCGCCTCGCCGCGAACGGCAGCCGGGTGCGCCTGGTGAAGGGCGCCTACAAGGAGCCCGCCGAGGTCGCGTACCAGAACAAGCACGAGATCGACAAGGCGTACGTCCGCATCCTGCGCATCCTGATGGAGGGCGACGGGTACCCGATGATCGGCTCGCACGACCCGCGGATCATCAGCATCGCGCAGGAGCTCGCCCGGAAGGCCGGGCGCAAGCTCGACGAGTACGAGTTCCAGATGCTGTACGGCATCCGCAGCGACGAGCACCTGCGGCTGGCCGCCGAGGGCCACCGCATGCGCGTCTACACCGCCTACGGCACCGACTGGTACGGCTACTTCATGAGGCGGCTCGCGGAGAAGCCGGCGAACCTGCGCTTCTTCGTCCGCTCGATGGCCGGCAAGGGCTGAGTCCCCACCACACGCTCGACACACCGCTCAAGTCAAGGAGTTACGGAGCCCATGGACGCTGTGACCCAGGTCCCCACCCCCGTCAACGAGCCGGTGCACGGCTACGCCCCCGGCTCGCCCGAGCGTGCCCGGCTGGAGGCCAGGCTCAAGGAGCTGGCCGAGAACCCGATCGACCTGCCCTGCACCATCAACGGTGAGAAGCGCATGGGCGGCGGCGAGTCCTTCGAGGTCGTCCAGCCGCACAACCACAAGGCCGTCCTCGGCACCTACCGCAACGCCACCAAGGCCGACGCCCAGGACGCCGTCGACGCCGCCCTGGCCGCGGCCCCGGCCTGGCGTGCGATGTCCTTCGACGACCGTGCCGCGATCATCCTGCGCGCCGCCGAGCTGCTGTCCGGCCCGTGGCGCGAGACCATCGCCGCCTCCACCATGCTCGGCCAGTCCAAGACCGCGCAGCAGGCCGAGATCGACAGCCCCTGCGAGCTGGTCGACTTCTGGCGCTTCAACGTGCACTACGCCCGCCAGATCCTGGCCGAGCAGCCTCCGGCCAACTCCCCGGGCGTGTGGAACCGCATGGACCACCGCCCGCTGGAGGGCTTCGTCTACGCGATCACGCCGTTCAACTTCTCGGCGATCGCCGCCAACCTGCCCACCGCGCCCGCGCTCATGGGCAACGTGGTGATCTGGAAGCCGTCCCCGACCCAGACCCACGCCGCCGTGCTGCTCATGCAGCTGCTGGAGGAGGCGGGCCTGCCCAAGGGCGTCATCAACCTGCTCACCGGCGACGGCATCGAGGTCTCCGAGGTGGCCCTGAACCACCGCGACCTGGCCGGCATCCACTTCACCGGTTCGACCAAGACCTTCCAGTACCTGTGGAAGACGGTCGGCAACAACATCGAGAAGTACCGCGCCTACCCGCGTCTGGTCGGCGAGACCGGCGGCAAGGACTTCGTGGTGGCCCACCCGTCGGCCGACCGCGCGGTGCTGAAGACCGCGCTGACCCGCGGTGCCTTCGAGTACCAGGGCCAGAAGTGCTCGGCGACCTCCCGGGCGTACATCCCGGCGTCCATCTGGAACTCCGGCTTCAAGGAGGAGTTCGCCTCCGAGGTCGACTCCCTGACGATGGGTGACGTCACCGACCTGTCGAACTTCATGGGCGCGGTCATCGACGAGCGCTCCTTCGCGAAGAACAAGGCCGCGATCGACCGGGCCGAGCAGGACCCGGCCTGCACGGTCGTCGCGGGCGGCACCTGCGACGACTCGGTCGGCTACTTCGTCCGCCCGACCGTCATCGAGTGCACCGACCCGGAGAACGAGGTGTTCCGCACCGAGTACTTCGGCCCGATCCTCGCGGTGTACGTCTACGAGGACGACCAGTACGACGAGATGCTGACCCAGATGGAGTCGGTGTCGGACTACGCCCTGACCGGCTCGGTCATCGCGGGCGACCGTGCGGCGGCGGCGTACACGATGGAGAAGCTGCGCTTCGCGGCCGGCAACTTCTACATCAACGACAAGTCGACCGGCGCCGTGGTCGGCCAGCAGCCCTTCGGCGGTGGCCGCGCCTCCGGCACCAACGACAAGGCCGGCGCCCCGCAGAACCTGATGCGCTGGACCCTGACCCGCGCCATCAAGGAGACCCTGGTCCCGCCGACCGACTACACCTACCCGCACATGGGCTGACCCCCGCGCGGCACCCCTGGACCTGGCTCTTATACACATCTGACCCTTCC
>NZ_POTZ01000057.1 GCF_003236365.1 Streptomyces sp. NTH33
CGGCGGACCTGCCCCGCTCGCAGTGGCCCGAGCTGCGCCACGCCGGGCAGCACCAGGCGGCCGACCTGCTGGCCGCCGAGGTGGCCGGCGGCCGGATGAACGACGTGGACTGCGCCCGCATCGAGCGGATGTGGGACCAGGCCCGGCGGGAGGGGAGCCCGGCCGCCTTCACCGACACCGTGCTGCGGCAGGGCGGCGCCGCCTGGACCCACCCCTCCGGCGCCCGCGACCTGCCCGGCCGCACCGCACGCCACGACCTGCTCCAGGGGCAGGTGCGCCTCGGCCGGTGGAAGCCGGGGGAGCGGGGCCCGCACGCCTACGAGGGCGCCGGCGCCGCCGTCGACCCGGACGCCCTCGGCACCTCGCTGCTGCTGGTCGGCCCGCCCGGCTCCGGCAAGACCCGGCACGTCACCGGGCCGGTCACCGAGGCGCTCGCCCTGCAGGCGCTCACCGGCCGGTGCGCGGTCGTCGCCGTCTGCGCCGCCGGGACTCCGCTCGGCCCGGACTCGGCGTACGACGTGGTGGTGCGGATCGGCGACCCGGCCTCCGTGCACGACCTCGACCCCTACGCCGAGTCCGACGACCCCGACGAGGCCGCCGCCTTCCTCGCCGAGGCCCTGGTCGGAGACCTCGAGACCGTCGGCGGCCAGAGCGCCGCCACCGCGCTCGCCCAACTGCTCGGCCCCTACCGGGCCGTGCACGGCCACTTCCCGCCGCTGCCGGTGCTGCGCGAGTTGCTGGAGGGCGAGCCGGGAGCGCTGGCGTCGCTGCGGGCGGGGCTCGCGGCCGACGAGCACGCCGTGATGCGGCGCGAGCTGGACGCCCGGATGCGGCAGGCCGGCTCCGCGGCCGACACCGGCCCGGCCCTCGCCGACCGGCTCGCGCTCCTCGACCGGCCGGTCTTCGCCGAGTTCTTCGGCGGCACCGGCGGCAGCAGGCCGTTCTCGCTGCGCGCCGTGGCCCACCATCCGCTGCGGGTCCGCATCGACCTGCCCGAGCGGGGGCACGAGGAGGCGTCCCGGCTGATCGCCCGACTGGTCCTGGCCCAGTTCCACACCGTCGTACGGGACACCCGGCGCCCGCGCTTCGCCTGCCTGGTCCTGGACGACGCCACCGGCACCGTCACCGCCGGGTCGGTGCGCCGCATCCAGCGGCTGCGCGCGCAGAACGCCGGAGTCGTCCTCGCGCTGCGCACCGTCGCGGACGTTCCCGAGGCGCTGCACGGCCCGCTGCTGGGGGCCGTGGGCTGCCGTATGGCGCTTGCCGGGGTCACCACCTGGGACGGCAGCCGGTTCGCGCACGCCTGGGGCACCGAGTGGGTGGAGACCAAGGAGGTGGCCAAGCACACCGTCTTCGCCCACCAGCCGATGACCCGCGCCCTCCACGCCCTGCGCAAGCTGGTGACCGGCAGGGCCGTGACCACGGACGCCGTGACGACCAAGCAGGTCGAGCGGGAGCGCTGGTCGGCCTCCCAGCTGGCCCACGAGGTCCCGCCGGGGCACGCCGTGCTGTCCCTGAGCAGTGTGCGGGGCGAGCACGCGCCGCCGCTGCTGGTGGACCTGCGGGGCTGAACGAAGCGGATATCTGTACGGACGGTCACGCGTCGACCGTACGGTGAGGCAGAATCGACACAGGCCGTTCATACGTGACGGCCAAAACCGCACAACGATCACCAGACCTCCGCAGACCATCCGCAGACCAGAAGGCCCCATGCCCCCGACGCTCGCCTCGCTCGTCCACCACTCCGCACTCAAACTGACCGTGCGCGCGGGCGGGGACCGGCTGGACGTGCCCGTCCGCTGGGCCCACGTCAGCGAACTCGCCGACCCCGTGCCGTACATGGAGGGCGGGGAGCTGCTGCTCATCACCGCGCTCAAGCTGGACGCGGAGAACCCCCAGGCCATGCGCCGCTATGTGAAGCGGCTGGCCAAGGCCGGCGTCGTCGGAATCGGCTTCGCCATCGGCGTCAACTACGACGACATCCCCGAGGCGCTCGTCGACGCGGCCGAGGAGGAGGGCCTGCCGCTGCTGGAGGTGCCCCGCCGCACTCCGTTCCTCGCCATCAGCAAGGCCGTCTCGGCGGCCATCGCGGCCGACCAGTACCGGGCGGTCACGGCCGGCTTCGCCGCCCAGCGGGAGCTGACGAGGCAGGCTCTGAGCTCCGGGCCCGAGGGGCTGCTCGCCGCGCTCGCCGCCCAGGTCGACGGCTGGGCGGCGCTCTACGACGCCTCGGGCGCCGTCGTCGCCACCGCACCGGAGTGGGCGGGCCGCAGGGCCGCCCGGCTCACCGCGGACGTCGAACGGCTGCGCGACCGGCCGGTGCCCGCGTCGGCCGTGGTCGGCGGACCCGAGACCGAGGACCGCGTCGAGCTGCACTCCATCGGCACCGGCCGCCGCCCGCGTGCCGCGCTCGCTGTCGGCACGGCCGCGGCGCTCGGCACCGCCGAGCGGTACGCCGTCCACTCCGCCGTCGCCCTGCTGACCCTCACCACGGAGCGCTCCCGCTCGCTGCGCGCCGCCGAACAGCGGATCGGCGCTGCTGTTTTGCGCATGCTGCTCGCCGGACAGCCCGACCACGCCCGTGCCGTCGCCGGGGACCTGTACGGCGGCCTGCTGGACGCCCCCTTCCGGATGATCGTCGCCGAGTCCGCCTCGGCCTCCGCCGCGCGGGCGCACGCCGACGCCCACGCGCGCGTGCAGACCACCAAGCCGTCCTCGGCCGCCGTGCTGGCCGCAGCCGGAACCGGCGGCGACCCGCTCGCCGGCCTCGCCGAGGTCGTGGAGGCGGCCGCCGCCCGGTCCGGGGAGGCGGTGCTGGTCGTGCCCGAAGGGGAGCGGCTGGTGGTGCTGGCCGCCGACGGGGGTGCGGCCGTGGCGGCGTGCGGGGAGTACGCGGAGGCGCTGGAGGCGGCGCGGGCCGCGACCGTGGGCGAGCCGCCGGGCGGCGGCGAGGGGGGCGAGCTGGTCGTGGGCCTGTCCGCGCCGGCCGGGCCCATAGCGACCGCCGCCGCGTACAAGCAGGCCGAACAGGCGCTGTCGGTGGCGCGGCGGCGCGGACGCGTCCTCGTCGAGCACGAACAGCTCGCGTCCGGATCGGTGCTGCCCCTGCTGGCGGACGACGCGGTCAGGGCGTTCGCCGACGGGCTGCTGCGCGCGCTGTACGAGCACGACGCCACCGGCCGCGGCGACCTGGTGGCCTCGCTGCGGGCCTGGCTGTCACGGCACGGCCAGTGGGACGCCGCCGCCGCCGACCTGGGCGTGCACCGGCACACCCTGCGTTACCGGATGCGCAGGGTGGAGGAGATCCTCGGCCGCTCCCTGGACGACGCGGACGTACGGATGGAGCTGTGGCTGGCGCTGAAGGCGACGTCGACGGAGTAGACGCACCGGCGCTGACGCACTGGCCCTGACGCACTGGCGCTGACGCCCTGGCCCCGAGGCACTGTTCCTACGCCAATCCGGCGCACCCCCGACCGCCACTGCTCCACCTCGGACAAGCGCCGACGGCCCGCCCCGGCCCTACCGTTGACGACGCAAGCAGACACCCTCGAACGCGGAAGGGCCGGGACTCTCAAGATGACTTCCACCCACGCCTTCTGGCTCGCCGGCCGCCAGGTCACCGGCAAGGACACCTTCGACGTCACCTCCCCGTGGGACGGCCGGCCGGTCGGCAAGGTGAGCGTGCCGACCGACGCCCAGGTCGAGGAGGCCGTGGCCGCCGCGTACGCCGTGCGGGACGAGTTCGCCGCCACCCCGGCCCATGTGCGCGCCGCCGCCCTGGACCACGTCAGCAAGCGGCTGGTCGAGCGCACCGAGGAGATCGCGCAGCTGATCTCCGCCGAGAACGGAAAGCCGATCAAGTGGGCGCGCGGCGAGGTCGGCCGTGCCGTGTCCGTGTTCCGCTTCGCCGCGGAGGAGGCCCGCCGGTTCAACGGCGGCGAGGCCCAGCGCCTGGACACCGACGCCGGCGGCCAGGGCCGCCTCGCCCTCACCCGCCGCTTCCCCAAGGGCGTCGTGCTGGGCATCGCGCCGTTCAACTTCCCGCTGAACCTGTGCGCCCACAAGGTCGCCCCGGCCGTCGCCGCCGGCGCCCCGATCATCCTCAAGCCGGCCCCCGCCACCCCGCTGTCCGGCCTGATCCTCGGCGAGCTGCTGGCCGAGACCGACCTGCCGGCCGGTTCCTGGTCGATCCTCCCGGTCCCCAACGACAAGATGCCCGCCCTCGTCCAGGACGAGCGCCTCCCGGTCATCTCCTTCACCGGTTCCGAGAAGGTCGGCTACGCGATCATGGACTCGGTGCCGCGCAAGCACTGCACCCTGGAGCTCGGCGGCAACGGCGCGGCCGTCGTCCTCGCCGACTGGGCGAGCGACGAGGACCTGGACTGGGCCGCGAACCGCATCGCCACCTTCTCCAACTACCAGGGCGGCCAGTCCTGCATCTCCGTGCAGCGCGTGATCGCCGACGCCGCCGTGTACGAGCGCCTGCTGCCGCGCATCGTCGCCGCCGTCGAGGCCCAGGTCACCGGCGACCCCTCCGACGCCGCGACCGACGTCGGCCCGCTGGTCAGCGAAGACGCCGCCCAGCGCGTGGAGTCCTGGGTGCAGGAGGCCGTCGAGGCCGGCGCCACCCTCCTCACCGGCGGCAAGCGCGACGGCGCCTCCTACGCGCCGACCGTCCTGACCGATGTACCCGCCGACGTGACGATCGCCTGCGAGGAGGTCTTCGGCCCCGTCCTGACCGTGCAGAAGGTGAACGGCGAGACCGAGGCCTTCGCCAAGGTCAACGACTCCAAGTACGGCCTCCAGGCCGGCATCTTCACCCACGACCTCCAGACCGCCTTCCGCGCCCACCGCGCCCTGGAGGTCGGCGGCGTGGTCATCGGCGACGTCCCCTCCTACCGCGCCGACCAGATGCCCTACGGCGGCGCCAAGCAGTCCGGCGTGGGCCGCGAGGGCGTGCGGTTCGCGATGGACGACTACACGTACGAGCGCGTCCTGGTCCTGACGGGGCTGGCCCTGTAGGCCCGACGGCCCGACTGCCGACGACGGCCGGAGCCCGCTGTGCGGGGGCTCCGGCCGTCGTCGTATGCCCGTGTGCTGACTTGGGGAAAGAGCCGAAAATTGGCGAGTTCCCGAGGGTTCGTGGGAACACCGGCGCCAGCCTCCCGCCATGGCGATCGTTGCTCCGCGCAAGAACAGGGCCGGGAAGGTCACCAGCTATCGGGTGAAGTGGCGAGAGGGGGGGCTCGAGGACCGGCGACTGGCAGCACGAGCGTTTCCCGGGATGCCGGCTCCAGGTGGGCACGGCCTGACGGTCGTGGGAGGGAACCGCCGCCGTGCGTGGGTCGGGCCGGATGGTGACGTCGTCTCAGCAGCGGCGGTACCCGCACGGGGTTCGCCCTCGTCGGATGCCTGCCCTCAAGGTCGTCCGGAGCTGGCATGACGGCTGGTGAATCGGCGCCCAAGGGCAGGGAATTCGGGTGCCTGTCGGGCGTTCAGGGGCGGATGGCGCTCACCAACCATACGGAGCCTCGGATGCGGACTCCGCCCGGATTCTCGTAGGCCGCGAGTGCGCCCCGGAGCTCCTCGCCGGCACGGGTGGCGGTGGCCTGTTCCACGCCTTGGAGGTTGAAGCGGACCGGGCCCTGGCCGAGGATGAAGTCCGCGGCGTCCGCGGCGTCGCGGCCGTAGTCCATCAGCGCCTCGACCGGCCGCACGGTCACCTCTGTCAGGCCCGCCTCGCCGAGCACCCGGTGGATACGGTCGGGGTCGGACAGCGATCCCATGCCTCGGGCCGCGGGTGAGGGGCCGCACATCAGTGGCGCGAGCGCGGCGGTGGCCTGAGCGTAGTCGCTGTCGGGGCGGCCCGCCTGCGGGACGATGAACACCATCCGGCCGCCGGGCCGCAGCGCGCGGGCGATGTTGGCGAACGCTGCCGCGGAATCGGAGAAGAACATGACGCCGCCGCGGCTGATGACGATGTCGAAACCGCCCTCTTCGAAGGGGTGGGCCTCGGCGTCGGCCTGGTCGAACCGCACGTTGGCGATGCCCTGCTCGGCCGCATCGGCGCGGGCGCGGGTCAGCATGGGTTCGGAGATGTCGACGCCGACCGCCTGCGCTCGCGTCGCCCGGCGTGCGGCCAGCAGGGTGAGCTGTCCCGTGCCGCATCCGATGTCCAGGACATGGTCGTTCTCGCTGATCGCGGCGAGCTCCAGGAGCGGCTGATTGAAACCGCCCATCATCGCGTCGTATCGGGGGGCGTTGTCGGCCCAGGCCGCCCCCTCCCACCCGTTCCACGCTTCCGCCTGCTGGATGTTGACAACGGTGTGCATCAGATCTCCTTCGCTGAGTGGTGCGGCTGAGTCATGTCATGCCTCTCCGGAGTTGCGGCGCAGCGTGAACCAGAAGGTGGGCACCGGGTTCGTACCGGGTGTGGTGTCGACCAGTTCCCAGCCGGCGAACCTGGTGCGCAGCTCGTCGGCGGTAACGCCGGAGATCGGGTCGTCGAACGCCTCGGGGCCGTACCCGAACATCAACAACCGTGCGCCGGGAGCGGCGCGGCGGGTGAGTCCGGCGGCGTAGGCATCGCGGCGGTGCGGCGGGATCCCGCAATAACAGCTCAGGTCGAAGAACAGGTCGTATGGGCCGGGCACATCCAGCTCATCGAGCCGGGTGGCATCCCCGCACAGCAGTCGTACCGCCGTCCCCGCCGCAGCGGCCTTGGCCCGAGCCTGCTCGACCGCCCGGTCAACCAGATCGACGGCCGCGACGTCCCAGCCATGGCGGGCCAGGTATATGGCGTTGGTTCCGGTGCCACAGCCGAGTTCCAGAGCGCGGCCGAGCGGCAGTGCACCACGCCCCTCCACCAAAGCGACCAGCTCCGGCGGTGTCACGCCGGTGTCCCACGGCGGCTTGCCGGCGCGGTAGTAGGCCTCCAGCTCGTGGCGGACGGCCTCCTCCTGGTCGCGTTCGATGCCGACCCGGGCTGCGTTCACCCCCTGAGCGGTGTTCAGCTGATCCATAGCTCCCTCCAAGTTCTTGGAGGGTAACTCTAGTGTTTGACTCTAGAGATATACTCACGCCACGAACACCGTCAAGCGGCCGGACAAGCGGGCCGAGCGCTCACGCCGCACCCGCGAGAAGGTCATCGAGGCGGCGCGGGAGTTGTTCGTCGCGCAGGGCTATGGCGCGACGAGCCTGCAGGAGACCGCCGACCAGGCGGGCGTGGCCGTTCGGACCGTCTACTTCGTCTTCGGCAACAAGCGCACACTGTTCAAAGACGTCGTCGACACATCCATCGCCGGCGACACCGAGCCGGTGGCCACCATAGACCGTGAATGGTTCCGCGCCGCATGCGCCGCGCCTACCGCGGCCGACCTGCTGCGCGCGCACGTGCGCGGCACCGGCGAGATCCTGGCCCGGGTCGCCCCGATCATGCCGCTGATCGCAGCCGCCGCGGCCACCGACCCGCAGATCGCAGAGCAATGGCCCCAGGGCCCCGACCCGCGCTACACCGTGCAGCACGCCGCGGCCCAGGCGCTGGCCGACAAGCCCGACGTCCGCCCGGACGTCTCCGTCGCGATGGCCGCCGATCTCCTGTTCGGCCTGCTCAGCCCGCAGGAAGTGCACGGCACGGTCGTGGTGGCCGCTCTCGGTGCAGAGCAGCCCTTGGGCGTAGTCGAGTTCGGCGGCGCCGTGGGACGCCGCCCACTCGGGGGAGGGCCGTCCGTGGCCGGAGCGGTCCACCAGGCGCATGGACTCGGCCAGGCGTCTGCGGGCGCCGGTGTCATCGCCCATGAGGGACAGGGCCCGTGCCTCCCGGGAGGCGAGGAGGGATTGCAGGGTGGTGGAGCCGAAGTGGGCGGCGCGGTCCTGGGCGGCTCGGGCCAGGTCGTAGCCGTCCCGGGGCCGGCCCTCGTAGCTGGCCTGCATGCTCAGGGAGGCGAGGACGAGGATTTCGAGGGACGTGTCACGCAGCATGGTGGCCGTCGTCAGGGCCTCGCCCCAGTAGCGGCGGGCCAACCTCGCAGTGTGGGTGTCGCATATAGGGCCCGACACCGTGATCGTGTCGCTGATGAAGGGCATCGAGCGGGACACCGGGCTGCGGGCCAGCCAGGTCATCACCGAGGTGACCGGTGTGAGCGCGGACCGGGTCGCGGTGCTGTCGGGGCCGAACCTCGCTCCCGAGATCATGGACGGTCAGCCCGCCGCCGCGACCGTCGCCTGCCCCGACGAGGAAGCCGCGCGCCGCTTCCAGCAGGCGTGCCACACACCCTACTTCCGGCCCTACACCAGCACCGACGTAATCGGCTGCGAGCTGGGCGGCGCGGTGAAGAACATCATCGCCCTGGCTGTCGGCATCGCCTCGGGCATGCGTCTGGGCGGCAATGCGTCGGCCCTGCTCATCACCCGCGGGCTGGCCGAGACCACCCGACTGGCCACAGCCATGGGCGCTCACCCGGCCACCCTCGCCGGTCTGTCCGGCCTGGTGGCCAGCTGCACCTCCCCGCTCGCCCGCAACCGCACCTTTGGCGTCCATCTCGGTCACGGCCTGAGCGTTGAGGAGGCGACGACAGCCACCCGGCAGACCACCGAGGGCGTCAAGTCCGCCGAAGCGGTCCTCGACCTGGCCCGCGTCCACGGCGTCGAGATGCCGATCACGGAAGTGATCTCCGCCCTGCTCAACGATAAGGTCACCCTCGACGAGGCCGCGGCCGCGCTGATGCAGCGGCCCCCCAAGCCCGAGTGCTGACCCCGAGGCGGCCCCGCCCGCGAGCCGCTCGCCGACATCCTTCGCCCTCCCCGTTCTCGGAGGCTCCCTCAAGCACGGTTCAGTGCTGCCCGCTGCCCAGGTCGCTGTGACGGTCGCCCTGGTCGTGTGGATGTTCACCGGTTTCATTCGCCTGCCCGTCTACTTGAGGCGCGGCAGCTTTCGGTCAACCTGGCGGCCGACGCGGGCTCGTGGAGCCTGGGAGCGGGTACGGGCTGGTCAGGGCACTGAACGTGAGCGGTTCCCATGGGGTGTTCCCGTGGGAACACGGCGGCGGGCTCACATGGTCTGAGGCGGGCCGGGACGGGGCGTTACGGGCTGAGCCGGTGGGTATTCGTGCTGGTCGAAGAGAAACCGCAGGTCAGAGAGCGTGCGAGGGGCCCTCTGTGCGGGGGCTCCGGCCGTCGTCGTACGTCCCGTGCATCGTTGGTCGGAGCACATGATCCGGCGAAGGCCGCTCCGGCGTCCGGTGAACGCCCGTGTGAGCGGCTCGGTTCGAGGAGCATTTCGGCTTGTCGATAGCCTTCGTCCTCATGGTGCGCGCCTGGACCTTGCCGATGCTGCTTGTGCTCTGCGGCTCAGTCGTTGCGACCGGGCTGGTCTTCAGCGGGACTCCCGGCGCAGCCGCAGCACACCTACTGGTGTGTGTGCTGCTCGCAGGCGTGAACTCGCCTCTGGTTTTCCCGAAGTCGGTCGGTGCGGTGGAGGCGCAACGCCGCAGCGCGGTCGACGGCCGGCCGGTCGTCTTCTGGCGGCCGGGCTGCAAGTACTGCCTCCGGCTGCATATCCGGTTGGGCCGCAGCGCCCGCCAGTTGCATTGGGTCGATATCTGGCGTGACCCGGCTGGAGCGGCAGTGGTGAGGTCGGCCAACGACGGCGATGAGACTGTGCCGACTGTCGTCGTGGCGGGCCGGCCTCATGTCAACCCCGATCCTGAATGGGTGCGCGAACAGCTCTCCCGTTCCGCGTGATCGGGAGCGATGCCATGTCGGAGAAACGGCTGCAGGCCCGGAAGATCGTCAACCGGTTCGACACCGTCTGAACCCCCCGTCTGCTTCCCACGGTCATGCTTGATCTGGTGAATTCCCGTTGAGATTGGCTAAGTTGTCACCATTTCACTCGGCATCCACAGGGGAGCGGCAGCCTTGAGTCAGCAGCAGAAGACCTTCCGTGCCATCGAGGTCGGCGACGGCAGCGACGGGCGATGGGCTACCCATGCACAGCCTCTGTGGCCGCTCGCGGAGGAGTGGATGACCGAAGAGAGCCGGACCCCAGAAGGCGCGGACCGTGCTCGGAAGCTGTTCGAGGTCCATATGCCGGAGCTGGTCCCGGTGCTCGACCGCCTTGCCGGTCAGCTCGACCGGCCCGGAGGGGAAACCTTCCTCACCCTCGCAGCCGTGCGACCGTTCTTCTCGGGCTGCACCCAGATCGGCGGCAACGGCACCCTGCTGCGCAACTACGACTTCCCGCCCGATGAGTGCGAGGGCACCATCGTCTCCTCCGACTTCCTGCGCCCGGTGATCGGAATGCAGGAGGCGGGCTGGGGCTTGCTGGACGGGATGAACGATGCCGGGCTCGCGGTCTCGCTCACCTTCGGCGGGCGATTCGTCCACGGCCCAGGCTTCGCCGTTCTCATCGTCCTGCGCTACCTGCTGGAGACGTGTGACACCGTTGACGAGGCAATCGGCAAGCTGCAGTCCCTACCGATCGCCATCCCGCAGAACGTCACCCTTGTCGACTCCGGGAAGGCGGTGACGGTGTTCGTGGGACCGGACATCCCACTGACCGAGGCACCGGACGCCTGCGCTGCCAACCACCAGCACCTGCCGGTGCCTGACGAACAGGAGCGGTCCTCCAGTACCCGAGAGCGGCTGAGCGCCATTCGCGCAGCGGGCGTGGACGTGGCGGCGATGCTGAAGCCGCCGCTGTATCAATCCGCCCACGACGAGGGGTGGGGAACGCTCTACACCGCCCATTACCGGCCCTTCGAGGGCCGCGTGACCTACTACTGGCCCGGCGAGTCCTGGGAACAGTCCTTCGACGACTTCTCTCCGGGGTCCCGCACCGTGGCCATCGGCCAAGCCGGCTGAGCCGCAGTCGTACGGCCGTGCCCTGGGGTTCCGTCCGGAGCCGCAGGGCACGAGTGTGAAAAGGTCTCCCGCGACGCCGAGGCGCGTACGCGGTCAGTGTGTGCAGCGCGGCTTCCGGGCGCGGTACAGGTCGCGCAGCAAGGCGATCTCCGCTCCGTGGTGCGGCAGTTCCTGGTTGACCCACCAGACGGTTTCGATGAACGGGTCGTCGGGGTCACTGCCGTGCGGGTAGGTGCTGTGTCCCACCGTGTCGAGGGCGGTGTCGTCGGCGCCGAGCAGGGCTTTCCGCCACGCCGAGGCGGCGTCGGCGAAGGCCGCGATCGCCCCGGCGGCGTCCTCGCTGCTGCGGAAGTCGTCCCGGGTCAGCGTGTGGCTGCCGACCGTGTGGTCGGCGCGCAGGGCCAGCAGCTCGGTGAGGTGGTTCAGGCGCCAGGCGATCGTGGTGAAGGGCGGCGGGAACGGGTGCGGGGCGGGCGCGGCGTCGCGCCCCCAGTCGCCCGTGCCGGCCAGGACCGTCGCGCGCGGTCCCGGCCCGTCCGTACGCCGCCGGACCGACCAGCAGTCGGGCACCGGCTCCCAGAGGTACTCCTCGTCGGTCATGGGGCCGACCTCGATGTCCGTGCCGTTGCCGCTGTCCATGACCGGGCCGGTCAGCCGGTCGGCGAGGCGCTCGCGGGCGAAGTCGAACTGCTGCAGCAACGGGGACAGGCGGGGCGGTACGGGCATCAAATGCTCCTGCGGCGGCCTGATGGGACGGTTGAACCGCTGGTTCGCCACCCTGTCACAGTCAGTACCGCACCGCGTTTCCTTTTCGGGGGCGTCCGTCGCTGTCCGCGAGTCCGCTCAAGTCCCCGACCGGTGAAGCCGATCCGCGCCGGTCGCGCGGACCGCTGAGAGCCGTACGCCTCTGCCGGTCCCTGAGCCCAGGGCACCCTCGCATCACGGAACTTCGCGCGGAGTCGGTTTCTTGCCGCCAGTTCTGAAAGAAATATTGCGCAACTTCTGCTTCATATCTACGGTGACGGCATGTCACCGAAGCGCGAGCCCGAGCGGATCACCGACCTGTCCCGTCTGAAGGCGTTCACGAACCCGTTGCGGATGCAGCTCTACCGGCTGCTGTACGTCGTGGGCGCCGCGACCGCCTCCCAGCTCGCCGAGCAGGTCGACCAGGCGCCGTCGCTGGTCAGTTACCACCTGCGCAAGCTGGCCGAGCACGGCTTCGTGACCGAGGCGAGCGGCCGGAGCACCGACGGCCGTGAGCGGTGGTGGCAGGTGATGTCCGAGGAGGGCTGGGGCTTCCGCGACTCGGACTTCGCGGACACGCCCGAGGGAGCCGCCGCCGTCGGCGCGGTGACCCGCGGCATCGTCGACAACCGCGTCACCCAGTACCGCGCGTACCTGGACCAGACGGCCGCCTGGGGCAAGGCGTGGACCGACGCCGCCTTCACCTCCGAGTGGATGCTCGACCTGACCCCGGCCGAACTCGCCGAGATGAGCGACGAGCTCCAGGCGCTGGCCCGGCGCTGGCGGGAGCGCGGCAGGGCCGCCAAGGCGGCCGGCGACACGGAGGACCGCGAGCACGTGTCCGTGCACCTCTACGGCTTTCCCTTCCGCCTCTGACACGGCCGTACCCACGACTCACTGGAGCCCGCCATGACCACCGCACGGACAGCCCTGCCCGAACGTGCCACCACGCCGGCCCACCGCGACGGCAACGTGCTGCGCTGGCTCACCGCCTACACCGTCTCCCTGGTGGGCGACAGCGTGTACTTCGTCGCCCTCGGCTGGTCCGCCCAGAAGGCCGCCGGCCCCACCGAGGTCGGCCTCGTCATGGCCGCCGGGGCGCTGCCGCGGGCGTTGCTCATGCTCGGTGGGGGCGTGGTGGCCGACCGGTTCGACCCCCGCCGCGTGATCCTCGGCAGCGACGCGCTGCGCTGTCTGCTCATCCTCGCGGTGGCCGCCGGTATCGCACTGACCGCACCGGCCCTGTGGATGCTGGTCGCCGTGGCGCTCGTCTTCGGCGCCGTGGACGCCCTGTTCGTACCCGCGATCGGTGCCCTCCCACCGCGGATCACCAGCCCCGACCAGCTGGCCCGCGTCACCGGCATGCGCTCCCTGTCGGTGCGCCTCAGCCAGATCGCCGGCCCGCCCGTCGGCGGCCTGGCCATGGGGCTCGGGGGAGCGGCGGCCACCTTCGCCGTCGCCGGCCTGCTGTTCGCGCTGTCTCTGCCGCTCCTGCTGACGATACGGATACGGCCCCTCAAGGCGCGCGACGAGGAACAGGCGGAGCCCGGCACCGCGCGCAAGGACCTGGTCGACGGCCTCCGGTACATCCGCCGCCACCGCCTCATCGGCCCGCTCGTCGTCGCCGGCGCCGTCTGCGAGCTCGGCCTCACCGGCACCCTCAACGTCGGCATGGTGCTCCTCAACGCCGAGCGCGGCTGGGGGCCTTCCGGCTACGGCTGGATCGTCAGCAGCCTCGGCGCGGGAGCGGCGGCCAGCGCCGCGCTGCTCGCCATCGCCGGCCGGCTGCCCCGTGCCGGCCTGGTGCTGGCCGGGACGGGGCTCGTGGCCTGCGCGGGAGCGGCCGCTGTCGCACTGGTTCCGGCCCTCTGGACCGCCGTGGTGCTGGCCGCGGTCATCGGGCTGGCCGTGGGCGTGTACGGCAGCCTCAACAACGCCCTCGTACAGACCGCGGCGGACCCCGCCTATCTCGGTCGGGTCACCTCCGTCGTCATGCTCGCCATGGTCGGTCTCGCGCCCCTCAGCTATCCGCTGGTCGGCGCCGCCATCGGAGCCTGGGGCGCCGCCCCGGTGTTCGTCGGCTGCGGCGCCTTCGCCGCTCTGGGCGTGGCCATCGCCCTGGGCTCCGACGCGGTGCGGCGCGCCGAACTGCCCCGGTAGTGGCCAGGACGTGCGGGGTCACCAGGGGGTGGCCTCCGGCCGTCGGCGTACGCCCCCGGGAGTAACGCCGGGCCCGGGACACCCCTGGCAGTACGGGTCACTTCGGTCGCTGGAGCGACGTATCCGGCCCTCCTCGCCGGAAGTCTGGTGAGGACCCGGACATCCGAGCAGCCGAGCACCGAGGAGAGGGGTGGCCCATGGGGGCCGTACAGGAAGAGCAGAGGACGCGCCGGGGACGGCTCGTGCCCTGGACCCTGCTGGCGATGTGGCTGGTGGTGCTGGCGCTCGCCTCGCCGCTGGCCGGGAAGCTCTCCGGCGTACAGCAGAACCGGAACGTCGACTACCTGCCCTCGAGCGCCGACTCCACCCAGGTCGCCAAGGTCCAGGACAGGCTGCCCGGCGGCGAGTCCACGGACATGGTCGTGGTGTACCACCGCGACGGCGGGCTGACCGAGGCCGACCGGCGCACCGCCGCCGGGCAGATCGACGAGATCGCCGCCGCGCACAAGCTCAGCGCACCGCCGCGGGCCATCCCGTCCAAGGACGGCACCACACTGATGTACCCCGTCTCCACCACCGAGCCCGGTCAGGACAAGGAGGCCAAGAACGCCCTGGTCGAAGACGTCCGCGAGACCGTCCGGGGCACGGACGGGCTGACGGCCGAGGTCGGCGGGCGCGCCGGAGTGCAGGCCGACTCCGGCAAGGTCTTCGAGTCACTGGACGGCCCGCTGCTCTACACCACCGTCGCGGTGGTCGCCGTCCTGCTCATCCTCATCTACCGCAGCCCCCTGCTCTGGCTCGTCCCCCTGCTCACCGCCGGCGCCGCCAACTTCGCCGCGATGGCCGCCGCCTACGGCCTGCACGCATGGTTCGGCACCACCGTCACCGGCGCGAACAACGGCATGATGACCATCCTGGTCTTCGGCGCGGGCACCGACTACGCCCTGCTGCTGGTCTCCCGCTACCGCGAGGAACTGCGCCGCATCGAGCGGCCGTACGACGCCATGCGCGCCGCCCTGCGCGGCTGCGGCCCCGCCGTCCTCGCCTCCTCCGGCACCGTCGCCGCCGGCCTGCTCTGCCTGCTGGCCGCCGACCTGAACAGCACCCGCGGCATGGGCCCGTTCGGCACCGTCGGCGTGCTCAGCGCGCTGCTGGCCATGATGACCCTGCTGCCCGCGCTGCTGGTCCTCCTCGGCCGCCGGGTGTTCTGGCCCCTGGTGCCGGTCTTCGGCAGCGAGCCGAAACAGCGGCGGTCGGTGTTCGCCGCCATGGGCCGCTCGGCCGGCCGCAGGCCGGTCACCGTGCTGGTCGTCGGCGCGGCGGTGCTCGGCGCTCTGGCGCTGGGCGCCCTCAACCTGCAGGGCAGCCTGAAGAACGAGAACTCCTTCATCGACACCCCGGAGTCGATCGCCGCGGCGCGGACCCTGGCCACCGCCTACCCGGAGCTCAGCAGCCAGCCCATCGACGTGGTCGTGCCGGCCGGCCAGGCCGACCAGGCCCTGGAGCGGATCCGCGGCACCGAGGGCGTGGCCGCCGCCGAGCCCCGCCGCAGCGGCACGGGCTGGACCGAGATCATCGTGACCGCCGACGCCCCGCCGGAGTCCGCCGGCGAGACCGCCACCCTCCACGCGCTGCGCTCGGGACCGGTCGGGGAACTGGGCGGCCACGTCGGCGGACCCAGCGCCCAGCTGATCGACCTCAAGAACGCCAACGCCGGTGACCGCGACGTCGTCGTGCCGTTCGTCCTGGGCTCCGTCCTGATCGTCCTGATCGTCCTGCTGCGCAGCCTCGTCGCCCCGCTGCTCCTGGTCGGCGCGGTCGTCGCCGTGTGGGGTGCGGCGCTCGGCATCGGCGGGCTGGTCTTCGAGCCGGTCCTCGGCATCGAGGGCAACGATCCGGCCCTGCCGCTGCTGTCCTTCGTCTTCCTGGTAGCGCTCGGCGTCGACTACGGCATCTTCCTGATGCACCGGATGCGGGAGGAGTCGCTGTCCGGACTGGCGCCCGAGGCGGCGGCGCTCAAGGCGCTGCGTGCCACCGGCGGCGTCATCGCCTCGGCGGGGCTGGTGCTGGCGGCGACCTTCTCGGTGCTGGCCGGCATGCCGCTGGTGATGCTGGTGGAGCTCGGCTTCGTGATCGCGGTGGGCGTGCTGCTGGACACCTTCCTCGTACGGACCTACCTGGTCACCTCGGCCAGCGTGGCGCTGGGCCGCAAGGTGTGGTGGCCCGGGCCGCTGTCCAAGGAACCGCCCGCGCGGGAGAACCGGCCGGCTCCGCCGGTGCAGGAGCCGGCGGCGCTGCGCTGATCGTACGAACCGGGGACGCCGGGCGGCGGAGAGCGGCTTTCCGGGCCCGGCGGCCGCGGCGATCGGGGAGGATGAGGGACGTGTCGACCGTCGGAGTGCATTCGGGGCGGCGCCGGTTGAGGCGGCCGGTGCGGCAGGACTGGCTGACCACCGCCGCCGTCGGCGCGCTGACGGTGCCGCTGGCCTTCCTCCCGCAGAGCGACGGGAGGGTGACCGACGCCCTGGGCTGGGTGCTGGTGGCGGTCATGGTGCTGCTCACGGCGTGGCGCCGGCTGTACCCGCTGGGGGTGCTGCTGGCGCTGGTGCCCGTCCAGCTCGCCTACCACTTCCTGGGCAACGCCCCTACGACACCGGTGGCGGCCTCCATGGTCATCCTCTACTCGCTGGCGGTGGCCGGCCCGCGCCGCCGCACGTTCGTCGTCGTCCCGTCCCTGCTGGCGCTCACGCTGACGATGATGCTGACCGTGAACGTGCACAAAGGGCTGGAGCTGATCCGCACCTCCGGCTGGATCCTGGCCTGCACCCTGCTCGGCGAGGCGGTACGGGTGCACCGCAACTACGTGGGCGCCATCGTGGAGCGGGCGGAGCGGGCCGAGCGGACGCGCGAGGAGACGGCCGCCCGCCGGGTCGCGGAGGAACGGCTGCGCATAGCCCGCGATCTGCACGACCTCCTCGCCCACAGCATCACCCTCATCGGTGTGCGGGCCTCCGTGGCCGCGCACGTGCTGAACGCCGACCCGGAGCGGCTCGACCGCGACACCCTGTCCCAGGCGCTGGACGGCATCGCCGGCACCTGCCGGGAGGCCCGGCAGGAGCTGAAGCGGACGCTGGAGGTGCTGCGGGCGGAGGACGACAGCGGACCGCCGCCGGGCCTCGGTTCACTGGCCGGCCTCGGCAAGGCGGCCGAGTCCGCGGGGGCCATGGTGTCCCTGTCCGTCTCGGCCGACGGCGAGGTGCCGCCGGCGGTCGGCGCGGCGGCGTACCGCATCGTCCAGCAGGGGCTGACCAACGCGGTGCAGCACGGCGGGCCCGCGGTCGGCGTCCGGGTCTCCGTCGTACTGGACGAGGCGTCGTCGGCGCTGCTGGTGGACATCGTGGACGACGGCTCGCCCGCGGACGCCGCCGACGACGCCGCCACCGGCCGGCCGCCCGGCTACGGCCTGGTCGGCATGCGGGAGCGGGCCCGCAGCGTCGGCGGCACGGTGGAGGCCGGCCCGCGGGCCGACGGCCCGGGCTTCGCGGTCCGCGCGGTCCTGCCCTGCACAGAGGCCGCGCCCCGCACAGAGGCCGCGCCCCGCACGCCCCGCACAGAGGCCGCGCCCCGCATACGGGCCGCGCAATGACCCCTGCCCCGCCGCAGGAATCCCGCCACAGGAATCCCGCCACAGGAGAAGAGGCCCATGACGGAGGCCATCCGGGTGGTGCTGGCCGACGACCAGCACCTCGTACGCTCCGCCTTCGCGATGCTCATCACCGCCACCCCGCACATGGAGGTCGTGGGCGAGGCCGCCCACGGCGGGGAAGCCGTCGAACTCGCCCGCACCGCACGGGCCGACGTGGTCGTGATGGACATCCGCATGCCCGAGCTCGACGGCATCGAGGCGACCCGGCGGATCGCCGCCGACGAGGACCTCGCCGGCGTGAAGGTCCTCGTCCTCACCACGTACGACACCGACGAGCACGTCATCGACGCCCTGCGCGCCGGGGCCTCCGGCTTCCTGGTGAAGGACACCAAGCCCCAGGACCTGCTCGACGCCATCCGCACCGTCGCGGCCGGCGAGGCCCTGCTCTCCCCCGGCCCCACCGCCCGCCTCATCGAGCGGGTCGTCAGGACACATCCGGGCTCCGTACCGGCGCCGGGCCGGCCGGAGTCCCTGAGCGAGCTCTCTCCCCGTGAGCGCGAGGTCCTGGTCCTGGTCGCCCGCGGCCTGAACAACAGGGAGATCGCCGACGCCCTCGTCCTCTCCCCGCTGACCGCGAAGACCCACGTGAGCCGCATCATGGGCAAACTGGGGGCGCGCGACCGGGCGCAACTGGTGGTGCTCGCCTACGAGTCCGGGCTGATCGTTCCCGGCGGGCCGGGCGGTACATGACGAACCGTACGGAGCGTGTCCGGCCCCTCAACCGGTGAAGCCGACCCGCGCGAGCCGCAGCGGGCCGCTCAGCCTGAGGCGCACGTCGTGCACGCCGTCGGCGGTGAGCTCGGCGGTGAGCGTGGTGTAGTCGTACGGCCCTGACGTGGGGGTGTGCGCAGTGAGCTCGGTGAGCGACGGGCCGCCGTCGAGGGAGAGTCCGACCGTGCCCCCGCCCGCCACCTCCACGCTCACCCTCGTCACTCCGGCGCCGAAGTCGCAGTTCCGGTAGAGCAGTTCGCCGGTCCTGTCCGGGGCCGGGGTCACCGCGTCACCCGTCGTCCTCGTCCGGTCGACGATCTCGATGCCCGACTGCTCGTCGAAGTCGGCCGCGTTCAGGCCGCCTTCCAGGACCGGGCGCGGCACGCCCGGCTCGCCGTCGAGGGTGAGGGTGGTGCGGAGGCGGATGTCCTCGCTGGAGGTGCCGGCGAGGAAGTCGTACGGGCCCGGCTCCAGCCGCCACCGGCCCTGGGCCACGTCCCAGAACTCGAGTGCGAAGAGCGGGACTTCGAAGGCCAGGTCCGCCTTCTCGCCGGGGGCGAGGGTGATCCTGCGGTGGGCCGCCAGCTCGCGGCGCGGGCGCGGGACCGACGGGTTCACGGCGCGGGTGTAGAGCTGGGCGACCTCGTCGGCGGTGGCCTGCCCGGTGTTGGTGACCGTGAAGGACACCCGCACCACGTCCTCGTCGAGCCGGACCGCCAGGTCGCCGTAGCCGAACGACGTGTACGACAGCCCGTGCCCGAAGGGGAACAGCGGGGCGCCCTCGAAGTACAGGTAGGTCTGGCGGCTGCCGATGACGTCGTAGTCGAGCAGGTCCGGCAGGTCGGAGTCGTCCTCGTACCAGGTCTGCGGGAGCCGTCCGGCGGGGGAGACGTCACCGGCCAGCACCCGGGCCAGCGCGGTGCCCGCCGCCTGGCCGCCGTGCGCGGTCCACAGCACCGCCCGCAGGTGTGCGGGCTCGACCGCGTACGGGTACGCCGAGACCAGCACCAGCGCCGTGTTCCGGTTGGCGGCGCGGGCGGCGCGCAGCAGCCGCTCCTGGTGCTCCGGCAGCCGCAGGGTCGTACGGTCCCGCGTCTCCCGGCCGCCCAGGTGCGGGTCGTTGCCCGCCACGACGAGCACCACGTCGGCCCGGGCCGACGCACGGGCCACCGCCTCCTCGCCGCGCTCGGTCACCACCAGTTCGAAGACCTCGGGGTCCTCCTCGGCAACCTTCACGCCCTCCGCGGCGACACGGACGTGATGCCCCGTCCCGAGGTGCCGCAGGAGGTGACCGCTGCCATGGGGTTCGAGGCGGAACGTCTCCTGGACGACCCAGCCGCCGGGCTGGTCGGCCGAGGCGCGTACGCAGCCGTCGTCGGCCACCGACAGGTAGCGGCCGTCCGGGGCGCGCAGGGTCAGGACGCCCTCGCCCCAGTCCACCAGGGCGAGTTCGGTGCCGGTGGCGTCGGTGGTGAGCGGGGGCAGGTCCGTGCGGCCGGCCAGCAGGGCCGGGTCCAGCGCGCCCTCGGCACCGCGTACGTGGTCGCTCGCCGCCCCGGCGGTCGGTACGTGCAGGAAGGTGCCGTCGGCCGTGCGCAGCCGTATCCGGTCCACGCCCTCCGCGAACTCGACGCGCTCGGCGCCGAACCGCTCGTACAGGCCCTCCAGTGGTGTGGACCGGTGCAGCAACGTGCCGCTGTACCAGTCGAGTTTGCACTCGTCGGCGAGCAGGCCGACCACGGCGACGCGGGTGCCGGGGGCCAGGGGCAGCAGGCCGTCGTTCCGCAGCAGGACGACGGCCTGCTCGGCGGCCTCCCGGGCGAGGGCGCGGTGCTCCGGGGTGTCGAAGTCCCCGGTCGCGGCGTGCGGGTCGTGGTCCGGGTCGAACTCGCCGAGCCGGAAGCGCACCGAGAGCTGCCGGCGCACGGCCGCGTCGACGTCGGCCTCGGTCAGCAGGCCCTGCTCCAGGGCGCCCCGCACGCGCGCCACGGTCTTCGCCGGGTCCGTGCCGTGGTCGGTGAAGCTGTCCACGCCGGCCAGCAGCGCGGCCGCCGTGGCCTCCTCGTGGGTGGCGAAGTAGTGCTCGGAGTCGACCAGGTTGGAGGGCGCGCCCGCGTCCGAGCAGACCAGCAGGTCCTGGTCGGTCCATGTGCGCAGGTGCTCGCGCAGGTAGGGCGAGACGTGGTTGGGGCGGCCGTTGACCAGGTTGTAGGCGGGCATCACCCCGGCCACCGCGCCCGCCTCGACCGCCTCGCGGAAGGCGCGCAGGTCGTACTCGTGCAGGACGCGCGGGCGCACCGAGGACGACGTGGTGTCCCGGCGGGTTTCGTTGTTGTGGGCCAGCCAGTGCTTGAGGACGGGGGCGGTGCGCCAGTACACCGGATGGTCGCCGCGCAGGCCGCGGGTGTAGGCGACGGCGATCGCCGAGGTCAGCCCCGGGTCCTCGGAGTAGCCCTCCTCGTTGCGGCCCCACAGCGGGTGGCGCAGCAGGTTCACCACCGGCGCCCAGACGTTGAGGCCCACGCGGTCGTCGCGGGCGCGCATCGCCCGGGCTTCCTTGGACACCGCCTCGCCGACCCGGCGCACCAGGTCGTCGTTCCAGGTCGCGCCGAGCCCGACGGCCTGCGGGAACACCGTCGCCGGGCCCATCCACGCCACCCCGTGCAGCGCCTCCTGGCCGGTGCGGAACGCGGCGATGCCCAGCCGCTCCACCGCGGGCGCGAACTGGTGCAGGAAGGAGACCTTCTCTTCGAGGGTCAGTCGCGCCAGCAGGTCGTCGACGCGTTTCGCGAACGGCAGCTGCGGATCGCGGAACGGTGGCGTGTGAGGCGTTCGTACGGTCACGTCGGGGTCCCCTCGCGATGGAACGGCGAGCCTCTTTCGAAGCGCTTCGATGCTCAGTCGATCCGAGGGCGGGTGTCAAGACGCACCAGGGCAACAACCGCGACTTCCGGCCCACTTGCCAAGGTTCGTAGGAGACTTGTCCAGTCCTCCACGCCTCGGAGGAATCTTGGATCCGGCTCTTGTGTCCCCCCAGGCGTTCACTTAACCTCGCACAACATCGAAGCGCTTCGACTAGGGAAACAAGCCCAGCGCCGGGTGTCCTGGTGCGCCACGAAGGGTTGACGCAATGACGCCGAACGCCGCCTCCGCCGGCCCCAGCCGGAGAAGCTTCCTCGCCTCCACGGCGGTCGCCGCCGCAGCGGTGGCCGGAGGGATGCCGCTGCTCACCGCCTGCGGCGGCTCCGGCGGCGGCTCGCGCGGCGGCACCACCTCGGGCAAGGACGCCAAGAAGCTGCTGCCGTCCTACGTGGCGAACAACGTCGTCGCCCCCGACATCCCCGCCAGGAACGGCTCCTCCGCCGGCTTCACCCGCAGGCTCGACCTCGCCGGCCTCAAGACCTCCGTGCCGAAGAAGCTCGGCAAGGGCGGCAGGGTCAGCGTCATGTCGCCGTTCTGGGGCTCCCCGCCCAAGCAGGGCAACCCCTACTACCGGGCGATGAACGACGTCGTCGGCGCCGACGTCGTCTGGCAGAACCAGGACGGCAACACCTACGACCAGAAGCTCGGCGCCGTCCTCGCCTCCAGCAGCATCCCGGACGTCGTGGTGATCCCCGGCTGGAACATGGGCGGCAAGATACCCAGCGCGATCATCAGCAAGTTCGCCGACCTGGGCCCCTACCTCTCCGGGGACAGGGTCAAGGAGTACCCGAACCTCGCGGCGATCCCCACCGACGCCTGGCAGCGCTCCCTCTTCGGCGGCCGGCTGCGCGGCCTGCCGATGCCCGCGGCCTACGTGACGAACATCGTGCCCCTCTACCGCAAGGACCTCTTCGACAAGGAGGGCTACGAAGTCCCGCGTTCCGCCGACGAGTTCATGACCCTGGCCAAGGAGATCACCAGCCCCCGGGCCAAGCGGTGGGCCTGCGGCGACATGAAGTGGACCGCGTTCAACGCCTTCGGCGTGCTCTCCGGCAGCGAGAAGCCGCTCGGCTGGGGCCTCGTCGACGGAAAGCTGGTCTACCGCGTCGAGACCCAGGAGTACCTGGAGGCGCTGGAGTGGACCCGCAAGCTCTTCGCCGCCGGTTGCGTGCACCCGGACTTCGAGCTGGGCAAGAGCGCCTCCACCGACTCCGGCCCCAAGTTCGCCGCCGGCGAGTTCCTGATCTACAACGACGACATCTCGCATTGGTACGGCCGGACCGCCGAACAGGCGACCCAGAACCCGGCCTTCAAGATCTCGGGCATGGACATCTTCGGCCATGACGGCGGCGACCCCACCCTGTGGGCCACCCAGCCCGCCAACATCTTCGCCTTCGTCAGCAAGAAGGCCTCCGAGTCCGTCGTCCGCGACGTACTGGCCCTCGCCAACGTCACCGCCGCCCCGTACGGCACCAAGGAGTACATGCTCACCAACTACGGGGTCGAGGGCACCCACTACACCCTCAAGAACGGGGTCCCCGTCAAGACCGACCAGGGCAACAACGAGGTCATGAACGCCTACGTCATGATCGCGAGCCCCGCCCCGACCCTCGCCCACCCCGACTTCCCCGACGTCACCCGGGCCCAGGTCGAGTGGCAGCAGCGGATGGGCGCCTTCACCAGGAAGTCCCCCTTTTACGGCATGCAGATCACCGAGCCCGCCCGCTGGACCAACCTGTCCAACGACTTCGAGCAGCTGGAGGACGACATCGTCCGCGGCCGCAAGAAGATCGGCGCCATGCAGCAGGCCGTCTCCGACTGGCGGAAGAAGGGCGGCGACCAGCTGCGCGACTGGTACCGGAAGATTCTCGACGAGAACGGCCCGGCGGCAGGCTGACCCGGACGCTGAGGCAAGGAGACCGGCCGTGTCCCACAGCACGGTGCCCCGGAGCGGGGCCGAGGCCGACACGACGGCGAGGACCCCGGCGGCGCCCGGCGGCGCCACCGGAACCCGGGACGGGCAACGACGCCGGGGCGGTGGGCTGAGCCTGCGGATCAGGTTCCGGCGCGACCGCGTGCTGCTCCTGATGACCCTCCCGGCGCTCGTCCTCGTCCTGCTCTTCCACTACACACCGATCCTCGGCAACGTCGTCGCCTTCCAGGACTACGACCCCTACACCAGCGACAACGGCGTCGTCTCCATCCTGCACAGCCCCTGGGTGGGCCTGGAGAACTTCCGGTCGATCTTCGCGGACTCGGCCTTCTGGAACGCCGTGAAGAACACCCTGGTGCTGTTCCTCCTCCAGCTCGTGCTGTACTTCCCCCTCCCGATCCTGCTCGCGCTGCTCATCAACAGCGTGGTCAGGCCCCGGGTGCGGGCGGTCGCGCAGGCCGTCCTGTACCTGCCGCACTTCTTCTCCTGGGTGCTGGTCATCGCCGTCTTCCAGCAGCTGCTCGGCGGCGCCGGACTGCTCTCCCAGCTGCTGCGGCAGCACGGCTACGACGGCCTCGACGTCATGACCGACCCCAGCACCTTCAAGTTCCTCGTCACCGCGCAGAGCGTGTGGAAGGACGCCGGCTGGGGGATCATCGTCTTCCTCGCCGCGCTCACCTCGGTGAGCCCGGACCTGTACGAGGCCGCCGCGATGGACGGCGCGGGACGGTGGCGCCGCATCTGGCACGTCACCCTGCCCGCGCTGCGCCCGGTGATCGCTCTGCTGCTGGTGCTGCGCGTCGGCGACGCCCTCACCGTCGGCTTCGAGCAGATCCTGCTGCAACGCGACGCCGTCGGACCGGGGGCCGCCGAGGTCCTCGACACCTTCGTGTGGTGGAACGGCGTACGCAACCAGGACTTCGGCTACGCGGCCGCCGCCGGACTGATCAAGGGCGTGGTCAGCCTCGGACTGGTCCTCGCCGCGAACAAGGTGGCCCATCTCATGGGCGAGCAGGGGGTGTACAGGAAGTGACCGCCGTGACCGGCAAGCCCGTACGGGGAACGCGCCGGTGGGCCGCCCCGCCCCGGCCGGTGTGGGAGGAGAAGCCCACCCGGGCCGGCCTGGCGGGCAAGGGCCTCGTCCTCGTCCTGGCCTGCCTCGCGATCCTCTTCCCGCTGTGGATCGTCGTCGTCACCAGCCTCTCCTCCCGTAAGACCATCGACGAGGCCGGCGGCCTGGTCATGGTTCCCAAGGGCATCACCTTCGTCGCCTACGAGGAGTTGCTCAGCGGCGGGCAGGTCACCCGCGCCGCGGTCGT
>NZ_POTZ01000580.1 GCF_003236365.1 Streptomyces sp. NTH33
GGCCTGCCCCTGCCGGAAGGCATGGCAGGGGCAGGCGCGGGACGGTCCGGTTCAGGTCCTGGTACCGGTGTCAGCCCTTCACGGCGCCGGTGAGGCCGCCGACGATGCGCTTCTCGAAGACCGAGAAGAAGATCAGTGCGGGCAGCATGGCGAGTGAGGTGAAGGCGAGAACCTTCGCGGTGTCCGTGGAGTACTGCGAGGAGAACACCTGGACGCCGAGTGGCAGGGTGTAGTTCGCCTGCGAGTTGAGGACGTACAGGGGCAGGAGGTAGTTGTTCCAGCTGCCGACGAATCCGAGGATGCCGACGGTGACCACACCGGGCAGCGACAGCGGGACCACCATGCGGAAGAAGAATCCGAGTCGGCTCATGCCGTCGATCGCGGCGGCCTCCTCGATCTCGTTCGGGATGGCTCTGAGGAACGGCACGAGGATGATGACGGTCATCGGCAGGCCGAAGGCGATCTGCGGGATGATCACGCCGAGCAGGTTGTCGGCGAGGCCGAGGTCCTTGATGACGAGATACAGCGGAGTGATCGCGATGACCATCGGGAACATCAGGCCCGCGGCGAACAGGGAGTACATCGCGCCCTTGAGCTTGAAGTCGTAGCGTGCGATCACGAAGCTCACCATCAGGCCGAGGGCGACGATGCCGACGGTGCTGGTGATCGCGACGATGAGGGAGTTGGCGAACTCGCCCCAGAACACTGTCGACTTCAGGATGTCGATGTAGTTGCCGATCACCCAGGGGCGCGGCAGGGCGGCCGGGTCCGTGGTGATCTGCGAGTTGGTGCGGAATCCGCCGAGCACGATGTAGAGCACCGGTGCGATGCAGACGCCGACGAAGAGCAGCGCGACGAAGTAGGTGACGGGGCTGCCCCACTTCTGCGGCTTGTCGCGGTTGTCGCGGCGGCCGGTGGGTGCCTTCGGCTCCGGCACGGGGGACATCCGGGAGGTGGTGGTCGTCGCGCTCATCACACGGTCCCTTCGGTGACGGCGCCCCTGAGGTCGCGGCGCAGGACGAAGCGCTGGTAGATCAGCGCGACGATGAGCGAGATCACGAACATCACGACCGCGACGGCGCTGCCGTAGCCGTAGTTGCCCGCGTTGCGGCCCTGGGCGAGCATGTAGATCGCCATGGTCGAGGTGCCCGCCGTGCCCGAGACGTACTGGCCCCAGATGATGTAGACGAGGTCGAACAACTGCAGCGAGCCGATGATCGACAGGAAGGCCCAGATGCGGATCGTCGGTCCCAGCAGCGGCAGCGTGATGCGGCGCTGGATCTGCCAGTAGGAGGCGCCGTCGATCTGCGCGGCCTCGAAGATCTCGTCGGGGATCGACTGCAGGCCGGCGAGCATCAGGATCACCGCGAAGCCGATGTACTTCCACGTGATGATGGCCATCAGCGTCCAGATGGCCAGGTCCGGGTCGGCGATCCAGTCGGCTTCCAGGGAGCCCAGGCCGATCCGGTGCAGCAGGTCGTTGACGGCTCCGTTGCTCTGGAGCATCAGGCTCCAGCCGGTGCCGACGATGACCTCGGAGATGATGTAGGGCACGAAGATCAGGACGCGGATGGTCGAGCGGCCGCGGATCTTCTGGTTGAGCAGGAGCGCGAGGACGATCGCCAGCGGACCCTGGATGACCAGTGAGAGCACCAGGATCAGGCCGTTGTGCCACAGGACGTCGTGGAACGCGGGGTCGGTGAGGATCAGCTTGTAGTTGTTCAGGCCGACCCAGTCGGTGGGCTCTCCGTAGCCTTTCCACTGGTAGAAGCCGTAGTACGCGGCGAGCGCGACCGGGAGGATCACGAACGCCAGGAACGTGATGACCGCCGGTGCGGACAGGACCGCGATCTCCAGTCGCATCCTGGCACGGCCTCGGCGGTGCGCAGCCGCTCGCGGCGGAGCCGGGGGCACGGACGTGGCCGCGTCCCCGGCTCCGGGCGTGCCCTGCGACTGGCGGCCGTCGGCCGTGTCAGCGCCCAGGGTGTCGCTCATGTCTGCTTACTCAGCCCTTCTCGGCGGCAGCCTTGACGTCCTTGACGATGTCGGCGGCGGAGCCCTTGCCGGCCATCAGGTTCACGACGGCGATGTTCATGGCGTTGCCGACGTTCTGTCCGTACACGGTGTCGAGGAACTGCATCGAGTAGGCGGCCTTGTTGAAGGCCTGAAGTGCCGAGATGTTGTAGGGCTCGGTGACGACCCCCTGGGCTTGCTTGTTCACCGGGACGGTGTCGAAGGCCTCGGCGTAGGCCTCCTGCTGCTCCTTGGCCACGACGAACTGGAGGAAGCCCAGGGCCTCCTTCGGTGCGTTCCTGGAGAGCGAGTATCCGCCGGCGCCGCCCATGATGGCGGTCGGGTCGCCCTTGCCGCCGGGCACGGCGGGGAAGGGGAACCAGCCCAGGTCGGGGAGCGGCTTCTTGTCCGGGGTCAGATCGGCGATCACACCGGGGTTCCAGTTGCCCATGAGCTCCATGGCCGCCTTGTGGTTGGCGATCATGCCCGCCGAGGACCCGGCGCCCTGCTGCGACGTTGCCGTCAGGAAACCCTTCTGGAAGGGTTCGGTCTCCAGGAGTTCAGCGAGGTCTTCGCCGGCCTTGGTCCAGCACGGGTGGTCGAACGTGAGCGACTTGGCGGCTTCCTGCATGGTCTCCTGGCTGCACTCGCGCAGGGCGAGGTTGTAGTACCAGTGCGCGGCCGGCCAGGCGTCCTTGGCGCCGACCGCGATCGGCGCGACCTTGATCGCCTTCAGCTTCGCGACGGCGTCCTTGAGCTCGTCCATCGTCGTCGGCGTCGAGGTGATGCCGGCCTTCTTGAACAGGTCCTTGCTGTAGTAGATGCCCTCGGGCTGCGTGTCGAGCGGCATCGCGTAGACCTTGCCGTCGATCGAGACGCCTCCGAGGGCCGCTTCGCCCACGTTCGCCTTGTCGGTGTCGGCCAGTTCCAGTGCCTGGATCTGGCCGGCGTCGACCATGGCCTGCATCTTGCCGCCACCGCGCTGCAGGAAGATGTCGGGCGCGGAGTTCGAGTTGAGCGCGTTCTGCAGCTTGCCGTCGAGGTCCTCGTTCTGGACCGACTGGATCTTGATCGTGACGTCCGGGTGCAGCGCGTGGTACGCCTTCGCGGCGTCCTTCCAGTACTGCGCACCGCGCCCCTCCATCGCGTTCGTCCAGAGGGTCACCGTGCCCTGGCCGCCGGACGAACCGCTGCCGTCGCCGTCGCCGCCGCCGGCGCAGCCGACAGCGGCGAGTGCGATGCACAAGCCGATCGCGGCAGCCGTCGCGTTGCGGGTTTTCCTCATCATCGTGGGAACTCCCTGATCTGTTGTCAGTGATCCAACTGCTGATAGTTTGCGCAAAGTAATGGGCAGTCCGCGAAGCAGGAGCAAGGTGCACCGCCATAAATGAACGAGAGGCAACCAACAGTTTTCGCAAGTTGCGCAATCGTTACCGACGCAGCAGCCGTCGTACGTGATCACGAACGGGTGCGGTGACGAACAGGAACGTGCTCAGTCGCAGCCGGCCGGGCCCCGGCCGACCGGGGCGGGCACCGGGAGGACACCGAACGCCGACAGGCGGACCGCTCGACGTCTTGACACCGTTTTCCCCGTCTCCCTACGGTGCGCGGCACGTTGAGCGAGAGCCGGTTGGTCCACCCGCCCGCCCCGGCGGG
>NZ_POTZ01000581.1 GCF_003236365.1 Streptomyces sp. NTH33
CGTATGCACGACCAGCCGCCCACCTTGTTCACCTGGGAGTTCGCCAGCAACCCCTACCCCGCCTACGCCTGGCTCCGCGAGCACGCCCCCGTGCACAAGACCCGCCTCCCCAGCGGAGTGGAGGCCTGGCTGGTCACGCGGTACGCCGACGCCAAGCAGGCTCTCGCCGACAACCGCCTCTCCAAGAACCCGGCGCACCACGACGAGCCCGCCCACGCCAAGGGCAAGACCGGCATCCCCGGCGAGCGCAAGGCCGACCTGATGACGCACCTGCTCAACATCGACCCGCCGGACCACACCCGGCTGCGCCGCTTGGTCAGCAAGGCGTTCACCCCGCGCCGGGTCGCCGAGTTCGCCCCCCGCGTGCAGGAGCTGGCCGACGGCCTCATCGACGCCTTCGCCGGCCGAGGCACCGCCGACCTCATCCACGAGTTCGCCTTCCCGCTGCCCATCCACGCCATCTGCGACCTGCTCGGCGTCCCCCGCGAGGACCAGGACGACTTCCGGGACTGGGCGGGCATGATGATCCGGCACGGAAAGGGCCCCCGGGGCGGAGTCGCCCGCTCGGTGAAGAAGATGCGCGGCTACCTCGCCGACCTCATCCACCGCAAACGCCAGGCCCTGCCGGCCGAACCCCTCCCCGGCGAGGACCTCATCTCCGGCCTCATCCGCGCCTCCGACCACGGCGAGCACCTCACCGAGAACGAGGCCGCCGCCATGGCCTTCATCCTCCTCTTCGCCGGTTTCGAGACCACCGTCAACCTCGTCGGCAACGGCACCTACGCCCTGCTCACCCACCCCGGGCAGAGGAGCCGGCTGCAGCGGTCCCTCGCCGAGGGGGACAGGGGCCTGCTGGAGACAGGGGTGGAGGAACTCCTGCGCTACGACGGCCCCGTGGAGCTGGCCACCTGGCGCTTCGCCACCCGCCCGCTCACCATCGGCGGGCAGGACATCGCTCCGGGCGACCCGGTCCTCGTCGTCCTCGCCGCCGCCGACCGGGACCCGGAGCGCTTCGCCGACCCCGACGTCCTCGACCTCGGCCGGCGTGACAATCAACACCTCGGGTACGGGCACGGCATCCACTACTGCCTCGGCGCCCCACTCGCCCGCCTGGAGGGCCAGATCGCCCTCGCCACCCTGTTCAACCGCCTCCCGAACCTCCAACTCGACGCGGAGGCAAGCGACTTGCGCTGGCGCGGTGGGCTCATCATGCGCGGACTGCGCACCCTGCCCGTGAGCTTCACCCCGCACCCCTAAGTCCGGACAGGGCCGGACAGGGCCGGAAAAGGGGCCGTACGCAGGCCGTACACGGGCCGTATACGGACCGTGCGCCTGCCTGCGGCTGTCCGCTGACGAGCGCAAAGGTGACACGCGCTCAATCATGTGACCTTCACGTGATCTACGCGGCATTAACTTGTGACAAGCGATCGACAGCCGCTACCTTCACCCATCAGCGTCGCGGCACCCAGCCGTATCCGCCGCCACGTTGGTCACTGCCGTCGGTTGAAAGGTCTCCGCATGCTCTCCGGGAACGGTCGTCACCGTCGCCCCCGTCAGGCCCCGGCCCTCTTCGTCGCTGCCGGAGTGACCGGATCCGCCATCGCCATCCCGCTGATGGGCGCCTCCGGCGCCAGCGCGGCGGACGGCACCGTGTGGGACAAGGTGGCGAAGTGCGAGAGCGGCGGCTCCTGGAGCGCCGACGCCGGCAACGGCTACTACGGCGGGCTGCAGTTGACCCAGGAGGACTGGGAGCAGTACGGCGGCCTCGACTACGCGCCGAGCGCCGACCAGGCCAGCCGGTCCCAGCAGATATCCGTGGCCGAGAAGATACTCGCCGACCGGGGGCCCGGCGCCTGGCCGACCTGCGGACTGCTCTCCGGGCTCAGCAAGAAGTCCGGCGTGGCGAAGGTCGACACCGGCGTGGGCGGCGGCTCTTCCGGTTCGAACGGTTCCTCCGACTCGTCCGGAAAGTCCAACCCTTCCCTGTCGAACGGCCTCGGCCTGTCCGGCTCGCCGCAGGGGTCGGGCAATTCGTCCGACTCGTCCGACTCGTCCGGCCCGTCCGACTCGCCCACCGCCGAGCCCGATGCGGCGGACTCGCCGAGTGCGGCTCCGGTGAACCCGTCGCCCTCGACCCCTTCGCCCGGCAAGGGGGGCGACTCGGTCAAGCCTGACACTTCGCCCGAAGATGCCGCAAGTGTCCCCTCGGCGCCCGACACCTCGCCCTCCATTGCGTCCGAATGGGGCAACTCGGACAACTACGGCTATGTCGCGGGTGTTTCGGCGCTGGTCGACACCGGCGCGCTCGGCGCCGGCCGCCACCGCGGGGCCAGCGCGGTCGAGGATCCGGCCGACAGCCGTGCGGTCGCTTCCTCCGGCCGTCACGCCTCGCGCGGCGGCAGCGGCGCACGCGCCGACATGAGCGGCTCCTACACGGTCCGTTCCGGCGACTCCCTCGAGTCCATCGCCGACTCCCTTGGCCTCCAGGGCGGATGGAGCGCGCTGTACGACGCGAACAGGCAGGCCATCGGCGACGACCCGGACCGCGTCGTCGCCGGTCAAGCCCTGGACATCCCTGCCGAAACAGCCCAGAAGTAGCGGGAGTTCACGTCACACTTCGCACCGAATGTCCCTTTCGGTGAAAGTGTGGGATGAGTCTCAGAAGCCCTGATCGTCTTTGAAATTCCGCGGATCACGTGTCTACGGTCGTGACCGCTCGCCACCGCGAGCCCCGGCTGCCGCGAACGCCGAATCCTGCCAGCGGCCGTACGGGAACAGTCGTCGCGTCAAGCGCCGTAGGCAGGAGCGGGGGACCCAAGGTAAGTGCCGCACCGGTCAGTTGACGGAGCGGCTGGGGGTGAAGCCGTGCCTCGTGAAGGAGGCACGGCCGGGCAACTCGACCGGCCCGAACCCGACAGCTCACCTCGCAGGCGTCGGTGAGGGGATCCATCCATGCTGTTCTCCAGCAAGGGCAAGCACCGCCGTCCGTCCAAGGCCACTCGCGTCCTCACGCTCGCCGGTGTCACCGGTGCCGCCGTCGCCGCCCCGCTGATGGCGGTCGGCAACGCCTCCGCCGCCACCGCCTCCCAGTGGGACGCGGTCGCCCAGTGCGAGTCCGGTGGCAACTGGTCCATCAACACCGGCAACGGCTTCTACGGCGGTCTGCAGTTCACCAGCTCCACCTGGGCCGCGTTCGGCGGCACCGCCTACGCGCCGCGCGCCGACCTGGCCTCCAAGTCGGCGCAGATAGCCGTCGCCGAGAAGGTCCTCGCGGGCCAGGGCAAGGGCGCCTGGCCGGTCTGCGGCAAGGGCCTGTCCGGCGCCGCCTACAACGGCAGCGCCCCCTCCTCGTCGAACGCCGGCTCCAAGAGCGGCGGCTCCGCGAGCAGCGGCGTCACCAAGCGCTCGACCGAGCAGCGGGCTGCCAGCCGTTCCGTGACGCGTCCGGCCCCGGCCCCGCAGAAGACCGTCACCACCCCGACCGGCAAGAAGGTCAAGAAGGGCGACGGCGAGTACAGGGTGGTCCCCGGTGACACCCTCAGCTCCATCGCCGGGCAGCACGGCGTCCAGGGTGGCTGGCAGAAGCTGTTCGAGCTGAACAAGGGTGTCGTCGACAACGCCGACCTCATCTACCCGGGCCAGCAGCTGCACCTGAAGTAACCGGCCC
>NZ_POTZ01000582.1 GCF_003236365.1 Streptomyces sp. NTH33
CCCCCCGGTCGTCCTCCGCGTGCGCGGCCCCCGCGTGGGTCATCACAGCCCCCGAGGGGTCTGCCGGCCGTACGCCGGCGTGCCGCCGCCCAGGCCGAAGCCGTCGGCCTGCTGGAGCCCCGCGGGTACCGGGGTGCGCTGCAGGATCTCCTGGACGACCTGCTCGGCGGTGCGGCGGTTGAGCTGGGCCTGGGCGGTGGGCAGCAGCCGGTGGGCCAGCACGGCCACGGCGAGCGCCTGTACGTCGTCCGGCAGCGCGTACTCCCGGCCGCTCAGGGCGGCGGACGCCTTCGCCGCGCGCAGCAGGTGCAGCGTCGCGCGCGGCGAGGCGCCGAGTCTGAGGTCCGGGTGGGTGCGGGTGGCGGAGACCAGCTCCACCGCGTAGCGCCGCACCGGCTCGGCGACGTGCACGCCGCGCACCGCCTCGATCAGCTTGGTGATCTCGTGCGCGTGCGCGACCGGCTGGAGGCCGTCCAGGGGGTTCACCCCGCCGTGCACGTCCAGCATCTGCAACTCGGCGTCCGGGCTCGGGTAGCCGATGGACACCCGGGCCATGAAGCGGTCGCGCTGGGCCTCGGGCAGCGGGTAGGTGCCCTCCATCTCGACCGGGTTCTGCGTGGCCACCACCATGAACGGGACGGGCAGTTCGTAGCTCTGCCCGTCGATGGTGACCTGACGCTCCTCCATGGACTCCAGCAGCGCCGACTGGGTCTTGGGCGAGGCGCGGTTGATCTCGTCGCCGATCACGATCTGCGCGAAGATGGCGCCCGGCTTGAACTCGAAGTCCCGGCGCTGCTGGTCCCAGATGGACACACCTGTGATGTCCGACGGCAGCAGGTCGGGCGTGAACTGGATGCGCCGCACCGAACAGTCGATGGACCGTGCCAGCGCCTTGGCCAGCATCGTCTTGCCCACCCCGGGAACGTCCTCGATCAGAAGATGCCCCTCGGCGAGCAGTACGGTCAGCGAAAGCCGTACGACCTCGGGCTTGCCCTCGATCACTCCCTCCACCGAACTGCGGACCCGCTCCACGGTGGAGGTCAGATCAGTGAGGCTCGCTCGCTCGTCATAGGTCGTCACCCGGCCCTCCTCGGCCCTTCCCCAAGCCCTCTGCCGAGCAGGGGATACCTCAATTTTCCGGGCCGACGCTCTGCTGCACGGCCCGGCCCACCCCGAATCGCGGCCGCCACGCGGAAAGGTCCTGCGAGGTTCCGCGTGCGGCCACACCCCGCATTCTTGCCGCCGTTACCGATTCGTGTCACTCGCCTGTGGACAACTGGCCGCGATAAGTCGGGTTTTACGACTTTTCGCTGGTGGCGACAGCATGACGCGCACCGGATGTCCGGCGCGCGTGTCGGGGGTCAGGCGGGGTCGATCTCGCGCAGCAGGCCCGTTCTGACGTCGAAGACGAAACCGCGCACGTCGTCGGTGTGCAGCAGGAACGGCGAGGTGCGCACGCGCTGCATCGACTGCCGTACGTCCTGGTCGACGTCCCGGAAGGCCTCCACGGCCCAGGCCGGACGCTGCCCGACCTCCATCTCCAGGTCGTGCCGGAATTCCTCGGTGATGGACTCCAGGCCGCAGTTGGTGTGGTGGATGAGCACGACGCTGCGGGTGCCGAGGGCACGCTGGCTGATGGTCAGCGAGCGGATGACGTCGTCGGTGACCACGCCGCCCGCGTTGCGGATGGTGTGGCAGTCGCCGAGCTCCAGGCCGAGCGCGGCGTGCAGGTCGAGACGGGCGTCCATGCAGGCCACGACCGCGACGCGCAGCACGGGCCGGGCGTCCATCCCCGGGTCGGTGAACGCGGCGGCGTAGTGCTGGTTGGCCTCCGTGAGGCGGTCGGTGACCGTGCCTGCTGTTATGGCGTCCTCGGATCCGGCGGGAACTGATGCGGATGTCTTCATACTCATGACGTTACTGGCCGTGCCCGCTCCGGTCCTGTTATGGGAGTGCACAAAGAACCCCATCGTGGCTTGTTGTGAGCGATCCCACACGGACGGCAAATCCTGTCCGTACGGGTGAATCTTTTCGAATTCCGGTGTCACCGGCACTCCGTCGGGCGACGCGCAGGCCGGTTGATTGACCGCGAGACAGGGTGGACTAAAGTGACGCGAAGCGGGAGACGCGGCTCTCCCTGCTGGACTGCATTTCCCCAAGGCCCCGGCCTGAGCACCGGCGGTCTGACACGTGCGCGGCGCGTACGTACGGCTCGGCCTCCTCCCGCTTCCGGCCGGCCGACGCTTCCGGCGCCGGCAGGCTTCCCGTACCTGAGCGGCGGGGGACCCGGCGGTGCGTGCGGGACGCGCCGGACCTGAGAGGGACCCTTGAGCAACAGCCGACATGTTCCCGTGATGCTCCGGCGGTGCCTGGACCTGCTGGCGCCCGCCCTCCAGGAGCCGGGAGCGGTGGTCGTCGACTGCACCCTCGGCCTCGGAGGGCACAGCGAGGCGCTGCTCACCCGCTTCCCCGGGGTACGGCTCGTGGCCCTGGACCGGGACAAGGAGGCGCTGCGGCTGTCCGGCGAGCGGCTGGCCCGCTTCGGCGAGCGGGCCACCCTGGTGCACGCCGTCTACGACGAGCTGCCCGCCGTGCTCGACCGGCTGGGCATCGCGCGCGTGCAGGGCGTCCTGTTCGACCTCGGCGTCTCCTCCATGCAACTCGACGAGGCCGGGCGCGGCTTCGCCTACGCCCAGGACGCGCCCCTGGACATGCGCATGGACCAGAGCGCCGGCATCAGCGCCGCCGAGGTCCTGAACACCTACCCGGCCGGTGAACTGGTGCGCATTCTGCGGGCGTACGGCGAGGAGAAGCAGGCCAAGCGGATCGTGGCCGCGATCGTGCGCGAGCGCGAGAAGGAGCCGTTCACCAACAGCGCGCGGCTGGTGGAGCTCATCCGTGACGCGCTGCCGCAGGCCGTCAAGCGCACCGGCGGCAACCCGGCCAAGCGCACGTTCCAGGCGCTGCGCATCGAGGTCAACGGCGAACTGGCCGTGCTCGAGCGGGCGATCCCGGCCGCGGTGAAGGCGCTGGACGTCGGCGGGCGGATCGCCGTGCTGTCGTACCACTCCCTCGAGGACCGTCTCGTCAAGCAGGTGTTGGCGGCCGGCGCCGCGTCGAGTGCGCCCCCCGGGCTCCCGGTCGTGCCCGAGCGCTACCAGCCCCGGCTCAAGCTGCTCACGCGCGGTGCCGAACTTCCCACCGAGGAGGAGATCGCCGAGAACCGGCGGGCGGCACCGGCCCGGCTGCGCGGCGCCGAGCGCATCAGGCTGGACGTCGAGTGAGGCAGGGGGACAGGTGAGCAGGAAACCCGCACTGAGGGGGCGTGCCGCCCGGCTCGCCCGGCTCTTCCCGGCGAACCGCGGCCAGGCCGCCCGCACGCCCTTCGTCCTCCTCGTCGTGCTCCTGCTCGGCGGGGGCCTCATCGGGCTGCTGATGCTGAACTCCGCGCTCAGCGAAGGCGCGTTCCAGCGGGAGGACCTGCGGAGGGACACCAAGAACCTCACCGACGAGGAACAGGCCCTGCAGCGGGACATCGACGCCTACTCCGCCCCGGACGCCCTCCAGCGCCGAGCCCAGGAGCTCGGCATGGTCCCCGGCGGCGACCCCGCCTTCCTGGCCCCCGACGGCACGGTGAGGGGCGCCCCCTCACCGTGCC
>NZ_POTZ01000583.1 GCF_003236365.1 Streptomyces sp. NTH33
CCCCCCTGGCTACGACCCCAGGACGGACGCCAGGAACTCGCCCACCCAGCCGAGCAGTTCGCGCCCGACCAGCGGCTTGCCGCCGACCTTCGCGGTCTTGGGGCGGGGCACGAGGACCTGGTGGACGGTCGGCTTGATCACCGAGCCCGGGTAGAGGCGCTTGAGGCGCAGCTCCTGCGACTCGCGCAACTCCACCGGGGCGAAGCGGATGTTGTTGCCCTGCAGCACGATCTCGCCCACCCCGCACGCCCGGGCGAGCATGCGCAGCCCGGCCACCAGCAGCAGGTTCTCCACCGGCTCGGGCAGCTTGCCGTAGCGGTCGGTGAGTTCCTCGCGGACGGCCTTGACGTCCTCCTCCGAGTTCGCGGAGGCGATGGACCGGTAGGCCTGCAGGCGCAGCCGCTCGCCGGGCGCGTAGTCGTGCGGGACGTGCGCGTCCACGGGCAGCTCGACCTTGACCTCGAGCGGCTCTTCCTCTTCGATCTCCCCCGTCTCCAGCTGCCGCCGGTAGTCCGCCACCGCCTCGCCGACCATCCGCACGTACAGGTCGAAGCCGACGCCCGCGATGTGCCCGGACTGCTCGCCGCCCAGCAGGTTTCCGGCGCCGCGGATCTCCAGGTCCTTCATCGCCACGTACATGCCCGCGCCCATCTCCGTGTGCTGGGCGATGGTCGCCAGCCGCTCGTGGGCCGTCTCGGTCAGCGGCTTCTCCGGCGGGTACAGGAAGTAGGCGTAGCCCCGTTCACGGCCGCGGCCGACCCGGCCGCGCAGCTGGTGCAGCTGGGACAGGCCGAAGTTGTCGCCGCGCTCCACGATCAGCGTGTTGGCGTTGGAGATGTCGATGCCCGACTCGACGATCGTCGTCGAGACCAGCACGTCGTACTTCTTCTCCCAGAAGTCGACCACGACCTGCTCCAGGACGGTCTCCGACATCTGGCCGTGGGCGGTGGCGATCCGCGCCTCGGGGACGATCTCGCGCAGCCGGGCCGCGGCGCGGTCGATGGACTCCACCCGGTTGTGGATGTAGAAGACCTGGCCCTCGCGCAGCAGCTCACGGCGGATCGCCGCGCCGATCTGCTTCTCCTCGTACGGCCCGACGAACGTCAGCACCGGGTGGCGCTCCTCGGGCGGCGTGGTGATCGTCGACATCTCCCGGATGCCGGTCACCGCCATCTCCAGGGTCCTGGGGATCGGCGTCGCGGACATCGTCAGGACGTCGACGTTGGCGCGGAGCTTCTTCAGCTGCTCCTTGTGCTCGACGCCGAAGCGCTGCTCCTCGTCGACGACGACCAGGCCCAGGTCCTTGAACTTCGTCTCCGACGAGAACAGGCGGTGGGTGCCGATGACGACGTCCACCGAGCCGTCGCGCAGGCCCTCCAGGACCGCCTTGGCCTCAATGTCGGTCTGGAAGCGGGACAGCGCCCTCACCTTCACCGGGAACTGCGCGTACCGCTCGGAGAACGTGCCGAAGTGCTGCTGCACCAGCAGCGTGGTGGGCACGAGCACCGCCGCCTGCTTGCCGTCCTGGACCGCCTTGAAGGCGGCGCGGACCGCGATCTCCGTCTTGCCGTAGCCGACGTCGCCGCAGATCAGACGGTCCATCGGGACCGACTTCTCCATGTCCTCCTTGACCTCGGCGATCGTGGTGAGCTGGTCGGGCGTCTCCGCGTAGGGGAAGGCGTCCTCCAGCTCGCGCTGCCAGGGCGTGTCCGCGCCGAAGGGGTGCCCGGGTGCGGCCATGCGCGCGCTGTAGAGCCTGATCAGGTCGGCGGCGATCTCCTTGACCGCCTTCTTCGCGCGTGCCTTGGTCTTCGTCCAGTCGGCGCCGCCGAGCCGGTGCAGGGTGGGTGCCTCGCCGCCGACGTACTTGGTGATCTGCTCCAGCTGGTCGGTGGGGATGTAGAGGCGGTCGCCGGGCTGGCCGCGCTTGGCCGGGGCGTACTCCACCACCAGGTACTCGCGGGTGGCGCCCTGCACCGTGCGCTGCACCATCTCGATGTAGCGGCCCACGCCGTGCTGCTCGTGGACGATGTAGTCGCCGGCCTCCAGGCTCAGCGGGTCGATGGACTTGCGGCGGCGGACCGGCATCCGGGCGCCGTCGCGGGCGGCCGACCTCTGGCCGGTCAGGTCGGTCTCGGTGAGCACCGCCAGCTTCAGGCCCGGGTCGACGAAGCCGTGGTCGACGCAGCCGCACGCCACGTGCACGACCGACGCGGACAGCTGCTCCAGGTCCACGTCCAGGCGGGCCGCGATGCCCTCCCCGCCCAGCACCTCGACGGTGCGGGAGGCCGGGCCGTGGCCCTCGGTGACGAAGACCGTGCGCCAGCCGTCCGCGAGCCAGCCCTTGGTGTCGGCGAGCGCCTTCGCGGTGTCCCCGCGGTAGGTCTCGGGCGCGTGCATGCCCAGCTTGAGGGTGTCCCCGCCCCCGTCGCCCCCGCCGTCGTACGCCGCATCGTCCGCGGCGAACGGCGAGACGGTCCACCACATCATGTCCAGCTCGCGCGCGCGGTCCCGTACGTCCGCGATCGACCACAGGGAGGCCGCGCCGACGTCGATCGGCGCCTCGCCCCCACCGGCCGTGGCCGCCCAGGACGCCTGCAGGAACTCCTGGGAGGTCGCCACCAGGTCGGCCGCGCGCGTGCGCACCCGCTCCGGGTCGCAGACGACGGTCATGGCGCCCTTGGGCAGCACGTCGAGCAGCAGCTCCATGTCGTCGACCAGGACCGGGGCCAGGGACTCCATGCCCTCGACCGCGATGCCCTCGGCGAGCTTGCCCAGCAGTTCGCCGAGCTCCGGGTGCTGCTCGGCGAGCGCACGCGCACGCGCGCGTACGTCCTCGGTGAGCAGCAGCTCACGGCAGGGCGGTGCCCACAGGCCGTGCTCGGCGACCTCCAGGGAGCGCTGGTCGGCGATCTTGAAGTAGCGGATCTCCTCGACGTCGTCGCCCCAGAACTCGATGCGCAGGGGGTGTTCCTCGGTGGGCGGGAACACGTCGAGGATGCCGCCGCGCACGGCGAACTCGCCGCGCTTCTCCACCAGCTCCACACGGGAGTACGCGGCGGCGGCCAGGGCGTCGACGACATCGTTCAGGTCGTCACTCTGCCCGCTCCTCAGCGACACCGGTTCCAGGTCGCCCAGGCCCTTGACCTGCGGCTGGAGAACGGAGCGCACGGGGGCGACGACGACGGAGACCGGGCCGGTCTCCGGGTCGTCGGAGCTGGGGTGGGCCAGGCGGCGCAGCACGGCCAGGCGGCGGCCCACGGTGTCGCTGCGGGGGCTGAGCCGCTCGTGCGGCAGCGTCTCCCAGGAGGGGTACTCCACGACTCCTTCCGGGGGCAGCAGCGAGCGCAGGGCGGCGGCCAGGTCCTCGGCCTCGCGGCCGGTCGCCGTCACCGCGAGCACGGGGCGGGCGGCCTCACGGGCCAGGGCGGCGACCGCGAAGGGGCGGGCCGCCGGGGGACCGACGAGGTCGACGTGCATGCGGTTGCCGTCCGCCGCGGCGGTGATCGCTTCCGCGAGGGCGGGGTCCTTGACGACGGCGTCGAGCAGACCGTGCAGGGTCATGAGGGGCTGTTTCCGTCCGGAGGTGGGCAACACGAAGGACCCGACTCGTGCGGCGGGCCGGGGGTCCCTTCAGCGTACGACGCCCGGG
>NZ_POTZ01000584.1 GCF_003236365.1 Streptomyces sp. NTH33
GGCGGGGGCGGGGCGGAGGCGGCCCCGGGGGACGCGTCCTCCGCCTGAGGTCCGGGCCGCGCCTCAGCGCGCGTCGGTGAACGTCTCCCCCTTCTCCGCCTTCTCCACCAGCAGGGCCGGCGGGGTGAACCGCTCGCCGTAGCGCTCGGCGAGTTCACGCGCGCGTGCCACGAAGCCGGGCAGGCCGCCGTCGTAGCCGTTGATGTACTGCAGCACGCCGCCGGTCCAGCCCGGGAAGCCGATGCCGAGGATGGAGCCGATGTTGGCGTCGGCGACGGAGGTCAGCACGCCCTCCTCCAGGAGCCGGACCGTGTCCAGCGCCTCGGAGAAGAGCATGCGCTCCTGCATGTCCCGGAACGGGATCTCGTACCCCGGCTTCGTGAAGTGCTCACGCAGTCCCGGCCACAGCCCGGCCCGCCTGCCGTCCTCGCCGTACTCGTAGAAGCCCGCGCCGCCGCTGCGCCCCGTACGGCCGAACTCGTCCACCATGCGGTCGACGACCGCCTCCGCGGGGTGCGCGGACCAGGTGCCGCCCGCCTCCTCCACGGCCCGCTTCGACTCGTTGCGGATCTTTCGGGGCAGGGTGAGCGTCAGTTCGTCCATCAGGGACAGCACCTTGGCCGGGTAGCCCGCCTGGGCCGCCGCCTGCTCGACGGAGGCCGGTTCGATGCCCTCGCCGACCATCGCCACGCCCTCGTTGATGAAGTGGCCGATCACCCGGGAGGTGAAGAACCCGCGCGAGTCGTTGACGACGATCGGGGTCTTGTTGATCTGCCGGACCAGGTCGAAGGCGCGGGCCAGCGCCTCGTCGCCGGTGCGCTCGCCCTTGATGATCTCGACCAGCGGCATCTTGTCGACGGGCGAGAAGAAGTGCAGCCCGATGAAGTCGGCCTGGCGCTCCACGCCCTCGGCGAGCGCGGTGATGGGCAGGGTGGAGGTGTTGGAGCACAGCAGCGCGTCCGGGGCGACGACCTGCTCGATCTCCTGGAACACCTTGTGCTTGAGGGCCGGGTCCTCGAAGACGGCCTCGATCACCGCGTCGCAGCCGGCGAGGTCGGCGGCCTCGGCGGTGGGCGTGATCCGGGCGAGCAGTGCGTCCGCCTTCTCCTGGCTGGTACGGCCCCTGGCGACGGCCTTGGCGCACAGCTTCTCGGAGTAGCCCTTGCCCTTGACGGCGGCCTCCAGGGACACGTCCTTCAGGACGACCTCCAGCCCCGCGCGGGCGCACGAGTAGGCGATGCCCGCGCCCATCATGCCGGCGCCGAGGACGGCGACCCTGCGAACCTGGCGGGGCTCGACGCCCTTCGGGCGGTTGGCGCCGGAGTTGACGGCCTGGAGGTCGAAGAAGAACGCCTGGATCATGTTCTTGGCGGTCTGCCCGGCGGCCAGCTCCACGAAGTAGCGGGCCTCGATGACCTGGGCGGTCTCGAAGTCGACCTGGGCTCCCTCGACGGCGGCGGCGAGGATGCCCCGCGGTGCCGGGTAAGGGGCGCCGTTCGTCTGCTTGCGCAGCGTGGCGGGGAAGGCGGGCAGGTTGGCGGCGAACTTGGGATTGGCCGGGGTGCCGCCCGGGATGCGGTGGCCGGGCCTGTCCCAGGGCTGCTGGGACTCGGGGTTGGCGTCGATGAAGGCACGGGCCTTGGCCAGCAGCTCGTCCTGGCTGGTGGCCACCTCGTGGACGAGACCGTTCTCCTGGGCGCGGCGCGCGTTGTACTGCTGACCCTGCAGCAGCACCTTCAGCAGGGCGTCGGCGATGCCCAGCAGCCGTACGGTGCGGACCACTCCGCCGCCGCCCGGGAGGAGGCCGAGGGTCACCTCGGGGCAGCCGATCTTCGTGCCGGGGGTGTCGAGGGCGATGCGGTGGTGGCATGCCAGGGCGAGTTCGTAACCGCCGCCCAGGGCCGCGCCGTTGATCGCGGCGACGACCGGCTTGCCCAGGGTCTCCATGCGGCGCATGTTCCGCTTGAGGGCGAGGCCGGCGTCGAAGAGGTCCTGGGCGGTCTCGGGGGTGACCCGGATCAGGTCGCGCAGGTCGCCGCCGGCGAAGAAGGTCTTCTTGGCGGAGGTGAGGATGACGCCGCGGAGGGAGTCCTTCTCGGCCTCCAGCCGGTCGACGACGGCGGCGAAGGAGTCGCGGAACGCCTGGTTCATGGTGTTCGCGGACTGGTCGGGGTCGTCGAGGACGAGGGTGACGACGCCGGTGTCGTCCTGCTCCCAGCGGATGGTGGTGCTCTCGGTCATGTCGGGGTCTCCGTTGAGGTCTGAGGTCCGAAGGTGCCGCTGGGAGGGGTCAGACGCGCTCGACGACGGTGGCGACGCCCATGCCGCCGCCCACGCACAGCGTGGCGAGGCCGTAGCGCTTGTCCTGGCGCTCCAGTTCGTCGACGAGGGTGCCGAGGATCATCGCGCCGGTGGCGCCGAGCGGGTGGCCCAGCGCGATGGCGCCGCCGTTGACGTTGACCTTGTCCAGGGACAGGCCCATGTCCTTCGCGAAGCGCAGGACGACCGCCGCGAAGGCCTCGTTGATCTCGACGAGGTCGATGTCGTCGATGGTCAGTCCGGCCCTGGCGAGCGCCTTGCGGGTGGCGGGCGCGGGGCCGGTGAGCATGATGGTGGGCTCGGAGCCGGAGACGGCGGCGGAGACGATCCGCGCGCGCGGGGTGAGGCCGTGGCGCTCGCCGGCCTCCTTGGAGCCGATGGCGACGAGCGAGGCGCCGTCCACGATGCCGGAGGAGTTGCCCGCGTGGTGGACGTGGTCGATCCTCTCCACCCAGTGGTACTTCTGCAGGGCCACGGCGTCGAAGCCGCCGAGTTCGCCGATGTCCGCGAAGGACGGCTTGAGGCCGGCGAGGGAGTCGGCGGTGGTGCCGGGGCGCATGTGCTCGTCGTGGTCGAGGACGACCAGTCCGTTGCGGTCCTTGACGGGGACGACGGAGCGGTCGAAGCGGCCCTCCTTCCAGGCGGTGGCCGCGCGCTCCTGGGACAGGGCCGCGTACTCGTCGACGTCCCGCCGGGAGAAGCCCTCGATGGTGGCGATCAGGTCGGCGCCGATGCCCTGGGGCACGAAGTCGACGGCGAGGTTGGTCATCGGGTCGTTGAACCAGGCGCCGCCGTCGGAGGCCATCGGCACCCGGGACATCGACTCGACGCCGCCCGCGAGGACCAGGTCCTCCCAGCCGGAACGCACCTTGGCGGCGGCCATGTTGACGGCCTCCAGGCCCGAGGCACAGAAGCGGTTCTCCTGTACGCCGGCCACCGTGTCGGGCAGCCCGGCGGCGATCGCGGCGATGCGGGCGATGTCGGAGCCCTGGTCGCCCACGGGTCCGACGACGCCGAGCACGATGTCGTCGACCGCGGCCGGGTCCAGGCCGGGGAAGCGGTCGCGGATCTCGTGGATGAGGCCGACGACCAGGTCGATGGGCTTCGTGCCGTGCAGGGCGCCGGTGGCCTTGCCGCGCCCGCGCGGGGTGCGGATCGCGTCGTACACGTACGCTTCGGTGCTCACTGGCAAGCCTTTCGGTGAGGGTTTTCGTCCTGGAGGAGTGCGGGCAGGTCCCAGTCGCGGGCCACGGCGGCCGTGTCGGCGCCGGGCCGGGCGGGGCCGGTGCGGACGATACCCTGGGGGG
>NZ_POTZ01000585.1 GCF_003236365.1 Streptomyces sp. NTH33
CCCGGGGACCGTGCCCCGGACGGCCCCCTGCTCCGCGGCTACTCCGTGGCGATCGCGTTCAGTACGTTCATCCGGCCCGCCCGGAACGCCGGGACCAGGGCGGCGAACAGGCCCACGAACGCCGAGCCGACGAAGACGCCGGCGATCGTGCCCCAGGGGATCTCCAGGACGTTCAGGCCCTCCAGGGCGAGGAGCTTCTGGGCGGTCGCGCCCCAGCCCATCCCGAGCCCGAGGCCGAGCAGCGCGCCGAACAGGGCGATCACCACGGACTCCAGGCGGATCATCCGCCGCAGCTGGCGGCGCGAGAGGCCGATCGCCCGCATCAGGCCGATCTCGCGCGTCCGCTCGACCACCGACAGGGCCAGGGTGTTCACCACACCCAGGACGGCGACGATGATCGCCAAAGCGAGCAGGCCGTAGACCATGTTCAGCAGCTGGCCGATCTGGTTCTGCAGCTCCTTCTTGTAGTCGGTCTGGTCGCGCACGGTGTACTGCGGGTAGTCGTGCAGCGCGGACTTGAGCGCCTGGTAGGCGGCGGCCTCCTGCCCGTCCTTGGCGCTGGCGAAGAGCAGCAGGTCCAGCGGCATCCGGTCGGCGGGCACATACGTGGCGACCGTGGCGATCGAGGCGTACATCGCCCCCTTGTCGATCACGGCGTCGTCGCTGGTGATCGCGCGGACCGTGAGCTTCGCCGTCGCGCCGTCCCGGAAGCCGGCCTCGACCGTGGAGCCCAGCTTGACGCCGTGCTTCTTCGCGAAGCCCTCGGGGACGGACATCGAGTCGGACCTGTAGGCGTCGGCGAGCGTGCCGGCGACCGTCTCGGTGCGCAGGTCCTGCGCGTAGGTCGGGTCGGCCGCGTTGATCATCTGGTTCTTGGAGGTACGGCCGTCCGGTGTGGTCAGGGAGGCGTCCACGAGCTTGTACTCGGTGACCCGCTCCAGTCCCGGGGTGTCCTTCACGGCCTTGACCGCCTGCGGGGTGATGACCTCGCCCTTGTCGTGCTGGATGATGAAGTCCGTGCCGACGGTCTTGTCGAGCTGGTCGGTGGCGGAGGCGACCATCGAGGAGCCGACCACCGACAGGCAGGCCACCAGGGCCAGGCCGATCATCAGCGCGGCGCCGGTGGCGCCGGTGCGGCGCGGGTTGCGCAGCGCGTTGCGCTCGGCCATCCGGCCGACCGGACCGAAGACCCGCAGCAGGACCGCGCTGAGGACGCGGACCAGGCCGCCCACGAGCAGCGGACCGATGACGACGAGGCCGATCAGGGTGAGCACCACGCCCAGGCCCAGCCACGCCGAGCCCTCCTTGGCCTGGTCGGCGCCGGCGGCGACGTACAGGCCCGCGCCGCCGGCGCCGGTGAGGACCAGGCCGAGCACGGCCCGCACGATCCCGGCCCTGGCGTCGGCCGGGGCCCCCGCGTCGCGCAGGGCGGCCATCGGGGAGACCTTGCCGGCCCGCCGGGCGGGCAGGTAGGCGGCGAGGACGGTGACGACCACACCGAGGAGCAGGCCGATCACGGGGGTGGTCCAGGCGACCGTCAGGTCGTCGGTGGACAGGTGCATGCCTACCGCGCCCATGAGCTTCATCAGGCCGACCGCGATGCCGACCCCCGCCCCGACGCCGAGCACGGACCCGACCAGGCCCAGCAGCAGCGCCTCGACCAGCACGGACCGGTTGACCTGGCTGCGGGAGGAGCCGATGGCGCGCATCAGGCCGATCTCCCGGGTGCGCTGGGCGACCAGCATCGAGAAGGTGTTGATGATCAGGAAGATGCCGACGAGGAAGGCGATCCCGGCGAAGCCGAGCATCCCGTACTTCATCACGTTCAGGAAGCTCTCGATGTCCTTCTGGTTGGCGTCGGCGACCTCCTTGGCGGTCTGCACCTTGTAGCCGCCGCCGAGCGCGGCGGCCACGTTCTTCTTCAGCTGCTCGTCGGTGACGCCCTCGGCGGCCGTGACGTTGACGTTCGTGTAGACGCCGGTCCGGCCGACCAGGGTCCGCTGGGCGGTCTTCGTGTCCAGGTAGAAGATCGCCGCGCCGGGGTTGGTGACGGTGTAGGTGGCGATGCCGGACACGCGCGCCTGGTGGGTGCCGAACGCGGTGATCACACCGATCTCGTCGCCCAGCTCCAGGTGGTGCTTGCCGGCGGTGTCGGCGTCGACCATGACCTGGTCCGGGCCCTTGGGCGCCGCACCGGAGGTGATCTTCATGGTGCGGGCGTCGTTGTCGGTCCAGTTGCCGACGATGGTGGGCGCGCCGCTGCTGGGCGACAGCTTGTCCTTGTCGGCGTCGACGACGGTCACCGAGGTGGAGAACACCGCCCCCTCGGCCGCCCGCACGCCCTCGGCCCCGCGCACCTCGCCGAGCACGGAGGCCGGCATGACCGGCGGCCTGCCGGTGCGGGAGGTGGTCTCACCGGTGTCGGACGAGCTCCTGGCGCTGACCGTCACGTCCGACGCCGTCGCCTGGAACAGCTTGTCGAACGTCGTGTTCATGGTGTCGGTGAACACCAGCGTCCCGCACACGAACGCCACCGACAGCAGCACCGCGACGGCCGACAGCGCCATGCGGCCCTTGTGCGCGAAGAAGTTGCGCAGGGAGGTCTTCAGGACGGTCATGACGTACGCCCCCGGGCGTCGAAGTCCTTCATGCGGTCCAGGACCTGATCGGCCGTTGGCTTGTGCATCTCGTCGACGATCCGGCCGTCGGCCAGGTACAGCACGCGGTCGGCGTAGGAGGCGGCCACCGGGTCGTGGGTGACCATCACGATCGTCTGACCCAGCTCGTCCACCGACCGGCGCAGGAAGCCCAGCACCTCGGCGCCCGCGCGGGAGTCCAGGTTGCCGGTCGGCTCGTCACCGAAGATGATCTCGGGCCGGGCGGCCAGGGCGCGGGCCACGGCGACGCGCTGCTGCTGGCCGCCGGAGAGCTGGTTGGGCCGGTGCCTCAGCCGGCCGGCGAGACCCACGGTCTCCACCACCCGGTCCAGCCACGCCTGGTCCGGCTTCCGGCCGGCTATGTCCATGGGCAGGGTGATGTTCTCGATCGCGCTCAGCGTGGGAAGCAGGTTGAACGCCTGGAAGATGAAGCCGATCCGGTCCCGGCGCAGCTGCGTGAGCTTCTTGTCCTTCAGGCCGGTGATCTCGGTCTCGTCCAGGAAGATCTGACCGCTCGTCACGGTGTCGAGACCGGCGAGGCAGTGCATCAGCGTGGACTTGCCGGACCCCGAGGGGCCCATGATCGCGGTGAACCGGCCACGGGCGATGTCCACGTCGACGTGGTCGAGGGCGACGACACGGGTCTCCCCGGCCCCGTAGGCCTTCACGACCTGCCGCGCCCGCGCGGCAACGGCCGTAGTCCCTCCAGTACCCCCGTGCCTGGGAATGGTCACAGCCGTTGTCACGTCATGTCTCCTATATCGGTCTGCTGATGGGTCACGCGGAAGAGCTGCGTGACGGATGAATCGGTACGCCGTCGAGTCTGCTCGGCGAAGTCCCCCTGGCGCGCTGGTGCGCAGCGCAGTCTTTCGCTGGGGAAAACCCCACCCCCGTCGGTGCGGGCGCTCGTCGAGGCCGAGCAGGCGGCGCGGCAGGGGCAGCAGGAGGCG
>NZ_POTZ01000586.1 GCF_003236365.1 Streptomyces sp. NTH33
CTTCCGGCGGAGCGGGGCGGGGGCGGATGTGTGATTCGAGCACCGCGCTGACATCCGGCTGATTACCCTTTGTAGTCGGTGCATTACGAGAATGCCGCCGGGGCGGGCCGGGGCGCGCCGTCGACGCGGTGCCGTTCCCCGCCTGCGGGCGCACGTGCCACACCTTCCACGGAGATCGCGGTGGGAGCGCGGGCAGTGTGCGTGTGTGAGTACGAGCACGAAGGGCTTCCTGGACAGTCGACGGCGACCGACCAGGGGGCGCCGGAGGGGAGTCACCTTGCCGCAGCGACGCCTCGTCACGGGCCGCAGCCAGGAGCCGCGCCGGCGGTTCGCCGAGGAGTTACGGCAACTGCGCGCAGCCAAGGGCGAGAGCCTGCGGCAGCTCAGGGAGCGGCTGGGATGGGACTGGTCGCTGTTCGGGAAGATGGAGAAGGGGGAGACACTGGGCGGTCCCGAGGTCGTCCAGGCGCTTGATCAGTACTACGGGACGCCGGGAATGCTGCTGGCATTGTGGGAGCTGGCATGGGCGGACCGTACGCAGTTCCGGGAGCAGTATCGGCAGTACATGGCGCTGGAGGCCGAGGCGGTCAGCTTGTGGCACTTCGCGGTCAGCGTGCTGCCGGGGCTGTTGCAGACGCCGAGGTATGCGCGGGAGATTTTGGCAGCGGGCGGCCTCGCAGGTGACGAGTTGCAGCAGCAGGCCGACGCACGAATGGGGCGCCGCGATCTGCTCGAGGGTGATGACGCGCCTCGGTTTCGGACGATCCTGTCAGAAGCCGTCCTACGGACGCGGCTGCGGGACGCCAGCGCTTGGCGGGAGCAGTTGGAGTACCTGACGGAGGTCATGGAACGGCCAGGCGTGACCATTCATGTGCTGCCCTTCAGCGCGGGGCCGTACGGACTGGACAGCACGGACGTCTGGTTCTTGAGGCTGCCTGATGGACGTACGGTGGCCTACACCGAGAATGCGCACCGCGGCGAACTGATTGAGGAACATGGTGCTGTCGAACGCCTGCAACGTGCCTACGATGCGGTACGCGACATGGCTATGTCCCTCGCCGAGTCGCAAAAGTTCATCCTGCGCATGTTGGAGGAAGTGCTGTGCGACCCCTCGCCCTGAAGGCCGTGACCTGGCGCAAGAGCAGCTACAGCAATTCGGATGGTGGCGCGTGCGTGGAGGTCTCCGGCGACTTGTTCACCGTCGTTCCTGTACGAGACAGCAAGACGGAACACGGCCCTGTGCTCACGTTCGCGGCTGATGGCTGGGCCTCGTTCGTGACCGCCGTGAAGCGTGGTGAGTTGGGCACCTGACCCGCGTACAGGGCGTCAAAGCATTACGACGGCCCCACGCCGGCTGCGCCGGCATATCGGCCGCAAGGGCGAGCGCCGCTCGCTGAGCGAGACGGACCACATCCGCCTGCTCGACGGCGCCCGCCAACTGCTCAAGGCCCGCTCATCGTGGTGTGGGACCGGTTGAGCACCCACACATCCAAGACGAAGCAGGCGCTCGTGGCCGAACGGGAACGGCTGACGGTCATCCTGCTGCCCAGGTGTGCGCCCGACCTCGGCCCGGTGGAGGGCATCTGGCCCCTGCTCCGCAGGCGCTGCCAGGCCAACACCGCCTTCACCGACTCCGCCCACCTGATGCGCGCCCTTCGGTGGGGACTGCGTCAGGTCCATTACCGGCCCGACCTCATCGACGGATGCCTTGCCGGCACCAGACCCACCCTGCCGACACCGCGCCTACAACGTCAGGAGGACCAAGACCAAGAACGGCTGGGACTGGTCGTACACGAAGACTTACGACTACACCGTGCCTTATCCGGGTGGTCCGGGAGCGATGACCGTAGTGGTCACGCAGACTAGATGATCGATTCCAAGTCAGTGGTCGTAGGCGGTCAGTGAGCGTAGGACGGGCTGTCCGGTGTGGTCGTTGTGCCAGATCGCGGCGGTCAGCGCGAGGATGCGCTGCATGACGCGGACGATCACGCCGCCTGGTGTGCGGCCTCGGTGCTGTTCGAGGTTGAGTTGGCCCTTGAAGGTCTCGTTGACCGACTCGATGACCTGCCGCAGTGGTTTGAACAGCGGGGCGCCGGGCCGTTCCGGCTCGCCCTCGCGGGCCGGCCGCAGCAGCCTGATGTCCCGCTCGGCAAGCTGGTCTTCGAAGGCGCGGCCGAAGTAGTTCTTGTCGCCGATCAACGTCTGTCCAGGGCGGGCGGAGGTCAGGCCCGGTTCGGCGGCGAGCAGGTCCAGCAGGGTTTCGCGTTCGTCGGCCTTGGCCCCGATCAGGGCGAACGCGACGGGCAGGCCCTGGAGGGTGCACACCAGGTGCAGACGCATGCCCCAAAAGAAGCGGCTGTGACTGGCGCAGTACCCGTACTCGGCCCATCCGGCCAGGTCCGAGCGTTTGACGGTCTCGCGGGAGCGGCCGCATTCCACCGGGGTGGAGTCCACCATCCACACGTCGTCGCTCCACACCGAGGTGTCGGCGGCCAGCAGCCGGGTGACCCGCCGCAGCAGCGCGGCGGCCTTGCGCAGGCGCTTGTTGTAGCCGGGCTGCTGGGGCAGGTACGGGAAGAGGTGCCGCAGGTGACCGCGGGCGTGGCGGAGCCACCTGGCCTCGGAGGTGAAGCCGAGCATGGCCTGCATCATCGCCAGCGTGACGAGTTCGGCGTCGGTGAGCTGCGGGGCGATCCCCACGGCCGGACGCCACGGCGCCAGATGCGGAGACGCCTTCAGCAGGTCGTCGGTCTTCACATAGAGTGCCGTCGCGAGGGCGTCCAGGTTGTTCGTCACAAAACGATCTTGGATGCCCTCGTTCTCGTCTCCGCTGGCACCTCATGAAATTGATCACCAGTGAGTCTTATCCAGCCACCGGTACACCAGAAAGGATCGTGGCATGTCCAGCGACCGTCTCATGCGCATCCGCAGCGCCGAGTTCCAGGCCATGGCCGAGAGGGTTGTGCGGGTCACCGAGCTCACCTCACGCCTGAACGTCCTGCCTTTCGAAGACGAAGCGGGCAAGGCGGAACTGTTTGAACAGATCCTTGGCAAGCCGCTGCCACCGAGAGTCACGATCTATCCGCCCTTCTACACGGACCACGGCCTGAACCTCGACCTCGCCGAGCGCGTCTTCATCAACCAGAACTGCACGTTCCTGGACTATGCCGGCATCCGGCTCGGCGAGCGCGTGATGATCGGACCGAAGGTCACATTCATCACCAGCGGCCACCCGGTTGATCCCGGGGAGCGGCGGCTGTACCTCACCGGTGCACCTATCGAAGTGGCGGAGAATGTGTGGATCGGTGCCGGTGCCACGATCCTGCCCGGCGTCAGCATTGGCCGTGACGCCGTGGTCGCCGCTGGCGCGGTCGTGGCCGATGACGTTCCGCCGGCAAGCTTGGTGACCGGTAGTAAGGCAACCGTGCACCGAAAGTGGTGACGACCTCTTCGGAGTCACGTCGAGCCCAACTGCGGGCAGGGCGGTTGCAAGTTCCGGGGTCGTGCGGCTGGTCGGGTTGTGACCGGTTGGGGCGCATAACAGGGCAGGCACGGGCTTCGTGATCATTGTGGTGTCTAAGCCAGATGATCACGAGGTGGCCCGT
>NZ_POTZ01000587.1 GCF_003236365.1 Streptomyces sp. NTH33
CCCCTGAAACCCCGTATCGGTCATCGCAGTACGTGAAGACGACGCGCTTGCGGCCGGGCCCCGGTCGCATACGGTCACCCGACGCACCTCTCACACCACTTCCGCACATGTCGTCACCGGGTCGTCACGGAGCGCTTTAGCGTCCTCCCCCAGGTGACCGGCTCCCCACCACCGTCCGGACCGGGGACGGCAGCCGGACACCACCACCGAGAAGGTCCGGTGGCGGCCCGCTGCCCCTGTGCGGGCCGCCGCCGGACGCGCACCCGCCCCCGCGGGGGCCGGACGAAGGGACGTGACGGCCCACGTGGCAGCGCACCGCAGGCCCAGTCGGCATTCGCTTAGCGGCAGCACGGTCCGTACGGCCGCCACGATCGCCCTCGCGGGCGCCGCCACGGCGGCCGGCCTCGACGGCACCGGGCAGGCCGCGCCGCGGCTCACGCCGGAGCAGGTCAAGGCCAGGGTGGACAAGCTGTACCAGGAGGCGGAGACCGCCACCCAGAAGTACGACGCCGCCCGGGAGAAGGCGGACACGGCCGAGAAGCGGCTGAGGACACTGGGCGACGAGGCCGCCCGCAGACAGCAGAAGCTCAACTCCGCGCGGGACGCGCTGGGTTCGATCGCCGCGGCGCAGTACCGGGACGGCGGGATCGACCCCGTGATGCGGCTGCTGCTGTCCGACGACCCGCGGCGGTACCTGGACGGAGCCGCGTTCGCCGAGCAGGCGGGCGCCCGGCAGGCGGCCGCCGTGGCCGACGTACGCAGGCAGCTGAGGGAGATCGGCCGTCTGCGCGGGGACGCGCACGTGGAGCTGACCTCGTTCAGGTCACGGCAGGAGGAACTGCGCCGGCAGAAGAAGACGGTCACCGCCAAACTGGACGAGGCCCGGCGGCTGCTGTCCCGCCTGTCACCGCGCCGGCGCGCGGCGATCGACGGGAACGGGGACACCGGACACGTCACTCGCGCCGACGCCCGCACCGCACTCGGCACCACCAGCCCCCGGGCGGCGGCTGCCGTCGCCTACGCCTACGAAAAGCTCGGCAGCCCCTACGTGTGGGGCGCGACCGGCCCCCACGCCTTCGACTGCTCGGGCCTGACCCAGGCCGCCTACCGCTCCGCCGGCGTCTCGCTCCCCCGCACCACCTACGCCCAGATCAACGCGGGCCGCCGCGTCCCGCGCTCCGAACTGCGCCCCGGCGACCTGGTGTTCTTCTACTCCGGGATCAGCCACGTCGGCCTCTACGTGGGCAACGGCCAAATGATCCACGCCCCGAACCCCTCGGCCCCGGTCCGCCTGGCCCCCGTCGACCAGATGCCGTTCGCGGGGGCGGCGCGGGTGGTGTGAACAGCGGCGTCCCGCTCACACCAGCCGGCGTGCCGTCGCCCAGCGGGTCAGCTCGTGGCGGTTGGACAGCTGGAGCTTCCTCAGGACCGCCGAGACGTGCGACTCCACCGTCTTCACGGAGATGAAGAGCTGCTTGGCGATCTCCTTGTAGGCGTAACCGCGGGCGATGAGGCGCAGGACCTCCCGCTCACGCTGGGTGAGACGGTCGAGGTCCTCGTCGACCGGCGGGGCGTCGGTCGAGGCGAAGGCGTCGAGGACGAAGCCGGCCAGACGCGGGGAGAAGACGGCGTCGCCCTCCTGGACCCGGAAGATCGAGTCGATGAGGTCCGCGCCCGTGATCGTCTTGGTCACATAGCCGCGCGCCCCGCCGCGGATCACGCCGATCACGTCCTCCGCCGCGTCCGACACGGACAGCGCGAGGAAGCGCACGGGCCGCTCCGTGTCGGCCGACAGCGCGGCGCAGCGCCGCAGCACCTCCACCCCGCCGCCGCCGGGCAGGTGGACGTCGAGCAGGACCACCTCGGGCCGGGTCGCGGTGATGACCGTGACCGCCTGGTCGACGTCCGCGGCCTCCCCGACGACCTCCACGCCGGTCTGCTCGGTCCGGCCGATCTCGGCCTGGACCCCGGTGCGGAACATGCGGTGGTCGTCGACGAGGACCACGCGCGCATGCCGCCCGCCCGTCCCTGTCGTCTCCGCTCCGGCCGTACCGTTCGCCTCGGTCGGGTCGCTCATCACGTGTTCTCCGCCCTCTCCATCTCCAGCTCGACCTCCGTGCCGCCGTCCGGCACGCGCCGCAGCCGGGCCGTCCCCCCGTTGCGCTCCATGCGGCCGATGATCGATTCTCTGACGCCCATCCGGTCCGCGGGTATCGCGTCGAGGTCGAAGCCGGGTCCGCGGTCCCGGACGGACACGAAGACCGTCCTGCCCTCGACCTCGGCGTAGACCTGGACGGCGCCGCCCTCGCCACCGTACTTGGCGGCGTTCACCATGGCTTCCCTCGCGGCCTGCATCTGGGCACTGATCCGCTCGTCGAGCGGGCAGTCACCGACCACGACCACCTCTATGGGGACGCCGTGCTTGTCCTCGACCTCGGCGGCGTTGCGCTTGACCGCTTCGGCGAGGGTGGCCGGTTCGTCGGCCTCGTCCTTGCCGTTGCCCTCCGGCTTGTAGAGCCAGGCGCGCAGGTCGCGCTCCTGGGCGCGGGCGAGGCGGCGGACCTCGCCCGCGTTGTCCGCGTTGCGCTGGATCAGGGTGAGGGTGTGCAGCACCGAGTCGTGGACATGGGCGGCCACCTCGGCGCGCTCCTGGGCACGGATGCGCATCAACCGCTCCTCGGAGAGGTCCTGGGTCATGCGCACGAGGTACGGCCCGGCGAGCAGGGTTATGCCGACGAGGACCGCGAGGGCCGCCTGGAGGACCGAGCCGAGGTGGGCGGCGGACCCCTGCAGCACGAAGATGGCGGAGACGCCGGCCGTGACCAGCAGGACACCCGCACCTGCGCGCAGCAGCGTGAGCGTACGGCGACGGCGGCCGACCTCCACCCAGCGGGCCCGGCGGGCGTTGTCCGCCTGGCGCCAGACCAGGGCGACGCCTGCGGCGACGAGGACGGCCGGCACCAGGTACACCTTGGCGCCGTTGCCCAGATTGACGCTGCCGACGAAGGCCATCGCGACGACGACCATGAGGAGCAGGGCGATGATCTGGCCCTTGTCCGGCTTGCGGGCCACGATTCTGCGGCGGCCGTCCGGCGAGGTCTCCGAGGTGACGAAGGACGGCGGCTTCTGGTCGCCGACACCGCCCACGCCCAGGGGCACGAAGAACCAGAAGGCCGCGTAGAGCAGGGCGCCGAGCCCGTCGGCCATGAACAGGCCGACGAAGACGAGCCGCACCCACACCACGGGCAGCCCGAGGTGCCCGGCGAGGCCCCGCGCCACTCCGCCCAGCCAGCGTCCGTCACTGCTGCGGTAGAGCTTGCGCGGCGGCCGCGGGGCGTCGAGGGGCACTGCTGCGGCTTCCGGCATGCCACTGATGGTCACACGGCGGGCAGGGCCGGGGCATCAGGGTCCGTCCCCGAGACACCCCTGATCTTCGACGACGCCCGGCAGTCGCGGCCCGGCCATCACGGCCCGGCGGGCCGGTCGAACGCATCCCCGGCCGCGGCTCAGGGACGAATCAGGGTCCGGCCAGGGTCGTCCCGGCTCCCGCGGCGGCGGCGCGCCCGTCACCATGGACGCATGACGAATCACCAGCATGC
>NZ_POTZ01000588.1 GCF_003236365.1 Streptomyces sp. NTH33
GTGCGGTACATGCGGCTGCCGGCCTGACCGCCACCCGCTTCCCCGCCGACCCCTTCGGGCAGCCCGGCAGCCGCATGTACCGCACCGGCGACCGGGTGAAGTGGCGGGCCGACGGCACCCTGGAGTACCTGGGCCGCGCGGACGCCCAGGTGAAGATCCGCGGCTACCGCATCGAGCCCGGCGAGATCGAGGCGGCCCTGCACACCCACCCCGGCGTCGCCGAGGCCGCGGTCGGCGTGTTCGAGGACACCTCCGGAACCCGCCGGCTCGTGGCGCACGTCGTCGGCTCCGGCGGCGAAATCCCCGCGGCGGCCGAGCTGCGCGCCCACCTGGAGCGTCTGCTGCCCGCCCACATGGTGCCCGCCGCCTACGTGCCCATGGACGCGCTGCCGCTCACCGTCAACGGCAAGCTCGACCGGCGCGCACTGCCCGCGCCGGGACCGGACGGCTACGCCGCCGGCACCGACCGGACACCGCCGCGCACGCCCGCCGAACGGCTGGTCGCCGCCGCCTGGGCGGACGTGCTGGGAGTCGGGGAGGTGCACGCCGGCGACGACTTCTTCGCGCTCGGCGGCGACTCCATCCTCGCCGTCCGCATCACCGCCCGGCTGCGCGCCGCGTTCGGTCCCGGCGTCTCCCCAAGGCTGCTGTTCACCCGTCCCACGGTGGCCGCCCTGGCCGCCGAGCTCGGCGAACCGGCTGCCGAACTCGGCGAACCGGCCGACGACGCGTCCGCCCCGCGGGCCGACGCGATACCGGCGACCGCCCCGCACACCCCGGCGCCGCTGTCGTACGCCCAGCAACGTCTGTGGTTCCTCGACCGGTTCGAGCCCGGCAGCACCGAGTACACGACGCTGTCCGTGCTCCGCCTGCGCGGCCCGCTCGACGAGGGCGCCCTGCGCACCGCGCTGGACGGCCTGGTCGCCCGGCACGAGGCGCTGCGCACCACGTTCACCGAACAGGACGGACAGGCACGGCAGGTGGTGCACCCGCCGCACCGGGTCGACCTGCCCGTGGACGACCTCACCACGGCCCCGGACGCGCGGGCGGCGCTGGACGCGCTGCTGGAGCGCGGGGCCGCCACGCCCTTCGACCTGGCGGCCGGACCGCTGCTGCGCGCCCGGCTGGCCCGCCTGGCCGACGGTGAGCACGTTCTCGTCCTCGCCGTCCACCACATCGTCACCGACGGCTGGTCGCTCGGCGTCCTCGGCCGGGACCTGGGCGAGCTGTACGCGGCGGCCCACGAGGGCCGTCGCCCCGAGCTGCCCGAGCTGCCCGTCCGGTACGCCGACCACGCCGCCTGGCAGCGCGCCCGCACCGACCGCGTCGAGCCGCAACTCGCCCACTGGCGCCAGGTGCTGAACGGAGTGCCCCCGCTGGAGCTGCCGACCGACCGGCCGCGTCCCGCCGTACGGACCCGGGACGGCGCGCTGGTGACCTTCACCCTGCCCGCCGAGCTGACCGACCGGCTGCGCGAGCGGGGCCGGGAGGCCGATGCCACCCTGTACATGACGCTGCTGACCGCCTGCACGGCCCTGCTGTCCCGCTGGGCCGACCAGGACGACTTCGCCGTCGGCACCGTCACCGCGGGCCGGGAGCGCCCCGAACTGCACGACGTGGTCGGCATGTTCGTGAACACGCTGGTGCTGCGCAACCGGGTGCGCCCCGGCACGTCGTTCCGCGCGCTGCTGGAGCAGGTGCGCTCCACCGTCCTGGAGGCGTTCGCCCACCAGGACGTGCCCTTCGAGCGGCTGGTGGACGCCCTCCAGCCCGAGCGGGACACCAGCCGCACCCCCCTGTTCCAGGTCATGGTCGCCCTGCACAATTTGGGCGCCGAGGCTCCCGCGCTCCCGGACCTGGACGTCGAGCCGGTCCTGCCGCCGGTCCGGCACGCCACGTTCGACCTGGCCTTCGACTTCGTGGAGGGCGACGGCGGCGTCACCGGCCACCTGGAGTACGACACCGGCCTGTTCGACGAGGACACCGTCCGGCGCCTGGCCGCCCGCCTGCGGCTGCTGCTCCAGGCCGCGGCGCAGGACCCCGACCGGGACGTGCGGGCGCTGGAGCTGATGACCGCGGACGAGCGGCGCCGGGTGCTCCACGACTGGCAGGGGCCGCGGCTCGAGGTTCCGCGGACCACCTTCCCCGCCCTGTTCGAGGCGCAGGCCGCCCGCACCCCGCACGCCACCGCCCTGGTGGCCCGGGACGCCACGCTCGACTTCGCCGCCCTCAACGAGCGCGCCAACCGGCTCGCCCACCACCTCCTCGCCCAGGGCGTCGCCCCCGAGCGGGTGGTCGCCGTACGGCTGCCGCGCACCTCCGACCTGCTGGTGGCGGTGCTCGCCGTCGCCAAGGCGGGCGGCACCCTCCTCTGCCTCGACCCCGACCTGCCCGCCGAACGCGTCGCCCACCTCCTCGCGGACGCGGCCCCGCACACCGTGCTGACCGCCGACGCCCTGCGCGAGGTGGAGTGGGACCGGCTGCCCGCTCACGACCCCACCGACCGCGACCGCCGGGCCCCGCTCCACCCGGACCACGCCGCCTACATCGTCTACACCTCCGGCTCCACCGGCCGCCCCAAGGGCGTCGTCGTCGAACACCGCCACCTGGTCAACCTCTGCCACGACCACCGCGAAGGGCTCGTCGCCCCGCACACCGCGGACGGGAGCCGGCTGCGCGCCGCGCTGAGCGCCTCGTTCTCCTTCGACACCTCCTGGGAGGGGCCGCTGCTGCTCGCCCTCGGGCAGGAGGTCCACCTCGTCGACGAGGACGTGCGCCTGGACCCGGACGCGTTCTGCGCCCAGATCGCCGAACGCCGCCTGGACCTGGTCAACGTCACCCCGTCCTTCCTGCGCGAACTCACCGCCGCCGGACTCCTCGCACCCGGCCGCCACCACCCGCGCGTCCTGCTGGTCGGCGGCGAGGCGACGGGCCCCGACACCTGGCGGGAGCTGTGCGCCGCCACCGGCCTCGGCGTCACCGCGTACAACATGTACGGGCCCACCGAGTGCACCGTCGACGCCACCTACGGGCGCTGCGCCGACCACCCGGACCGGCCGGTCATCGGGCGCCCCGGCCGCAACCTGCGCGCCTACGTCCTCGACGGCGCCCTGCGCCCGGTGCCGCCCGGCGTGCCCGGCGAGCTGTACCTCGCCGGCGCGCAGGTGGCCCGCGGCTACCTGGGCCGCCCCGGCCTGACCGCCTCCCGCTTCCTCGCCGACCCGTTCGGCGCGCCGGGGGAGCGGATGTACCGCACCGGCGATCGCACCCGCTGGGACGAGCAGGGGATGCTGGAGTTCCTGGGCCGCGCCGACGAACAGATCAAGATCCGCGGGTTCCGCATCGAACCCGGCGAGGTCGAGGCCGCGCTGCTCGCCCACCCGGACGTGTCCGAGGCCGTCGTGACGGCACGCGAACACGCGGGCCGGCTCATGCTCGTGGCCCACCTGGTGCCCGCCGGGGACACCGTCCCGACCGCCGACGCACTGCGCCGCGCGCTCCGGCGCACCCTGCCCGACCACATGGTGCCGGCGGCGTTCGTCCCGCTGGCGCGGATCCCGCGCACCAGCAGCGGCAAGAC
>NZ_POTZ01000589.1 GCF_003236365.1 Streptomyces sp. NTH33
CTCCAGCCCCGCCATGCCCCCATCATGGCCGTCCACGGCCTCCCCCGGGGCCGTTACGGGGGAATACGCCCCCTGGGCACCTCTGGTACGCGCCTTTCGCATGGCATATGCCAACGGCACCTCGGGCCCCGGAACGGCCCGGCTGACCTGCGCGGACGGTTCGGCTGGCGGCACTTGACCGGCTCCCTCGACAAGACACGCTTAAGGCTGCGTTAAGGCTGCCATAAACCGCCCTATCGAGGGACCCGGATCAGACATCACGTCAATTGCAAGTCCCTGAAGGGATGAATCACAGGAATTTCGCCTTGCCGGGGCCCTCCTCCACGAAGCTGCGCATGCCGCGCTCGCGGTCCTCCGTGGCGAACAGGCCGGCGAACCAGTTGCGCTCGACGGCGAGGCCGGTCTCGAGGTCGGTCTCCAGACCGGTGTCGATCGACTCCTTGGCGGCGCGCAGCGCGATCGCCGGCCCCTGGACGAGCCGGGCGGCCCACGCGTGCGCCTCGGCGTAGACCTGGTCGGGGGCCACCACACGGTCCACCAGGCCCAGCGCGAGGGCCTCGTCGGCCTTGACCTGACGGCCCGTGAAGATGAGGTCCTTGGCCTTGGAGGGGCCGATCAGCCGGGACAGCCGCTGGGTGCCGCCCGCACCGGGGATGAGGCCGAGCAGGATCTCCGGCTGGCCGAGCTTGGCGTTCTCCCCGGCGATGCGGTAGTCCGCGCAGAGCGCGAGTTCGCAGCCGCCGCCGAGCGCGTAGCCCGTGACCGCGGCGACCACCGGCTTGGGGATGCGGGCCACAGCGGTGAAGGAGTCCTGCAGGGCGCGGGCCCGCACGACCATCGCCGCGTGGTCCATCACCTGCATCTCCTTGATGTCCGCGCCGGCCGCGAACACCTTCTCGCCGCCGTAGATCACCACGGCGCGCACGTCCTCGCGGCGGGTGGCCTCCTCGGCGAGCTCCTTGATGCGGTCCTGCGTGGCGACGTCGAGCGCGTTCATGGGCGGGCGGTCCAGGCGCAGCGTGCCGACGCCCTCGGCGACTTCCAGAGATACGGTCATGGGAGCAGGTTAACGGGGACTAACGGCGGCCGGCCCGGTGCGGTGGGTCACACCCGGCCGGGGGTCCGGGGGCTGCCCCGGACAGGCACGGCACGGGGACCGACGGCGGCCGGCCCGGTGCGGTCGGTCGCACCGGGCCGGGCCGTCGGCGGCGCGTTACGCCTTCCACTCGTCCCAGGACATGTTCCAGCCGTTGAACCCGTTGTCCGGGGCGACCGTCCGGTCGCGGGAGTTCTTGACGATCACCACGTCGCCGATCATCGAGCGGTTGAAGAACCAGGCGCCCGGCGCGCTGCTGTCGTAGCCGCCGCGTACGTCGCGCAGGCCGATGCAGCCGTGGCTCGCGTTGTAGCTGCCGAAGGCGCCGCCGCTCCAGTAGTTGCCGTGGAGGAAGGTGCCGGAGGTGGTCAGGCGCAGGGCGTGCGGCACGTCCTTGATGTCGTACTCGCCCTTGCCGTCGGCGTCGGTGAAGCCGACCGTGGCACCGTCCATGCGGGTCACCTTGTGCTTCTCGCTGATGACCATTTGGCCGTTCCAGGTGGCGGTGCCCGGCGCGCCGGCGGTGATGGGGATGGTCCTGATGACCTTGCCCTCCCGCATGACCTTCATCGTGTGCTTCTCGGCGTCGACCACGGAGACCTGGTTGCGGCCGATGGTGAAGGAGACGGTCCTGCTCTGCTTGCCGTAGACGCCGGGGCGGCCCTCGACACCGTCCAGGTCGAGCTTGACGGTGACCTTGGTGCCGGCCTTCCAGTACTGCTCGGGGCGGAAGTCGAGGCGGTCGTTGCCGAACCAGTGGCCGGCGACCTCGACGGCCGGCTCGGTCTTGATCTCGATCGCCTTCTCGACGGCCTTCGGCTCCGTGATGCCCCGGGTGAAGCGGAGCGAGAACGGCATTCCGACGCCGACGGTGGAGCCGTCCTCGGGGGTGAAGTGGCCGATGAAGGTGTTCTGCGGGGTCAGCGTGGTGAAGCTGGAGTCCTCGGCCGCCTCGAGGCCCGCGGAGTCCTTGGCGACCGCGTGCACGGTGTACTTGGTGGACGCGGCCAGGTGCCTGCTCGGCGTCCAGGAGGCGCCGTCGCCGGACACCTCCCCGGGTATCTCCGTGCCCTTGGCATCCTTGACGACGACCTGGGTGAGCTTGCCCTTGCTCACGCCGACCTTGAGGGCGCCGCTGGTGTCCACGGCCTTGGCGCCCTCCTTGGGCGCGATGGTCACGACCGCCTGCGACTGCTTGCTCCGGGCCGTGTCGGGGTCCTTGCCCTTGCCGTCCCCGGACCCTCCGCTCGAGGTACCCCCGCCGCACGCGGTGACGGCGAGGACCAGCGCGCCGGACACCAGCGCCAACAGCCCCTTGTGCCCCCGTCGTCCCCGCGCGTCCACCGGCGTCCCCGATATAGGCCGCACGTTCAAGTTCGTCTCCCCTCCCCGGGCCGGTCGGACCCGCGCCCCGGTGCGCTACCCGCGCACTGGCCGCATAGTAACCACAAGGTCAGGGGCAGTTTGTCAGGCGATTGTCACTGTTCAGTCCCAACTTCAGCAGCTTCCGGGCAAGGGCGGACAGCCCCTCAGCCCGCGCCCTCGCCCGGTCACTTGACCGCACTGCCCGCCTTCCACTGGTCCCAGCCCATGTTCCACCCGCCGAGGCCGTTGTCGGGAGAGACCGTCCTGTCACCGCTGTTGACGATCCGGACGATGTCCCCGACGAGGCTGCGGTCGAAGAACCAGGCCGCCGGCGTCCCGGTCCCGCCGCCCTTGACGTCCCGCAGCCCCACGCAGCCGTGGCTGACGTTCTCGCGGCCGAACGTGTCCGGGGCCGACCAGTAGTTGCCGTGCAGGTAGGTGCCGGAGGAGGTGAGCCGCAGGGCGTGCGGGACGTCGGGGACGTCGTACTCGCTGCCGAAGCCGACCGTGCGGCTGTCCATGCGGGTGACCTCGTGCATCTCCATCACCACCATCGTCCCGTTGTACGTGGCGTGCTTCGGCGTCCCGGCGGTGATGGGGAGCGTGTCGAGCAGTTGGCCGTCGCGGCGGACCTGCAGGGTGTGGGCGGCGACGTCGACCAGGGAGACCTGGCCGCGGCCGATGGTGAAGGACAAGGTCTTGGACTGCAGTCCGTAGACGCCGGGCGCCCCCTCGACATCCCTCAGGCGCAGTTCGACGGTGACCCGGGTGCCCGGCTTCCAGAACTCCCGGGGACGGAGGTCGAGCCGGCTCCCGCCGAACCAGTGCGGGCGGATCTCGACCGGTGGCTCGGCGGTGACGCGGACGGCCCGCTCGACGGCGGTGCGGTCGGTGACCGGCTGGTTGAAGGACAGCGAGACGATCATTCCGGTGCCCACGACGGAGCGGTTCTCCGGGGTGACGTAGCCGATGAAGCGTTTCTCGGGGACGAGCGTGGTGAAGGTGGTGTGCCGGGCGGAGCGGTGCCCGGCCCCGTCGTCGGCCACCGCGTCGACGGTGTACTCGGCGGCGAGGGCGAGCCGGTCGTCGTCGGGCTGCCAGGTCCGGCGG
>NZ_POTZ01000058.1 GCF_003236365.1 Streptomyces sp. NTH33
ATCCGGCCGGAGACGGGGCATCAACATATCTGGCGTTGATTTTTGGCACGCTGTTGAGTTCTCAAGGAACGGACGCTTCCTTCGTACTCACCCTCGCGGGCTTTCCTCCGGGCGCTTCCCTTCGGTGTTTCCGACTCTATCAGATCTTCCCGACCCGATTTCCTCGGCGCTTTCCGGGTTCCCGCTCTCGCGTTTCCCTTTCCGGCGGACCCGACTTTACCAGAGATTCTGAGTCGGATTTCCCGCCCCCTCCGGGAGTGTCCCTCGGAGCGCATGAAGCGTCCGGGTCCCCGTCCGGGCGGAGCCGTAAACGTACTGGAGCGGAGCGCCCCGATGCAAATCGGGGCGCTCCGCTGTCCGTTCGCGCGTCAGACCTCCACGACGACCGGCAGGATCATTGGCCGGCGCCGGTAGGTGTCCGAGACCCACTTGCCCAGCGTGCGGCGGATGAGCTGCTGCAGTTGATGGGGGTCCGCGATGCCCTCCTGGGCGGAGCGCTCCAGCACTTCCGCGATCTTCGGGACGACCCCGCCGAAGGCGGAGTCCTCGATGCCGGATCCGCGGGCCTGGATGTGCGGGCCGCCGGTGATCTTGCCGGTGGTGGAGTCGACCACCACGAAGACCGAGATGATGCCCTCGTCGCCGAGGATCTTGCGGTCCTTCAGCGCGGGCTCGCCGACGTCGCCGACCGAGAGGCCGTCGACGTAGACGTAGCCGGCCTGGACCTTGCCGGAGATCTTGGCCTTGCCCTCGACGAGGTCGACGGTGACGCCGTCCTCGGCGATGACGATCCGGTCGTGCGGTACTCCGGTGAGGGCGCCCAGCTCGGCGTTGGCGCGCAGGTGGCGCCATTCGCCGTGGACCGGCATCAGGTTCCTCGGGCGGCAGATGTTGTAGAAGTACAGCAGCTCGCCTGCCGAGGCGTGGCCCGAGACATGAACCTTGGCGTTGCCCTTGTGGACGACGTTGGCGCCCCAGCGGGTCAGGCCGTTGATGACGCGGTAGACCGCGTTCTCGTTGCCGGGGATCAGCGACGACGCAAGGATCACGGTGTCGCCCTCGACGATGCGGATCTGGTGGTCGCGGTTGGCCATCCGTGACAGGGCCGCCATGGGCTCGCCCTGCGAGCCGGTGCAGACCAGGACCACCTCGTGGTCGGGCAGGTCGTCGAGCGTCTTGACGTCGACCACGAGACCCGCCGGGACCTTGAGGTAGCCGAGGTCCCGGGCGATGCCCATGTTGCGGACCATGGAGCGGCCGACGAAGGCGACCCGGCGGCCGTACTCGTGGGCGGCGTCCAGGATCTGCTGGATGCGGTGGACGTGGCTGGCGAAGCTGGCGACGATGATCCGCTTGCGGGCGCCGGCGAAGACCTGGCGCAGGACGTTGGAGATGTCCCGCTCGGGCGGGACGAAGCCCGGCACCTCGGCGTTGGTGGAGTCCGCGAGGAGGAGGTCGATACCTTCCTCGCTCAGCCGTGCGAACGCGTGCAGGTCGGTCAGGCGGCTGTCCAGCGGCAGCTGGTCCATCTTGAAGTCGCCGGTGTGCACGACCATGCCGGCCGGGGTGCGGATGGCGACGGCCAGGGCGTCCGGGATGGAGTGGTTGACCGCGACGAACTCGCAGTCGAAGGGGCCGATGCGCTCCCGCTGTCCTTCCGCGACCTCGAGGGTGTACGGACGGATGCGGTGCTCCTGGAGCTTGGCCTCGATGAGGGCCAGGGTGAGCTTGGAGCCGATCAGGGGGATGTCCGGCTTCTCCCGCAGGAGATAGGGGACACCGCCGATGTGGTCCTCGTGGCCATGGGTGAGGACGATGCCCTCGATGTCGTCGAGACGGTCACGGATGGACGAGAAGTCCGGCAGGATCAGGTCGATTCCGGGCTGCTCCTCCTCGGGGAAGAGCACTCCGCAGTCGACGATCAGCAGGCGGCCGCCGTACTCGAAGACCGTCATGTTGCGGCCGATCTCGCCCAGGCCGCCGAGCGGGGTGACGCGCAGGCCGCCCTCGGCGAGCGGCGGGGGCGAGCCGAGTTCAGGATGCGGATGACTCAAAAGACTCTCCTCAACCACGCGCGCCACGTACCGGTGGGCACGTGGCGCGCGTGACGTTCGTGCAGAAGCAGTTGTCGTTGTGGGGTGCGGGCACCGGTGTCCCGCTTATTCAGTTGTGAAGTCCTTGGTGGATCTCCGCTCGCGCGGGGTGGCGCGAAGTCTCGTTGTCAGAGCTGTACCCCGCCGGCGGCAAGATCGATCTTGAGCTGCTCGGTCTCCTCGGGCGTGAGCCCGATCATGGGGAGCCGCAGCGGCCCGCCGGGCAGGCCCTGGAGGGCGAGCGCGGCCTTGGTGGTCATGACGCCCTGGGTGCGGAACATGCCGGTGTAGACCGGGAGCAGCTTCTGGTGGATCTCGGTGGCCTTCTGGACGTCGCCGGACGTGTACGCCTCGACGAGGGCGCGCAGGTCCGGGGTGACGACGTGGCCGACGACGGAGACGAAACCGACGGCGCCCACGGAGAGCAGGGGCAGGTTGAGCATGTCGTCGCCGGAGTACCAGGCGAGGCCGGAGCGGGCGATGGCCCAGCTGGCGCGGCCGAGGTCGCCCTTGGCGTCCTTGTTGGCGACGATCCGCGGGTGCTCGGCGAGGCGAACGATCGTCTCGGTGTTGATCGGGACGCCGCTGCGGCCGGGGATGTCGTAGAGCATGACCGGCAGGCCGGTCGCGTCGGCGATGGCCTTGAAGTGCCGGTACAGGCCGTCCTGCGGGGGCTTGTTGTAGTACGGCGTGACGGTCAGCAGGCCGTGCGCGCCGGCCTGCTCGGCGGCGCGGGCGAGCTCGATGCTGTGACGGGTGTCGTTGGTGCCGACGCCGGCCACGATGTGGGCGCGGTCTCCGACCGCTTCCAGGACCGCGCGGACCAGGTCCGCTTTCTCCGCATCGCTGGTGGTGGGGGACTCGCCGGTGGTGCCGTTGACGATCAGGCCGTCGTTGCCTGCGTCCACCAGGTGGGCGGCGAGCCGCTGCGCGCCGTCGAGGTCGAGTGCGCCGTCCGCCGTGAAGGGCGTGACCATGGCGGTGAGGACCCGCCCGAAGGGGGTCTGCGGAGTCGAGGTCGGAGCCATGGGTTACACGCTACTCGTTGCTCGGTGCGGAGGCTGCCCTAGGGGTTGCGACCGGTCGCGACGCGGTGGAGCCCGGCACTGCCTGCTCGGGGGTTCAGGCAGTGCCGGGTCCGTTTGACCAGGCTAGATGAATTTCCACAAAGGCCGCAATACGGACACTTCGCGAGGCTGATCCGTACACCCGTACCTGGGCGAACGGGCGGTTGTCGGCTACGGCGCGACCCGGCCGTTGGCGTTGAAGGCGGCGTAGGTCAGCGGCATGAGCTTCGCCCACTCGGCCTCCATCCTCTCGCCGACCATCTCGATCTCCCGCTGCGGGAAGGAGGGCACCCTGGCCAGCTCGTGCTGGGTGCGCAGGCCGAGGAAGTGCATCAGCGAGCGGGCGTTGCAGGTGGCGTACATCGACGAGAACAGACCGACCGGCAGGACCGAACGGGCCACCTCGCGGGCGACACCGGCCGCCAGCATCTGCTGGTAGGCCTCGTACGCCTCCCGGTAGGAGTCCTCCATGACCTGGCCGACCAGTTCCTGCTGGGCCTGCGTGCCCTCGACGAACCGGTACTTGCCCGGACGTCCCTCCTGCACGAGCTTGCGGGACTCGTCGGGGACGTAGAAAACCGGCTGGAGTTCCCTGTACCGGCCTGACTCCTCGTTGTAGGAGTTGTGCACGACGATGCCGTTCGCGAGGAAGTTGTGCCAGGGACCCTCGACGGAGAGGTCGTACGTCATCTCCTCACCGTTGTCCTCGATGGCGGTGATCACGTCCGGAACGGCCTTGGCGATCTTGCCGCCACGCTGAGCCAGTGCCTGTTCGTCCGCACTCTTCGCCGTGTGGCAGGGTTCGCAGGCCGGAGCGAGGTTCTTCTCGTCGAGAGCCCGGGTCAGATCGCCCGCCACCGGGACGACATGGTCGAGGGCGAGCTGTTCACGGGGGAAGTCCTGCCCGCAGAGGTGACAGGCGTCGGTCTCCTTGATCAACCGCTGCCGCTGCATGGCGGTCCACACACCGATGCCGCGCCGCAGACTGGGCGGGACAAGCGCCTGGGAGGGACGCGGGGCCGTGCCCGCAGCCATGACCGCATCACCGACCGCGAGCTCGCCCGCCTTGCGCCAGCCCTCGGGGGTGAATACCGCGTGATCGACCGTGCAGCGGAGCGTTCTCCCTGTCGCCGTGGTTACCTTGATCAGGGGTTTCACGCCGGACTGGATCACGTCGACGATCCTGGCCCGCTGCGCGAGAAGGGTCTCCTCGTCGTAACAGCGCACGTGGTTGCGCCGGACGGACTCGAGTGTGCGGAGACGGGTGCTCGGGTGCTGCTCGCGGAATTCGACGACGGCGGACTCGGCCGCCTCACGGTTCTCGTAAAGGCCGAGATAGTGGTTGGTTCCGCCGCGTCGCACTTGCGCCATCCACTTGCCGGCCCGGCTGTGCCAGGTCACGCCGCCGGCGGAGTGCGGGAGCCGGTCCTCGACACCCATGTGCCAGAGCTTGTGGAGCTCGGCGATGGTACGCCGCCGCAGATGGCCACCCTCGCTCTCGAGGGTGATCTCTGTGTCACCTGCGATGCACCAGCCGACGCGGTGCCTCATGAACTCGCGGAAGACGAAGATCGGGGCGCTGATGAAGAACGTCATCGAGTTGTGCTCGAAGGGGCTGCCGTGGCGGTCCCGCATCAGGAAGTTGATCAGGCCCTTGGAACGCTCGGGGTCCTTGTTCAGCTCGTCCAGGGACTGCTCGCCGACGGTCGAGACACGGGCCGCGAACAGCACGTCGGCGTCCGACGCGGTGTGCTTGACCAGCTCAACGGTGACATCGCTGCGGAAACTGGGTTTCAGGTCGTCGGCGGGGGTGTCGGTCACGGCTCGGAGGGTCCCTTCCTTCACGTCTCTCGTGCGGCGCCCACTCTACGGGCCGCCTCTGACATCGGGGCGTTCGGTGCCGGGACGCGACATCTTCGGCGAAGAACTGTGATTTCGGGGAACCGGGCACCTTTTGGGACACTCGGTCGTCCGTATGGGTGAGACATCCCAGTTCGACCCCGAAAGGAGCCGTACCCTCGATGCCACGTCGGCGCGAGCCCGTCCCGTTCGCCTTTGTCGCCGAAGCCGACAGGTTCCGCAGCAATGTCACTCCCCCGCCCCCCGAGCCCGCGTCCGCCGGCCGGATAGCCGGGCGGTGTCTGCTGGGCCTGACGATCGTCGCGGCGCTGATGGGTTCCCTGGTCCTGGGGATGCCCGCGTTGACCATCACCCACTCCCCCGCCGAGACACAGCAGTCCCAGGTGTCCCACGGGCGCTGAGTCTCCCTCGGCCCCCCACCGGTGGTGGGCATGGACACGTACGGATAACCTCACGGCACAGCTCTTGCGTGGATTGAGTGAGGACCAGCCGTGCCCCTGCCCTTCCTGACGGCCGACCGCGCGTTCGACGCAGCGGAGGATGTCGCGCTGCCGTTCGACGACCGCGAGCGCTGGCGGCGCCCCTACCGGCCCGGACCGTGCCGGGTGGGGGCGGCCGCCCTCCTGCTGCTGTTCGCCTCGTTCATGCTGCTCGCGGGGGTCGTGACCGCGCTCACCTCCACACTGTCCTCCGCCGGTGTCTGCTTCGGCCTCGCCCTGGCCGTGATCGCCGGCGCGCTGCGGCTGCTGCGCATGGGTGTGTGGGTCAGCGCACGCGGGCTGCGCCATGTGAGCCTCCTCGTCACCCGTACGACGCCCTGGGCTCAGGTGGCGGGGGTACGGACCGTGCAGCAGCCGGTGCGCTGGCTGGGCCTGCCGCGCACGGTGCAGGGGCAGGCGCTGGTGCTCAGCCGCAGGGGCCGTGGGTCGCAGGACCTGCCGCCGCTGCTGACCACCCACAACGCCGACTTCCTGGGCCGTCTGGCGGCGTTCGACCGGGCCGCGGACTCGGTGGAGGCCTGGGCGGAGGAGAACAGGGGCCGCTGAGGCCCGGCCGACGGCATGCCGGTGGGCCCGGTCCGCGGAGGTGCGGATCGGGCCCATCGCGGTATGCACGGGGTGCGCCGGGCGTCAGGCGGCCCCGAGCGGCCGCTTGCCGTCGTGCAGGGCGATCGCCCGCTGCATCGCCTTGCGGGCGCGCGGGGTGTCGCGGGCGTCGTGGTAGGCGACGGCGAGGCGGAACCAGGTGCGCCAGTCGTCGGGGGCCGCCTCCGTCTCGGCCTTGCGCCGGGCGAAGGCCTCGTCGGCCGAGTCACGGTCGACGCGTCCGCTGGGCGTGCGCTTCAGGTCGTCGACGGGCAGGCCCCCTTCGGCGTCGAGCTCGGCGGCGAGCTGGTTGGCCCGGCGGACGAACTGGGTGTTCTTCCACAGGAACCACAGGCCGATCACCGGCAGGATCAGTACGGCGATCCCGAAGGCGACGGTCACGGGCGTGCCGGACTGGATGAGCAGGACGCCGCGGCTGCCGACCAGGACGAAGTAGAAGACCAGGACGGCGGCCGTGACGAGGTAGGTGATCTTCGCGCGCATGAGGGGCTCGGGCTTCGGTTTCGCTCAGGGCTCAGTTGAGGTCGAGGAAGTGTTCCAGGCCGAAGGTCAGGCCCGGAGTGGTCACCACGCGGCGCGCACCGAGCAGGATGCCCGGCATGAAGCTGCTGTGGTGGAGCGAGTCGTGGCGGATGGTGAGTGTCTCGCCCTCGCCGCCCAGCAGGACCTCCTGGTGGGCGAGCAGTCCGCGCAGACGCACGGCGTGGACGGGTACGCCGTCGACGTCGGCGCCGCGGGCGCCGTCCAGGGCGGTGGCGGTGGCGTCCGGCGCGGGGGCCGAGCCGGCCTTGGCGCGGGCCTCGGCGATGAGCTGGGCGGTGCGGGTGGCGGTGCCGGAGGGGGCGTCGACCTTGTTCGGGTGGTGCAGCTCGACGACCTCGACGGACTCGAAGTACGGCGCGGCGATCTGCGCGAACTTCATGGTGAGCACGGCGCCGATGGAGAAGTTCGGGGCGATGAGCACACCCGTTCGAGGGGACTGGGCGAGCCAGTCCTTCAGCTGGGCGAGGCGCTCGTCGGTCCAGCCGGTGGTGCCGACGACGGCGTGGATGCCGTGCCGTACGCAGAAGTCGAGGTTGTCCATGACCGAGGCGGGGGTGGTCAGCTCGACCGCCACCTGGGCGCCGGTCTCGGCGAGGGTCTCCAGCTGGTCGCCCCGGCCGAGGGCGGCGACCAGTTCCATGTCCTCGGCGGCCTCGACCGCCCGTACCGCCTCGGACCCGATCCGGCCCTTGGCACCGAGGACCGCCACGCGCAGCTTGCTCATCTCTTGCTTCCTTACGACCAGGGGTTGACCGGAGGGTTGTACGGCCTCGAGCGGTCAGGCGACCGCGTCGTGCAGGCGCGCGGCCTGCTTGTCCTTGAGCGGGCCGATGACCGACAGCGACGGGCGCTGTCCCAGGATGTCCCGGGCGACCTCGCGGACCTCGTCCGGCGTGACCGCCGCCATCCTGGCCAGCATGTCGTCGACGGAGATCTGCTCGCCCCAGCACAGTTCACTCTTGCCGATACGGTTCATCAGCGCACCCGTGTCCTCCAGGCCGAGGACGGTGGAGCCCTGGAGCTGGCCGATGGCGCGGCCGATCTCGTCGTCGGTCAGGCCGTTGTGGGCGACGTGGTCGAGTTCGTCGCGGCAGATCCGCAGGACGTCGTGCACCTGGCTCGGGCGGCAGCCGGCGTAGACGCCGAACAGGCCGCAGTCGGCGAAGCCGGAGGTGTAGGAGTACACGCTGTAGGCCAGGCCTCGCTTCTCCCGGACCTCCTGGAACAGGCGGGAGGACATGCCGCCGCCGAGGGCGGTGTTCAGTACGCCGAGGGCCCAGCGGCGGTCGTCGGTGCGGGCGAGGCCCGGCATGCCGAGGACGACGTGGGCCTGCTCCGTCCTGCGGCTTTGCAGCTCGACCCGGCCCGCGGTGCGCAGGGTGCGGCGGCCGTCGCGCGGGGCGACGGGGTCGGCCTGGCCGTTTCCGAAGGCGCCGGCCTTCTCGAAGGCGGCTCGGACCTGGCGTACGACCTTGGCGTGGTCGATGTTGCCGGCGCAGGCGACGACCAGGTGGGTGGGGTCGTAGTGCTTCCTGTAGAAGCGGCGGATGCTGTCGGCGGTGAGGGCGTTGACCGTGTCGACGGTGCCGAGGACGGGGCGGCCGAGGGGGCTGTCGCCGAACATGGTGTGCGCGAACAGGTCGTGCACGCAGTCGCCGGGGTCGTCCTCGGTCATGGCGATCTCTTCGAGGATCGCGCCGCGCTCGACGTCGACGTCCTCCTCGAGGATCAGCGAGCCGGTGAGCATGTCGCAGACGACGTCGATGGCGAGCGGCAGGTCGGTGTCGAGCACGCGCGCGTAGTAACACGTGTACTCCTTCGCCGTGAACGCGTTCATCTCGCCGCCGACGGCGTCGAGGGCGGCGGAGATGTCCAGTGCGGACCGGCGGGAGGTGCCCTTGAAGAGCAGGTGCTCCAGGTAGTGGGTGGCGCCGTTCAGGGTCGGGGTCTCGTCGCGGGAGCCGACGTGCGCCCAGATGCCGAAGGTGGCGGAGCGCACGGAGGGCAGGGTCTCGGTGACGATGCGCAGTCCGCCGGGGAGGGTGGTCCTGCGGACCGTGCCGATGCCGTTGGTGCCCTTGATGAGGGTTTGGGTACGGGCGACGGCCCGCGCCTCCGAGGAGGTGCGGGCCGTCGCCTTGAAGCCACGGGACGTCACTTGTCGGCGTCGTCCTTCTTGTCGTCGCCGTCTTCCTCGCCCTCGACCACGGGGACGAGGGAGAGCTTGCCGCGGGAGTCGATCTCGGCGATCTCGACCTGGACCTTCTGGCCCACGCCGAGCACGTCCTCGACGTTCTCCACGCGCTTGCCGCCGGCCAGCTTGCGGATCTGCGAGATGTGCAGCAGACCGTCCTTGCCGGGGAGCAGGGAGACGAACGCGCCGAAGGTGGTCGTCTTCACGACCGTACCGAGGTAGCGCTCGCCGACCTCGGGCATCGTCGGGTTGGCGATGCCGTTGATCGTGGCGCGGGCGGCCTCGGCGGACGGGCCGTCGGCGGCGCCGATGTAGATGGTGCCGTCGTCCTCGATGGTGATCTCGGCGCCCGTGTCCTCCTGGATCTGGTTGATCATCTTGCCCTTGGGGCCGATGACCTCGCCGATCTTGTCGACCGGGATCTTGACGGTGATGATCCGCGGCGCGTTCGGGGACATCTCGTCCGGCCTGTCGATCGCTTCCATCATCACGTCGAGGATGTGGAGGCGGGCGTCGCGGGCCTGCTTGAGGGCCGCGGCCAGCACGGAGGCCGGGATGCCGTCCAGCTTGGTGTCGAGCTGGAGGGCGGTGACGAACTCCTTGGTGCCGGCGACCTTGAAGTCCATGTCGCCGAAGGCGTCCTCGGCACCGAGGATGTCGGTCAGCGTGACGTAGTGCGTCTCGCCGTCGATCTCCTGGGAGATCAGGCCCATGGCGATGCCGGCGACGGGGGCCTTGAGCGGCACACCGGCGTTCAGCAGCGACATGGTGGAGGCGCAGACCGAGCCCATGGAGGTCGAGCCGTTGGACCCGAGGGCCTCGGAGACCTGACGGATCGCGTAGGGGAACTCCTCGCGCGCGGGCAGCACCGGCACCAGCGCGCGCTCGGCGAGGGCGCCGTGGCCGATCTCGCGGCGCTTGGGGGAGCCGACGCGGCCGGTCTCACCGGTGGAGTACGGCGGGAAGTTGTAGTTGTGCATGTAGCGCTTGCGGGTCACCGGGGAGAGGGTGTCCAGCTGCTGCTCCATGCGGAGCATGTTGAGGGTGGTGACGCCCAGGATCTGGGTCTCGCCACGCTCGAACAGCGCGGAGCCGTGCACCCGCGGGATGGCCTCGACCTCGGCGGCCAGGGTGCGGATGTCGGTGACACCGCGGCCGTCGATGCGCTTCTTCTCCTTGATGACGCGCTCGCGGACCAGGGTCTTGGTCAGCGAGCGGTACGCGGCGGAGATCTCCTTCTCGCGGCCCTCGAACTCGGGCAGCAGCTTCTCGGCGGCCAGCCCCTTGACGCGGTCCAGCTCCGTCTCGCGCTCCTGCTTGCCGGCGATGGTGAGCGCCTGGGCGAGCTCGGGGCGGACGGCGGCGGTGAGCGCCTCCAGGACGTCGTCCTGGTAGTCGAGGAAGATCGGGAACTCGCCGGTCGGCTTGGCGGCCTTGGCGGCGAGGTCCGACTGGGCGCGGCACAGCACCTTGATGAAGGGCTTCGCGGCCTCCAGTCCGGCGGCGACGACCTCCTCGGTGGGGGCCTCGGCGCCGCCCTCGACCAGCTTGACGGTCTTCTCGGTGGCCTCGGCCTCGACCATCATGATCGCGACGTCGCCGTCCTCCAGGGCGCGGCCGGCGACCACCATGTCGAAGACGGCGTCCTCGAGCTCGGTGTGCGTCGGGAACGCGACCCACTGACCGCGGATCAGCGCGACGCGGACGCCGCCGATCGGGCCGGAGAAGGGCAGGCCGGCCAGCTGCGTGGACGCGGACGCGGCGTTGATCGCCACGACGTCGTACAGGTGGTCGGGGTTGAGCGCCATGACCGTGCAGACGACCTGGATCTCGTTGCGCAGGCCCTTCTTGAAGGACGGGCGCAGCGGGCGGTCGATCAGGCGGCAGGTGAGGATCGCGTCCTCGGACGGCCGGCCCTCGCGGCGGAAGAAGGAACCGGGGATCTTCCCGGCCGCGTACATGCGCTCCTCGACGTCGACCGTCAGCGGGAAGAAGTCGAGCTGGTCCTTGGGCTGCTTGGAGGCGGTGGTGGCCGACAGCACCATGGTGTCGTCGTCCAGGTACGCCACGGCGGAGCCGGCGGCCTGCCTGGCCAGGCGGCCCGTCTCGAAGCGGATGGTGCGGGTGCCGAAGGAGCCGTTGTCGATCACGGCTTCGGCGTAGTGGGTCTCGTTCTCCACTAGTGTTTTCTCCTCGTCCTCGTCCCTCTCGCCCGTGTGGCGGGGGACGGTGGCGGAGAAGCGCTCCGTCTGGTGCGGGCCGGTCTTCGATCGAAGCACCCGGGATCCTTCCCCCGGGGGCCACTACCGAGGACCGGCGGCGGGGTGCGCTTCTCCTCGTTCGTCGGGCGTGATGAGGTCGTACCCCTTACGGGCGGGCCGTATCACGCGGCGTCATACGTCGTGCGTCGCGCTGTGCGCGTTGTGCTCTGTGCGTTCTGCTACCACACTACAAAGCGGCAGTGACAGTCCGCACGTTTCCCTGGGTACGTCCCTGCGTACGGCAAAGGGAGCGGCCCCTGTCCTACGGGAACCGCTCCCTTCACGGCGTCTTACCTGGCGCCCGCCGCACCACGGCGGATGCCGAGGCGGTCGACCAGCGCACGGAAGCGCTGGATGTCCTTCTTGGCGAGGTACTGCAGCAGGCGACGGCGCTGACCGACCAGGATCAGCAGACCACGGCGGGAGTGGTGGTCGTGCTTGTGGGTCTTGAGGTGCTCGGTCAGGTCGGAGATCCGACGGGAGAGCAGAGCGACCTGGACCTCGGGGGAGCCGGTGTCACCCTCCTTGGTACCGAACTCGGCGATGATCTGCTTCTTCGTGGCGGCGTCGAGCGACACGGGTACTCCTCATGGTCTGTGGGTTGCCACCGAGTGCCCCCGGTCTTCTTCTCGGGGGAGCTTCCGTTACTCGGGAGGCGGGGATCCGCTGGGCGCGGCCTCCAGGGCCTGCAGGGTCACCTGCGGATGGCGTCCGGGGGTGCGTACACAAACGGCCGCCAGTCAGAGTACCAGGCCGGGGCGGGCCCTTTTGCCGCGGTCCGGCAGGCGTTCCTGGTGGGGAGGGGCCGGCCACTAGGGTGAGCGCCGACACCGTAGGGACACGTCTGGAAGGGGTCGCCGCGCATGGCGGAGACGGAAGCGGAGATCAAGGCACGCAAGGAGCGGGAGCGCGACGAGCTGTACGCCCTCGACATCTCGGGTGTGGAGTGGCACTGCGCGCCGGGCACGGAGGAGCACGAGGAGCGCGTCGAGATCGCCTACCTTCCCGACGGCGCCGTGGCCATGCGTTCCTCCCTCGACCCCGACACGGTGCTCCGCTACACGGAGGCGGAGTGGCGGGCGTTCGTCCTGGGCGCCCGGGACGGGGAGTTCGACCTGGAGCCGGCGCCGCGCGACGGAGGTCCGGCGCAGGAGTGAGGAGCGCGCGGAGGTGACGGGGGGCGGCACGCGCGCGTGCCGCCCCCCGTCACCTCTTGTCGCGGCCCGGCTCGTCCGCGGCCGGGGACTCAGCCGGTCATCGCGCGCACTGCCGTGTACACGTCGAACACGGCCAGGGCCAGCGGCACCAGGGTGAGCAGGACGAAGCTTTCCGCGATCTCCAGGAAGCGGCCCCAGAAAGGGGTGACGCCGCGGCGCGGAGTGATCAGGCCGATGGCGGTGACCAGGGCGGCGGCCGCGCCGACGGCGGCCACGAGCCAGACGCTGCGGATGTCGAGGGCGGTGGTGTCGCCCTGCAGCGCGTCGCGCACGTACGCCACGGGCGGGTGCAGCGCGAGGCCGACGCCGAGGAAGGCGAGGGCGGTCAGGCCCGCGGCCAGGGTGGCGGCGACCTGGGCGGTGTAGCGGAACAGGCCGGCGCGCATGAGCATCGCCACTCCGGTCGCGAACGCCAGGAGCTGGGCCCAGACGTTGCTGGAGAAGCCGAGGACGACCGACGCGCCCACCGAGACGAGCGCACAGCCGCCGACGAGGCCGACGAGCAGTTCGTGGCCGCGGCGGGCCTGCGCCGCGATGCGCTCGGCGTCCACGGGCTCGTGCGCGTTCGGCTCGTCCTCCGAGTAGGCGCCGCGCGAGGGGGCGGGCGCGTCGAAGCCGATGGGCAGCCGTGCGAAGCGCACGGACAGTCCGGGCAGGAAGGCCAGCGCGCCCACGGCGAGCGGGGCGCAGACGGCGGCCGTCTCGATGGGCCCGAGGCCGGTGAGGATCCCGATGAACGTGGTGATCATCCCGACTGCCGAGGCGAAGACGAACGCCACGAAGGGGCCGTCACCTCCCGGCGAGACCAGGGTGAGCACGACGGAGGCGAGCAGGACCGCCGCGCAGGCGAGCAGGAACTGGAGCCTTCCGATGCCCTGCCCGTCGGCGAGCGGCAGCAGACCGGATCCCGCCACGGCGATGTTCGGCAGTGCGCCCAGGCCCAGGGCGACCGCGGAGCCCCGGTCGTCGTACACCCGCGCGCGTACGCACGCGATGGCGGTCAGGAGCACTCCCGTGACGGCGGCGAGGACGCCCTGAAGGCTGTGCATGTCGTGGCGGATCTGCGAGCTCCAGGCCACGAACGCCAGCAGCGCGGGCAGGACGCCGCCCGCGACGAGGCCGGCCGCCCGCGTCAGCTCGCCGTTCCACAGCGCCCGGTCGCGGGTGACGGCGGAGGCCACCGCCTCGGAGACGTCGTCGAAGACGGCGGGCGGCAGCGACTCGGCGAACGGGCGCAGGGTGAGCAGCTCTCCGTCGAGGATGCGCTGCGCCGTGAAGGAGCGGGAGCCGTCGAGAACGGTGCCGTCGCGGCGCACGAGGTGGTACCCCACAGGCGCGCCCTCGGCGGGGCTCTGCCGGGCGAGCCGCAGGATCTCCGGGTACAGGTCCGCGACCGGTACGTCGTCGGGCAACGCCACGTCGATGCGGCTGTCGGGCGCCACGATCGTGACCCGGCAGAAGCCGAACCCGGTGCCCGCCCCGGAAGGGGCTCCGGTGCCCGGTCCGGCGTTCGTCCCGGCTGACACGGAGGCCGTCATGCTCACCTGCTGCTCCCCCTCGTTGGTGGTGGGGCCGGCCGGCACACCGCCGCGCACGCCCGACCGTGAAAATCATGTGTACGTTCCGGTGGGAGTTCGTGCGGCGCCTGACTCACTGCCGGGGTCGGCTGCGCCGCCTCATCCGGAAGGTGCCGGAGACACTCGCTTCGAACGTCGTGAATGACCCGATTTCATCAGGGCGGCCCGCAACCGCTCACACGTCTCACCCGGCACCCTACCGCCCACCGGTGCCGGCGGTTGTCAGTAGGATCGCGGTTCGCGATCGGCGTCCGCCCGACACGGGGCGGCGGACGGAACTCCTCGGTCGGGCAAGGGAATCGGTGCGCAGTGAGCCATATCGTCGTCAAGCGTCCGCCGCGGGCACTGCCGAAGGACGTACCCACGGACGAGATCGTGCTGCAGCCCCCGCCGGAACTGCCGCGCGGGCAGCAGGAAGGTGCCCTGATGCAGCTCCTGCCCATGCTCGGCATGGGCGGTTCGGTGGTGTTCTTCTTCAACCCGCAGGCCCAGCCCTTCATGAAGATCATGGGGATGGTGATGATTGCCTCCACCATCGCCATGGGCGTCTCCATGCTGGTCCGTTACCGCCGCGGCAACCAGGGGCAGATGGCCGACATCCGCCGCGACTACCTGCGGTACCTGTCGCAGACCCGGCGCACGGCCCTGGACGCCGCGCGAGCCCAGCGCGACGCCCAGTACTACCTGCACCCCTCACCCGAACAGCTGTGGGCGCTGGTCGCCGAGGGCAGCAGGGTGTGGGAGAGGCGCACCGGCGACGAGGATTTCGGGCAGGTGCGCGTGGGTCTCGGCCCGCAGGCCCTGGCCGCTCCCCTCGTCCCGCCGGAGACCGCTCCCGTGGACCAGCTGGAGCCGCTGACCGCGGGGGCGATGCAGCGTTTCCTCGCCGCCCACAGCACGCTCGAGGACCTGCCCATGGCGGTCTCGCTGCGCGCCTTCTACCACGTGACGGTCAGCGGCGAGCCGACGACCGTACACGGCATGACCCGTGCCCTCGTCGGCTCCCTCGTCTCGCTGCACTCCCCCGAGGACATGCTCGTCGCCGTCGCCGCCCACCGGGACGCCGCACCGGAATGGGAGTGGGCCAAGTGGCTGCCGCACAGCCAGGCCCCGGGCGTCGCGGACGGCGCGGGCAGCCGGCGTCTGATCACGACCGACCCGGTGGAGCTGGAGGACCTGCTCAGCACTCGCCTCCAGGGCCGGCCGCGCTTCCACCCGGGGGGACCCCCCGTTCCCGAGCAGCCGCATCTGGTGATCGTGCTCGACGGCGTCTCCCTGCCGCCCACGTCCCTGCTGGCCGCCCCCGAGGGTCTGCAGGGAGTGACGGTCCTGGAGGTCGTGCCCGGAGAGCTCGCCTCCGGGCGCGGGGACCTCTCCGTCGTGGTGCGTCCGGACGAGCTGCGGCTGGAGTCCGCCCACGGCATGGTCTACGAGGGGGCGCCGGACGTCCTGTCGTACGAGGCCGTGGAGGCGCTGGCCCGGCAACTGGCGCCGCTGCGGGTCGCGTCGGGCGGGGACGACGACGAACCGCTGCTCGCCAACCTGGAGTTCACCGACCTGCTGAACCTGGGCGACGCGGCCTCCGTCGACCCCAAGCGCACCTGGCGGCCGCGTGCGCAGGCCGAGAGGCTGCGGGTACCGATCGGTGTCGGCGAGGGCGGCCGGCCCGTGATGCTCGACCTCAAGGAAGCGGCCCAGGAGGGCATGGGCCCGCACGGCCTGTGCGTGGGTGCGACCGGTTCCGGCAAGTCGGAGCTGCTGCGCACCCTGGTCCTCGGCCTGGCCGTGACCCACTCCTCCGAGACGCTCAACTTCGTTCTCGCCGACTTCAAGGGCGGTGCGACGTTCGCGGGCATGGCCCAGATGCCGCACGTCGCGGCCGTCATCACCAACCTCGCCGACGACCTCACGCTCGTCGACCGCATGGGCGACTCGATCCGCGGTGAGCTCAACCGCCGCCAGGAGATGCTCCGCGACGCGGGCAACTACGCCAACATCCACGACTACGAGAAGGCGCGCGCGGCCGGCGCACCGCTTCAGCCGATCCCCTCACTCGTCCTGGTGATCGACGAGTTCAGTGAACTGCTGACGGCGAAGCCGGACTTCATCGACATGTTCGTCCAGATCGGCCGCATCGGCCGGTCGCTGGGCGTGCACCTGCTGCTCGCCTCGCAGCGACTGGAGGAGGGCAGGCTGCGCGGGCTGGAGACCTACCTGTCGTACCGGATCGGTCTGCGCACGTTCTCCGCCGCCGAGTCGCGGGCGGCCCTCGGTGTCCCGGACGCCTACGAGCTGCCGAACGTCCCGGGCTCCGGCTTCCTGAAGTTCGGCACCGACGAGATGGTGCGTTTCAAGGCCGCGTACGTCTCCGGCGTGTACCGCACGAGTTCCGAGCAGGCGGCCGCGCTCGGCGGGCCGCTCCCGGTCGACCGCAGGCCGGTGCTGTTCACGGCGGCCGAGGTCCCGGTGCAGTACGTGCCGGTGCCGCGGCAGCGTGAGGAGCCGAAGCGCGACGAGAAGGACGACGCGCTCGCGGACACCGTGCTCGACGTGGTCGTGCGACGGCTGGAGGCCCAGGGCCCGGCCGCGCACCAGGTGTGGCTGCCCCCGCTGGACAGCCCGCCGTCGCTCGACTCGCTGCTGCCCGGGCTCGCCCCGGTGCCCGGCCGCGGCCTGACCCAGCCGGGTCACGAGGGCGCGGGCCGGCTGGTCGTCCCGGTCGGCATCGTCGACAAACCCTACGAGCAGCGGCGGGACCCGCTCTGGGTCGACTTCGGGGGCGCGGCCGGGCACATGCAGATCCTCGGCGGTCCGCAGTCCGGCAAGTCGACGCTGGCACGCTCCTTGATCGCGTCGTTCGCCCTGACCCACACCCCGCACGAGGTGCAGTTCTACGGGCTGGACTTCGGTGGCGGCGGCATGTCCGCCGTCGCGGGCCTGCCGCACGTGGGCGGCGTGGCCTCGCGACTGGACCCGGAGAAGGTACGGCGCACGGCCGCCGAGGTGTACGGCGTGCTGACCCGGCGCGAGGAGTACTTCCGCACCGCGGGCATCTCCTCCATCGCCGAGTTCCGCAGCCGCCGTGCCCGGGGCGACATCTCGGTCGCCGACCAGCCGTGGGGCGACGTGTTCCTGGTGATCGACGGCTGGGGCAACTTCCGCACGGACTACGAGGCACTGGAGCCGCTGGTCCTCGACATCGCGGCCCGCGGCCTCGGTTACGGCATCCATCTGGTCCTCACCGCCTCGCGGTCGATGGAGGTCCGTTCGAACCTGAAGGACCACTTGATGAACCGCCTGGAGCTGCGGCTGGGCGACCCCATGGACTCCGAGTTCGACCGCAAGGTCGCGGCCAACGTGCCGACGGGCGTGCCGGGGCGCGGCCAGACGCCGCAGAAACAGCACTTCATGGCGGCGGTCCCGCGGATCGACGGCCTGTCCTCCGACACGGACCTGGCGGATGCGACGACGGCCCTGACGGCCGAGGTGACGCGCCACTGGGAGCAGCCCGGCGCGCCCGAGGTCCGTCTGCTGCCGCGCCGGTTCTCCGCCGCCCAGCTGCCGCCGGGCGACCGGTTCCCGGACCGGGGCGTCTCCTTCGCCCTGGACGAGGACAACCTCGAGCCGGTGTTCGTGGACTTCGACCAGGACCCGTTCTTCCTCGTCTTCGGCGAGAGCGAGTCCGGCAAGTCGAACCTGCTGAAGCTGCTCATCAAGGGCATCACGGAGCGCTGTCCCGGCGACTCCTGCAAGCTGTTCGTGATCGACAACCGCCGTTCGCTGCTCGGGGTGACCCCGTCCTCGCACCTGGCGGAGTACGTTCCCATGTCGAACCAGATGCAGCACCACATGGACGCGCTGGCCGACCTGATGCAGCGCCGCACACCGACCTCGGACGTCACGCCCGAGCAGCTGCGCGACCGCAGCTGGTGGAGCGGCCCCACGGTGTACGTGGTCGTCGACGACTACGACCTGGTCGCCACGTCGAGCGGCAACCCGCTGTCCGTCCTGACGGAGATGCTGCCCTTCGCCCGGGACGTCGGTGTCCGCTTCGTCATCGCCCGCTCCACGGCGGGCGCGAGCCGCTCCGGCTACGAGGCCTTCATGCAGCGCATCAAGGAACTCGGCGCCCAGGGTGTGGTCCTCGCGGGCGACCCGGGCGAGGGGGACCTGCTCGGCGGCGTACGGCCGCGTCCGATGCCGGCGGGCCGGGGCGTGTTCGTGTCGCGGCGGCAGGGGCGGCCGTTGGTGCAGGTGGGGTTGGTGGACGATTGAGACATGACACGTCGGCCCCGGGCCGGCTTCACTCACCAGGCTGATGGCGTGTTCATGCCCGTCTGCGGGCGGCACGCGCCTCACGGCTTCGTGCCGCTGGTCGACGAGGAGAACGCCCGCCAGAACGGTCAGGTGTCCACCGCGAGGGAGAACCAGTTGCAGGCGCTCACCGACTTGTGGATGAAGGCCGACCCGGACCATACCGGCAACAACAGGTACACGCTCACTTCCGAGATCAGCGGTGCGGCGTTCGACGGCAATGGACGGGCCCAGGGACTGGCGGGCGACCAGTGACCGTACGACGCGCCGCTGCCCTCATGACCATGCTTCTCATCGGCACCGCAGGCTGCACCGACTCGCATGACCTGGCGGTCCCCGACGACGTGTGCGGCGTGACCGTCGGCACGGACCGCCTGGCCCCTTTCCTGCCGAGTGGCGACGAGGTCGCACAGCGCTCCTACGACGCCGGCCCGGAGAGCCCGCGCTGCCGTGTCTCGGTGGACAAGAAGCTGGTCGTCCACCTCTCGGGGGACATCGTCTCCACGGACACGGACCCCATCAAGGTGCAGGGCCGGGCTCTGACGCGGCTCGGCGACCCTGCTCCCGCCGACAACATCGGCGACGACGCCAGAATCGCCGACAACGGAGCCATGGCGGTGGCGCGCTGCACCTACCAGGGCGAGCAGCGCAAGTTCGTCGCGCTGGTGCAACTCCAGAAGGAGATCCCAAAGGAGAGGCCGGAGCGGCGCGACGCGCTGGAGGACTTCCTTCGGGCGTACTTCCCGAAGGCCATGGAGAAGCTCGGCTGCCAGGGAAGCTGACGTCACGGTTCCCAGGCCACACGGTGGGGGGTGGGCGCCTCCCGTGCGCGCCCACCCCGGGGTACCTCCGAGCCGCCGTTCCTAGAGGAAGTAGCTGGCGGCCTGCTTGTCACCCTCCTTGTAGTCACCGCCGGCCGTGCGCACGACCCTGCTGATGCCGGTCAGAGCGGTGTGGATGTCGTTGGCGTCCTTGTCCCACCTCCGCAGCTTCTCGTCGAAGCCGCTCTGGGCCTCGCCCTCCCAGTACTGCAGGCTCTTCACGACCATCTGCTTGAGCTCGTCCAGGTCCTCCTTGAGCGTCTGCGCCTCGTTGCTGATCGTGGTGGCCGCCGTCTCGAGCGCGCTGTAGGAAACGCTCATTCCCTCGGCGTTGTTGACCATGTCCGACTGCCTCGTCTCGTTCGTGTGTGTCTGATGGGTACCGGTCGGCCGGCCGGTACCCTGAAGCCGATTGTCCGGAGCCGACCCCCTGGAGCCGACTCCCTGAAGCCGCCCGTCTCAGTACGAGCTGAAGGGGGAAGTCGTGGGGGCGCCGTCGCGGACGTCGATCTTGTTCACCTCCGCGCGCACGGCGTCTTCCTTGGTGTCCTTGATGTTGCGCGTCTTCGTCATCGACTCGATGACCTCGGTGAGAGTCCGGCCGATGCCCACCAGGGACTCGTTGATATTGCGCTGCTTCTGGTCGAACGCGGCCCGGCCGATGCCCTGCCACTGCCCCTCGAGGCCGTCGATGACCTGCTGCAGCCCGTGCACACGCTTCCGGATGCCTTCGAACTTCGCGAACATGTCGTTCTGCAGCTTGATTACCGGGTCGTCTACGAGTTTCTGCTTGTCAGCCATGACCTGCAGGTCCTTCCTCTGTCTGTTGTCCGGTCCAACTGTGTCGGCTCACCGGCCGGGGGGCGGTGAGCACGCGTGCGGTGCCTTTCAGCACGGTCTTTGTCGAGCCCTGTCCGACGGGCTCGCGATGCCTGCGGCTCGGGCTGGTCGGCGTCCTCATCCGGCGCGGCGCGCCCGCAGGACGGCGAAGCCCCCGCCGCCGATGACGACGGCTGCCGCGGCGGCGCCCAGCGCGATCCAGAGTGTGTTGCTGTCGTTCGACGGTTCCGCACCTGATCCTGCAGCCGAGGTCTCGCCGTCTGAAGCGTTCCTGGCGGGTTGTGACGAGGCTGATGCAGGAGTGGACGGCTTGCCCTCGCCCGCGGTCTCTTCGCCGTCCTCCGCCGCGAGGGGGTTGACGTTCGCGGGGCCGGCGTCGTAGGCGGGGTTTTCGAGGACCTTACGGGGGCGGACGGCTCCGTAGCCGACGTACATGCTGGGATAGCCCTTCGACTTGGTGCGGCCTGCCGTGTCGATGAGGGCCCGCAGGACTTGGTTCGCTGTCCAGTTCGGGTGAGCGGACCAGATCAGGGCCGCCGAGGCGGACGTCAGTGAGGCGGCCGCAGCTGTGCCACCTCCGTCCTTGCAGTACTGCTGGAACTTCGTGTCGCACCACCGCGGCATGTCCACTCCGGGGGCGGCCAAGTCGACGTAGTTGCCGTACTGGGAGGACTTGGACACCGTTCCGGTTTCGTCAAGCGCGGACACCCCTACCACATGCCTGTAAGCAGCCGGGAACTGCGGTTTGTTTCCTTCCTTGGCGTTGTCGCCGACCCCCGCGATCATCAACACGCCCTTCTTCACCGCATAGTCGAACGCCACATCGCCGACCAACTGAGTGCCGATCACGTACTGGTTGCCGATGGTGAAGTCGATGATGTCCGCGTCACTGTCAACGGCGGCCTTGACGGCAGTGGCCAAAGGGTAGTTGGGGTCGGGAAGCTCGTCGTGCTTGATGGGCGGCACACGAATCGGGATGATCTTCGCTCCGGGGGCAAGGCCTTTGATCCCGCCTCCCTTGCCAGTGCCGGCGATCAGTTCCGCCGCCGTCGTGCCCTGCCCGGTGGTGTCATCCGTGTCAGTCACACTGCCCGTGGCAAGTCCGTCCTTGACCAGGGCATCGACGCCCGTGAGGACCTGCCCGCGCAACGACGGGGTGTCCGCGTGGACCCCGGTGCCGATGACCGCGACCTTGATGCCCTCTCCGTCACTGGCCTTCCATATCTTCTCGGCCTGCATCGGCCCCAAGTACCACTGCTGGGACTGGGCGTCGTACGCAGCGGCGTTCGGGGCGAATCCCAGCCCCGCAGCGGCCAGGGCTCCGACGACCGCGCCCACAGCACGCGCTCGCCGCCCGCAACGTGTCCTGAGGAGCGCAGCCCGCTCGGCTCGTCGGCTGGTCCCTGACTTCATGGGTTGTGTGTCCTCGCTCGCGCTCAGTTGACGACCGGCGGCACATCACGCCGCGGTGTGGTGGGCAGGTGCGTCTCTTCGTCCTCGACCAGGTAGTCGGGGCGCTGCGACCGCTCGGTGCTGCGCCGGCCTTCGGGCTTCCCCTGATCGCCCGGCCCGCGAACCAGGCCGGCACCTCCTCGTGTCATGCCGTTCCGCTCGGTGCGGACGGCGGAATTGCGTGCGGTCGGCCTGCCCGTCACGGCCTCGGCTGCCGTGCCGCCGCGAGAGCCGCTCATGCCCGCGGTGGGCCGTCTCGCCGGCTCAGGTACGCCGAAGACACCACGCTGTCCCGGCCGACTCGCAACAGTCCGTGAGCTGGCCGCTCCCTCGGCCCCGACGACTGTGCCTCGAGGAATCCTCGCCCCGCCCTTCGCCGGCGTTCCGGCAGCAGACGTGGGGCGACCCCCCACCACGCCGTTCGCGCGTCCGGCACCAGTGGTCGGGCCGGCACCGGCTCGTGGCGCCGCCGGACCACCGGCCTGCGGGGTGCCGCCCATGACGCCCCCGCCCATCCGGGGCGGTTTCCCCCCGGACGTGGGACCCTTGGCGGTCGACTGGCCAGTCGATGCGGCACGGCCCATCTGGTTCATGGGACCTTGGCCCCGCGCGGACGCGGGGGTCCGGGCGCTTCCGGCTCCGCTTACCCCCTTACCCGGCATGCCATTGGGAACCGGGGTTCCGTAACTGGGACCGAAGGTATTGATCGGGCCTCCACCTGGGGTACCCGTAACCGGTGAGGTGTGGCCAGTCGCAGGTGTGGTCGAGGCCGGGGGCAGCGTGCCGACGCTGTCGATGTCCGTCCCCGTATTCGTTCCGACGGACACATCGGGATGCGATGCGCTTCCCGGGACATGTGGCATGGGTGCCGTAGTGTCGACCGGGCTGTGCCCAACGGCGTGATCGACCGGAGCACCCGGGGCATGGTGGCCCGGCACCGCATGCGGTCCGGTAGCCGTGGTCACGCTCGGTGCTGAGCGCCCGGAAGGATGGGAGGCCACCGGCGCGGGTGGGGGCACCCCGACGTCGGGCATGTCCTTGAACTCGGGAGCCTTGCTCTGCCAGTCCTTCAACTGCTCCGTCGACACCGAGTAGTACGACGACAACCGGTTCATCTGGTTGATCGCCTCTTGGCGGTGCTTCTCCACCTGAACGGCCGCCGTGTACGCGTCGTTGCTGCCGACCTGCTCGGCCATGGAAAAGTCCTTGGGGGCCTTCCGGTCCGTGCGCTGGTCGCGAGGAGGCATGGCCCTGCGCACGGACGCCAGCCCCATGGCAGCAGCCGTGATCTGATCGCCTGCCCCTCCGGCGAAGTCACTCAGCGCGTGTGTGCTGATGACGAGCGAACGCCCCCATGTGCGGAAGGCCTCGCCGGATTCTCCGACCCAGTGGACGTTCTCGATATGGCCGCTGAGTTCCGTGGCAGCAACCTTGATGGCGTCACGCGCGTCCCACAACGCCTTGCCGGAGGACTCCAGATCCTCCGGATTCGTCTGTTCGACCAGGTCGAGCATCCGGTTGAGGTCGTAGGTCTCGAAGCTCGTACGGCCGTGCATGGCCTTCCCGTACGGGGTGGCCTCGACCACCGAACGCATGGGGTTGAAGAAGAGGTCGCCGAAGAGCCCACCACCGCCAGGCCGTTCCTCAACGCCACGGGCGAAGTCCGTGAAAGAGTTCTGCTGAGAAACCCGGTCCAGGTCTGACGTGTGCTTGTTGTCAGTCATCGTCAGAAGTCCGCCGTCTCCGTACGGTGTTCGCGCTCATCCGCCGGCTGAAGCGCCCTGATCTCCGCCTGAATCTCCCAGAAACGCCGCCGCTGCTCCTCTTCGAGGTTGCCGAAGCCCCGATGCGCGCCCTGAACCGCGATGCCGATCGCCTCGATCTGCAGATGCAGGGTCCTGGAGAGGCTGGTGAGCTTGTCGTGGACGGCGTGGTACTGCTCGTACAAGCCGTGCGCCTCGGAGAAGACGCCACCACCGCTGCTCAGCGACGCGCGGTGGATGGTCTGCGCGCTCACCCGCTTCGGGTTGCCGGCCGACGACTCCAGGTCGCGCAGAACCGCGTCCACTCGCTTCATGAACGTGGTCAGCGCCTCACCGCCGGCCTCCAGATTCACCGCCCTGGCAGCCGACGCGCCTCCCACCATGTCCGCCGGTAGCACGGCGCACCTCCCCGTTTCCCCGTGTACGCATCGACTGAGGCCGGCCCGTCGCTCTCCGTACGATCGCAAAGCAGGCCGCACCTCACAACGCGTTGACCACTCTAGTCAACCGGCACATCCCGACCCAACCACGCTTTGCCTCAAAACACCCTCAACACCCCAGTGGACAAAGCGGTTTGCATAGGTCTGCCAAGCAGCTCTCATCGAGCTTGCACACGTAAGGATGATGCTCACGGCGACAACACGCCCGCTGTCGCTCACCGTTGAATGATCGAGATGTGCGAGAGTTCCGTTGTCGGCGACGGCCATGAGCCGGAAACCCCGGAAGAGCATCACGGCGGCCATGGAGAAGAAGAGCAGGCGGGCGACGACGAAGGCCGCGTCCGGGACGTCCGGAGCGGACGGGTTGAGCGCTTCGCGCCAGGCTCGCACGCGGTCCGCCCTGACGCAGCCGGCCTCTGCCGGCACGGCCGTCAGGACGAAGCTGATGACGATCACCTTCGTCATGACGCACCGTCCACGCGCCCACGTCGGCGTCGTGCGTCCCGTACCGCCACAGCCGTTCCGCTCAGGCCCGCCACCAGGACCAGGCCGGCGACCGTCACGTAGGTGCCCAGGCGCTGGTTGCGTTCGTCGGGGGTTTCGCCGAAGTGCAGGGGGGTCACCGAGGGGGCCTCGGCGC
>NZ_POTZ01000590.1 GCF_003236365.1 Streptomyces sp. NTH33
CCCCCAGGCCCTGGCCGCCTCCCCCCTGCCGGTCGTGAATCGGACGTGACCTCGACCTGACTGGTTTACGACCCCCCGGCGCCCGCCGACGGAACGTTCCGTCGGCGGGCGCCGTCCATCCACGGATACCCTTGACAGGTGACCGACGCCCAAGAGACCGCAGCAGACAGTTCACTGCGCATCACCGGGGGCGCCCCTCCGGACGACGGCGGATCCTCTGACACCGGGGTGCCGATCGACACCGGGGTGCCGATCCCGCTGTTCGAGCCCCGCGAGGGCATACCGCCCGTCATCGCCGACACGGACGCCCTCGTCCAGGTGGCCACCGCCTTCGCCGCCGGCTCCGGCCCCGTCGCCGTCGACGCCGAACGGGCGTCCGGCTACCGCTACGGCCAGCGCGCCTACCTGGTGCAGCTGCGCCGCGAGGGCGCCGGCACCGCGCTGATCGACCCCGCCGCCTGCCCCGACCTGTCCGGCCTCGGCCAGGCCCTGTCCGGCGTGGAGTGGGTGCTGCACGCCGCCACCCAGGACCTGCCCTGCCTGCGCGAGATAGGCATGGCGCCCACCGCCCTGTTCGACACCGAGCTGGCCGGCCGGCTCGCCGGGTTCCCGCGGGTCGGGCTCGGCGCGATGGTCGAGGGGGTCCTCGGCTTCGTCCTGGAGAAGGGCCACTCCGCCGTCGACTGGTCCACCCGCCCGCTGCCCGAGCCGTGGCTGCGCTACGCGGCGCTCGACGTGGAACTCCTCGTCGACCTGCGGGACGCGCTGGAGAAGGAGCTCGACCGGCAGGGCAAGCTGGAGTGGGCCCTGCAGGAGTTCGACGCCATCGCCTCGGCACCCCCGGCCGGGCCCCGCAAGGACCCCTGGCGGCGCACGTCCGGGATGCACAAGGTGCGGCGCAGGCGGCAGCTCGCCGTCGTACGGGAGCTGTGGCAGGCCCGGGACCTGATCGCCCAACGGCGGGACGTCTCACCGGGCAAGGTGCTGCCGGACGCGGCCATCGTGCAGGCCGCGCTCTCCGTTCCGGCGAACGTGCACGCCCTCGCCGCGCTGAACGGCTTCGGGCACCGCCTGGGGCGGCGACAGCTGGAGCAGTGGCAGGCCGCGATCGACCGGGCGCTGGCCCTCGACGACTCCGAGCTGCCCCAGTCCGGACAGCCGGTGACCGGGCCCCCGCCGCCCCGGGCGTGGGCCGACAAGGACCCCGCGGCGGCGGCCCGGCTGTCCGCCGCGAAGGCCGCGGTGTCCGCGCTGGCCGAGCGGCTGAACATGCCGCAGGAGAACCTCGTGGCCCCGGACGCGGTGCGGCGGCTCTGCTGGGAGCCGCCGAGGAGTGCCGACCTCGAGTCGGTCGGCGCCGCCCTGGCGGGGTACGGGGCGCGGCCCTGGCAGGTGGAGCAGGTGTCGCCGGTGCTGGTGGAGGCGCTGGCGGTCGCCTGATCACCGTGAGGCGTTGCGCCGTGCGCCGTGCGCGAGTGCGAGTTCTTCTTTGGCCTTGCGCAGTGCTCCGCCCTTCGGGGCGGAGGCGAAGCGCATCCCTCCTCGGCGTTCCGGTGCGGAGTGCCGGGGCATCACTGTGCGGCATGAGGCTCACACGGGCGTTGCTGGTCCTCGATGTACTGGCGTACGGCGGTCGGCGGCGCCCCGCCGCAGCTCCCGGCGAAGTACGAGCCGGACCAGAAGCGGCCGCCCCACAGGTGCCGGCGCACGTGGGCGTCGTACTCCTTGCGCAGCAGCCGGGCGGAGACGCCCTTGAGGGAGTTGACCAGCTTGGAGAGCTGGACCTTGGGCGGGTAGTGCACGAGCAGGTGCACGTGGTCATGCTCGCCGTTGAACTGCCTCAGCTCGGCCTCGAAGTCCTCGTACACCTTCTTCATGATCTGCTCGCACCGCCTCAGCGCGGCGTCGGTGAGGGCGCCGCACCGGCACTTGGTGAAGAACACCAAATGGGCACGGAGGTGGTGGACGACGTGACGGCCGGTGCTCACATCAGGATCTGGGCTCTGGCGTGGCGACACGTACTAAATGCTAATGTGATCGAGTGACCACGGAGCGTGCGCAGAAGGAGCGGCGGTTCGGGCACCGTGCCCGGCTGGCGCTGACGCCTGCGCAGGTCCGGCTCGTCGACGCTCAGGCGCACGCCGCCCGTGCGACGTGGAACCTCCTGCACGACTGGTGGACCTTGCTGCCCAAGGGCAAGCGCACGCTGGCCGCCGCCGATGCGGCGATCCGCCAAGCCCGCAAGGAGGTCGGCTGGCTCGCCGCCCTGCCCGCCCAGGCCGCGCAGGCGGTGCTGAGGACGTACCTCCAGGCATGGAGGAATTGCTGGCAGGGGCGGGCCGACGCGCCGAACTTCAAGGCCCGCTTCCGGTCGGTGATGTCCGTGGACATCCCGCAGGGGCGTGACCTGCAGATTACGCGGGTGCACCGCCGCTGGGGCATGGTCAACATCCCCAAGGTCGGCCGCGTCCGGTTCCGCTGGACCAAGGACCTGCCTGTCGGCAAGAAGGCGGACGCCGGAAATCGGATCACCGGCGCCCGCCTGGTGAAGGATGCGCTCGGCTGGCACATCGCCTTCCGTGTGACCACCCTCGAGGACACTCCCGAGCCGCACGCCGGGCCTGAGGTCGGCATCGACCTGGGCGTCACCGTCCCCCTGGCCCTCTCGGACGGAACCACCAGGACCCACGGCGAGTGGCTGACCGGCAAGGAACAGGCCAGGCTGCTCCGGTTGGAGCGGCGGGCCGCCCACCGCAACAGCTTCCGGAAGCGGGGGGAGCGTGCCTCCCGCCGCCTTCAGCGGACCTACGACCAGATCGCGAGCCTTCGCGCGACAGCCAAGCGCAGGGCGAGTGACTGGCAGCACCAGACCACCACCGAACTCGCCCGCACCTACGGCGTGATCGTGGTGGAAGATCTGGCCATCACGAATATGACCAGAAGCGCCAGGGGCACCATCGAGAACCCGGGGAGGAACGTCGCGCAGAAGTCCGGTCTCAACCGCTCCATCAGCGGCGAGGCCTGGGGCCGGACCATCGCCCTGCTGACGTACAAAGCCGCCCGCCTCGGCGGCGCCCTGTACAAGGTTCCCGCCCCCGGCACCTCCCGGCGCTGCTCGGCCTGCGGCTTCACCACGCCGGACAGCCGGGAGTCCCAGGCCGTGTTCGTGTGCAAGAACGAAGGCTGCGGCTGGTCGGGCAACGCCGACCACAACGCGGCCCGGAATATCCTGCACCTGTACCGGACGGGCCTCGCGCTCGTCCCGGCTGCCGGAAGGGCAGTCGTCAGGCGCCCACGTGGCGTCAAGCCCGCCACCGCAAGGTAGGAGGGAATCTCCCGGCCTCCCGCCGGGAGAGCACTTCAAGACAACGACATCATGGCGGTCGCCGGGCTGTCGGTGGCCGCGGAGATGGGCCTGCGCGTCCCGGCCGACGTCTCGCTGCTGGCCTGGGACGACTCCCAGTTGTGCCGGCTGACCCACCCGACCCTGTCCGCGATGAGCCACGACGTGCACGGCTTCGGCGCGGACGTGGCCCGCACACTGTTCGGGGTGGTCGGGGAGGAGGAAGG
>NZ_POTZ01000591.1 GCF_003236365.1 Streptomyces sp. NTH33
GCTCTCGGGGCGGCGGGAGTGGGCCCGGAGGAGCCGGAGAGCAGCAGACCGGCCGTGCCGGCCGCTCCCGCCGCCCCGAGAGCGGCGGCCCCGGCGAACAACGCCCGGCGCCGCGTGAGCAACTGATCCTTCTGCATGACTCAACAGTGACCTGCCCGCCACCGCTCCACGGGTACGGCGGCACGAAAGCACCCGCCCGGCCCAGCGCCCCCGATCGGCGGCGCGGCGGCCTCAGCGATGGCGCACGAGCGGGAACGGCAGCGTCTCACGGATGGTCAGGCCGGTGAGGAACATGACCAGCCGGTCGACGCCGAGGCCGAGTCCGCCGGTGGGCGGCATGGCGTATTCGAGGGCGTCGAGGAAGTCCTCGTCCAGCTCCATCGCCTCCGGGTCTCCCCCGGCGGCGAGCAGGGACTGGGCGGTGAGGCGGCGGCGCTGTTCGACGGGGTCGGTGAGTTCGGAGTAGGCGGTGCCCAGTTCGGTGCCGAAGGCGACGAGGTCCCAGCGCTCGGCGAGCCGTGGGTCGGTGCGGTGCTGCCGGGTGAGCGGGGAGACGTCGGTCGGGAAGTCCTTGTAGAAGGTGGGCTGCTGCGTACGCTCCTCCACCAGCCGCTCGTACATCTCCAGGAGGATCTCGCCGGAGGTGTCGTCGGCGGTGTACGGCACGCCGGCGCGCTCGCAGTGCCGGCGCAGCGTCGCCGGGTCGGTGCCGGGGCTGATCTCCTCCCCGAGCGCCTCGGAGATAGCGTCGTGCACGGTTTTGACCGGCCAGGGCCCGGAGATGTCGTACTCGGTGCCGTCCTTGCGGGCGACCGGGCGGCCGAAGACGGCGGTGGCGGCCTCCTGGATCAGTTCGCGGGTGAGGCCGAGCATCACGTCGTAGTCGGCGTACGCCTGGTAGGCCTCCAGCATGGTGAACTCGGGGTTGTGCTTGGGGGAGACGCCCTCGTTGCGGAAGGTGCGGCCCATTTCGAAGACCTTCTCCAGGCCGCCCACGCACAGGCGCTTGAGGTACAGCTCGGGGGCGATGCGCAGGTACAGGTCGAGGTGGTAGGCGTTGATGTGGGTGGTGAAGGGGCGGGCGTTGGCGCCGCCGTGGACCCGCTGCAGCATCGGGGTCTCGACTTCGAGGAAGCCGCGGTCGAGCAGTCCCCGGCGCAGGGCCTGTACGGCGGTGGAGCGGATGCGGACGGTCTCGCGGGCCTCGGGGCTGGTGACCAGGTCGAGGTAGCGCATGCGCACCCTGGCCTCGGGGTCGGCCAGGCCCCGGCGCTTGTCGGGCAGGGGGCGCAGGCACTTGCCGAGCAGCCGCCAGGAGGTGACGAACACGGTCGGCTCGCCCTTGTCGCTCCTCCCGGCCCGGCCGGTGGCGGTGAGGTGGTCGCCGATGTCGGTGTCGGCGGTGAAGCGGTCCAGGGCGGCCGGTCCGGTCCGGTCGCGGGTGAGGGCGAGCTGGTGGTCGCCGGACCAGTCGCGCAGGACGGCGAAGACGATGCCGCCGAGGTCGCGGACGAGCAGGACGCGGCCGGCGACGGTGACCTGCTCGCCCTCGCGGATCTCGGCGAGGGTGCGGGTGCGGGCCTCGACGCCCACCGGGTAGGGGTCGGTGCCGGCCGCGCGCAGCCTGTCGAGCTTGGCGTGCCGGACGCGGACCTGCTCGGGCAGGCCGGCGAGCGGGTCGCCGGGGCCGGCGCGTCGCTCCTCGGCGGGTCCGAGCGCCGTCAGAGGGGGCAGGCCCTCGGTGGTGGCCGGACGCGGTCCGGTCCCGGAGCGGCCCTTGCCCCGGAGCTTGCGCAGCGAGGGGACGGAGACGAAGCCCTCGGCGATGCCGGAGGCCAGGCCGATCCGGGCGAGGGAGGCGGTCTCGCCGTAGCAGAGGAAGCGCGGGTACCACTCGGGGTGGTACTTGGCGTTGGACCGGTACAGGGCCTCCAGCTGCCACCAGCGGGAGAGGAACAGCAGCAGCCGGCGCCACAGGCGCAGCACCGGTCCGGCCCCGATGCGGGCGCCCTCCTCGAACGCCGAGCGGAACACCGCGAAGTTCAGCGAGATGCGGCGCACGCCGAGTCTCGGGGCGGCCGCGCACAGTTCGGCGACCATGAACTCCATGACGCCGTTGGGTGCGGCGCGGTCGCGGCGCATCAGGTCCAGGGAGGCGCCGTCGCGGCCCCAGGGCACGAAGGAGAGCAGGGCGAGCAGCCGGCCGTCGGTGCCGAGTGCCTCGACCAGGAGGCAGTCGCCGTCGGCGGGGTCGCCCAGGCGGTCCAGGGCCATGGAGAAGCCGCGTTCGGTCTCGGTGTCGCGCCAGGCGTCGGCCCTGTCGGTCACCGCCTCCATCTCGGCGTCGGTGAGGGTGGCGTGCCGGCGGATGCGGCAGGTGGCGCCGGTGCGGCGGACGCGGTGCACGGCCTGCCGGGTCACGCGCATGTCCCGGCCGTCGAGGTCGAACCCGGCGACGTGCACGATGGCCTCGTCGCCGAGCTGGAGGGCGCCGAGTCCGGCGCGGGCGTAGGCCGTGGCGCCCTCCTCGGAGGCGCCCATGACGGCGGGCGTCCAGGCGTAGCGGCGGGCCACGTCCAGCCAGGCGGCGATGGCGTGCGGCCAGGCCTCGCGGTCGCCGACGGGGTCGCCGCTGGCCAGGCAGACGCCGGCCTCGACGCGGTAGGTGACGGCGGCCTTGCCGCTGGGTGAGAAGACGACGGCCTTGTCGCGGCGGGTGGCGAAGTAGCCGAGGGAGTCGTCCTCGCCGTAGGCCTCGAGCAGGGCGCGGATGCGTGCTTCCTCGTCGCCGTGCAGGGCCGCCTCCAGGCGCTGGGAGCGGAACAGGGTGGCGGCGGCGTTGAGCAGGGCGAGCGCACCGAACAGGCCGAGCAGGAAGGTCACCGGGCGCGGTGGCCGGCCGTCGAAGTCGCGGGCGGAGACCAGTCCGCCCATGACCCGGTTGGCGGACCACGCCAGGTGCAGGTCGGGCGGCAGCGTGCCGGGGAAGAGCGCGACCAGGCCCCAGCCGACCAGGATCGCCGCCGCGAGCCCGGCGACGAGCACGGCGAGCGCCCGCCACCAGGAGCCGCGGCGGGAGGCGGCGTAGAACTCCCCGTGGGCCGCGATCAGCACCAGCAGCGCGAGGCCGCACAGGACGAGGGAGGGCGCCGACTCGGCGTACTCGCCGACGGCCAGGCCCACGGCGTCCCCGAGGATCACCAGGCCCAGGTAGGCGACGACCAGCCACCAGGCGACCTTCTTGCGGGCGGCGGTCGCGCCGGCCAGCAGGAAGAGGAAGGCGGCGTAGGCGAGGTTGGCGCTGACCGGGACCAGGAGCAGGTCCAGGACGCGGACGAGCGGGTGGAGCAGGACGCGCAGCGGCGCGATGAGATCGAGCAGCGCGCACAGCAGGCCCAGGGCGCCGAAGAAGGTGGCGAAGCCTTCCGGCACCCTGCCGAGGAACCGGTTCCGCTTCGGCGGCCGGGCGGGTTCGGCGGCGCCCCTGGGCGGGGCGGCGCCGGCGGTGGTGGTCATGGTTCCGAGGGGGTGGCGCTCACGCTTTCGACTGTAGGAACACCGCGCGCGGGC
>NZ_POTZ01000592.1 GCF_003236365.1 Streptomyces sp. NTH33
CGTGAGGTCTGGCTGCTGGCGGCGGGCGAGGACAAGGCGAACGCGGTGGCCATGGCCCTCTCGGGCGCGGGCGAGATCCAGGCCCCGGCCGCGGGCGCGCAGGGCCGCGCCCGCACCCTGTGGCTCCTGGACACCCCGGCGGCCTCGCAGCTGCCGAGGTCGCTGTATCCGCCGGCGTCGGCGTAGAAGGACAAAAAGGCGGGTGGGCGAAGACTCCTGAGTCTTCGCCCACCCACCTTTCCGTGGGGGGCGGGGGCGGGGCCCCCGCCCCTCACTTCACCGACCCCGCCATCACCCCTTGCACGAAGTGCCGCTGGAAGGCGAAGAACACGACCACCGGCACCACCAGCGACAGGAACGCCCCCGGCGCCAGCACGTCGATGTTGCTGCCGAACTGCCGGATCTGCGACTGCAGTTCCACCGTCAACGGCTGCGACGACGTGTCCGCGAACAGCAACGCCACCAGCATGTCGTTCCACACCCACAGGAACTGGAAGATGGCGAGGCTGGCAATCGCCGGCCGCCCCACCGGCAGCACCAGCCGGGTGAAGATCCGCCACTCGTTGCCGCCGTCCATCCGGGCGGCCTCCAGCATCTCCTTCGGCATCTCGGCGAAGTAGTTCCGCAGCAGGAACACCGCGAACGGCAGCCCGTAGGCCACGTGGAAAAGAACCACACCGGGAATCGTGCCGAACAGCCCCAGCTGCCCGAACATCTTGGCGACCGGCAGCAGCCCGATCTGCACGGGCACCACCAGCAGCGCCACGACCAGCAGGAACAGCGGGTCCCGCCCCGGGAAGTCCAGCCATGCGAAGGCATACCCGGCGAGCGCCGCGACGATGACGACGAGAACGGTCGTCGGCACCGAGATCAGCACGGTGTTCCAGAACGCCTGCGTCATGCCCGCGTTCTTCAGCAGCGCCGAGTAGTTGTCGAACGAGAGCTGCGCCGGGTTGGCGAACGCCGTCCACCAGCCGCCCTTCGCGGTGTCCTCCGCCGACCGCAGCGACGACACGAACAGCCCCGCGAGCGGAGTCAGCCAGATCAGCCCGATCACCACGAGGAACGCCTGGACGAGCCAGTGTCCCAGGCCCCGCCTGATCGCGTTCATCACTGACTCCTTCGGAAACGGCGGACGTTGAACACCATCGCGGGGATCACCAGGAGCAGCAGGAGCACGCCGAGCGCGCTGCCGAGGCCCTGGTTGTTGCCGCCGCCGAAGGACACCAGCCACATCTGGGTCGCCAGTACGGTGGCGTCCTCCTGCACCGGGCCGGGCGCGATGATGTAGACGAGGTCGAAGACCTTCATCACGTTGATCACGAGGGTGACGAAGACGACCGTCAGGACGGGCGCGAGCAGCGGCACGGTGATCCGGCGGAAGATCTGCCACTCGTTCGCCCCGTCGATGCGCGCCGCCTCCAGCGCGTCCCGCGGCAGCGCGGACAGTCCGGCGCCGATCAGCACCATCGCGAACCCGGTCCAGATCCACAGGTACGCCCCGATGATCATGGGGGTGACCAGCGTCGGCCCGAGCCAGGAGACGCCCTGGTAGGGCGGGGCGAAGTTGGACTCGGGCAGCTTCACCGCGTACGACCCCGTCTTCAGGCCCCCGAAGTGGAAGGAGCCGTCGGAGGCGGTCGTGGTGCTCGCGACGGTCCGCCCGTCGCGCACGGCCTCGACCTTCATGCCGGGCAGTCCGCTCTCGCCGCTGTCGACCTTGCCCCGGGTGCCGCCTCCGCCGGGGGTGAAGTCCAGGTAGACGACACCGCGCAGCTCGTCCGCCGCGGCCTTCTCACCGGCCGCCGCGGACGCCGGTTCGGCGCCGCCCGGCAGGTCCTTGGGCAGCACGCCGACCATCGGCAGGTGCACCGTGTCGCCCGGCGACAGGCCGGCACGGGTGCTGTACGAGCCGTCGCCGCCCTTGGTCAGCCCGTGCCCCTCGCGGGCGCGGGCGGCCGGATACGACGAGGAGTCCTTGAAGAGGTCGTGCACGGAGACCACGGCGGCGTTGAGCACGCCCTTGTCCGGGTCCTCGTCGTAGGCGAGCCGGAAGATGATGCCGGCGGCCAGGAAGGACACGGCCATCGGCATGAACAGCAGCAGCTTGAACGCCGTCGCCCAGCGGACCTTCTCCACCAGGACGGCGAGGATCAGCCCGAGCCCGGTGAGCAGCACCGGAGCCACGACCACCCAGATCGTGGTGTTCCGGATGGCTTTGAGCGTCGCCGGGTTGCGGAACATCTCGGTGTAGTTGTCCGCGCCGACGAACCGGGTGCCGGAAGCGTCGAAGAGGCTCCGGCCGACGGAGAACAGCACCGGATAGACGACCAGCGCGCGCGGCGACTGCGGCGGGGGGCTCGCGCCCTTCTCCTTCGCGAGCGTGGAGGTCATGTCGGGTCAGCCCTGGTTCTGGTACGCCTTGGCCGCCGCGGCCTCCAGCTTCGCCGCCGTGCCCTTCGGGTCCGACGGGTCGCGCAGGAAGTCCTGCAGGAGCTTCCACTCGCCGGCGCCGCTGGTGCCGCCGAAGGCCGCCGGGGCCTGGTCGGACATGTCGAACCGGACCGCGTCCGCGTCACCGGACTCGATCAGGGACTTGGCGGTGGCGCGGGTGACGTCGTCACCGTAGGAGGCGGGGTCGACGTTCTTGTTCGGGGACAGGAAGCCGCCGGCCTTGGCCCAGACGGCCGCGGCCTCCGGGGTGGCCAGGTACTCCAGGAGCTTCATGCCGGCCTTGGCGTTCTTGCCGTCCTTGAGGACGACCGCCGCGTCACCGCCGCTGACGACCGGGGCGTTGCCGCCGTCGACCGGCGGGAACGGGAAGAAGTCCGCGTCCTCGCCGATGGTCCTGCCGAACTGGTCGTGGGCCACGCCGGCGACGAAGTCGCCCTCGTAGACCATGCCGGCCTCGGCCTTGGGACCGAAGACCTTCTCCACCGAGCCCGGGAAGTCGGTGTTGAGGGCACCCTTCTGGCCGCCCGCGATCAGCTGCTTGTCCTTGAACAGCTTGCCGAGCGTGGTGAGTGCCTTGACGACGCTGTCGTCGGTCCACTTCAGCTCGTGCGCGGCGAGGGCGTCGTACTTCTCGGGGCCGGCCTGGGAGAGGTAGACGTTCTCGAACCAGTCGGTCAGGGTCCAGCCGTCCTGGCCGGCGACCGCGAAGGCGGCGAGCCCGGAGTCGGAGATGGTGCGTCCGGTGTCGAGCATCTCGTCGTACGTCTTGGGCGGCTTGACCCCGGCCTGGTCGAACGCGTCGGGGCTGTACCAGACGGTCGACTTGTGGGCGGCCTTGAAGTACAGGCCGTACAGGGTGTCGTCGACGCTGCCGTACTTCTTCCACACGGGCGCGAAGTTGGCGTCCACCGACTTCTGGGTGGTGTCGGACAGCGGCTTGAGCCAGCCCTTCTTGGCGAACTCGCCGCCGAGCTGGACGCCGACCGGCGAGGGCGAGGCGCACCGACCTGGCGACCGCGATACCGGCCTTCTCCTGGGCCTCGTCCGTCGACGCGCCGAGGTGCGGGGTGCAGACGACCTGGTCGAACTCGAACAGCGGGGAGTCCGTG
>NZ_POTZ01000593.1 GCF_003236365.1 Streptomyces sp. NTH33
GGTACGGCGTCTGCACGTTGCCCGTGGGGGCCGGGGTGGCCTGGTCGACGGGAGGGAAGACCGCGGAGCCGACGCCCGCGCCGCTCGACGTCCGGGCACCGGGGACGATGCTGGGCGGGGCCGCCTGGAAGGAGGCCGCCACGCGCAGGCACTCGTCGCGCATGGACTCGGCGTTCGGGAAGCGCTCGTTGGGGTTCTTCCGCAGCGCGCGGGCGACCAGCGCGTCCACCGCCGGGGGCAGCGAGCGGTTGACCGAGGAGGGCGCGACCGGTTCCTCCTGCACATGCGCGTAGGCGATGGCGAGCGGCGAGTCCGCGTCGAACGGCAGCCGTCCGGTGACGAGTTGGAACAGCATGATGCCGACCGAGTACAGGTCGGAGCGGGCGTCCACGCCCCGGCCGAGGGCCTGCTCCGGCGACAGGTACTGCGGGGTGCCCACGACCATGCCGGTCTGGGTCATCGAGGTCACGCCGGACTGCATGGCACGGGCGATGCCGAAGTCCATGACCTTGACCACACCGCGCTTGGTCACCATCACGTTGCCCGGCTTGATGTCGCGGTGGACCAGGCCCATCTCGTGGCTGATCTCCAGCGCGGCGAGCACGTCCGCGGTGATCTTCAGGGCCTTGTCGGCGGGCATCGCACCCTGCCGCCGGATGTCCTCCTCCAGCACCGAGCCGAGGGGGCGGCCCTCGACGTACTCCATGACGATGTACGGCATCGGCATGCCGTCCACGTCGTCCTCGCCGGTGTCGAACACCGAGACGATGTTCGTGTGCGTGAGTTTCGCCACGGCCAGGGCCTCGCGGCGGAACCGCTCGCGGAAGGCCGGCTCCCGGCCGAGGTCGGTGTGGAGCGTCTTGACGGCGACCTGACGGTCGAGCACGGAGTCGTGGGCGAGGTGCACCGAGGCCATGCCGCCCTCGCCGAGCAGGTCGCGCAGCTGGTAGCGGCCGCCGGCCAGTGCCAGCCCCGCGTAGCGGCCGTGTGCGCCGTCCTGGCTCATGTTTCCGTGTCCCCCACCGGGCCGCCGGGCGCCCTCGTTGATCGAATGAGTCATTCCCGGCCAAGTCTGCCCCAGGGCACTGACACGTCAAGCGCGGTGCCCGTTCCGTGACCGTACGCGAAGCAACCGTCGCGGAAGCGTTACGGCAGCCCTGCGGTCGGTACAAGGAATTTGCACGGCGGTACCCGCACGGGGTTTCATGGCCGGTCCGTCCAGGGCCGGTTTCCGCAGCGGTCGCCCCCACGGTCCTGGACCGGCGGCTTGCTCGGAGCCTGTAGCGTGGCCGACTGAGACCGTGACAACACCGCGCGCACCGCGGGCAGAAACGACGGCGAGGACTGATGGCACAGCAGCAGCGCGCCCAGGGCCCGTCCGACCCCGAGGCGACTGGCGGCGGTATGTCGGACGCGCCGGAGACGTGGGGCAACGGCGGCCTGGTCGGCGACGGTCGGTACCGGCTGACGCACAGACTCGGCCGGGGCGGCATGGCCGAGGTGTTCGCCGCCGAGGACGTGCGCCTGGGACGCACCGTCGCGGTCAAACTGCTCCGTGCCGACCTGGCCGAGGATCCCACCTCCAAGGCCCGCTTCACCCGCGAGGCCCAGTCGGTGGCCGGGCTCAACCACCATGCGATCGTCGCCGTGTACGACTCCGGCGAGGACCAGGTGGGCGGCCAGGCCGTGCCGTACATCGTGATGGAACTGGTCGAGGGCCGCACCATCCGCGACCTGCTGCTCACCGCGGAGGCGCCCGGCCCCGAGCAGGCGCTGATCATCGTCTCGGGCGTCCTGGAGGCGCTGGCCTACTCGCACCAGCACGGGATCGTGCACCGCGACATCAAGCCCGCCAACGTCATCATCACCGACAACGGCGCCGTGAAGGTGATGGACTTCGGCATCGCCCGCGCCCTGCACGGCGCGTCCACGACGATGACGCAGACCGGCATGGTCATGGGCACCCCCCAGTACCTCTCCCCGGAGCAGGCCCTCGGCAAGGCCGTCGACTACCGCTCCGACCTGTATGCGACGGGCTGCCTGCTGTACGAACTGCTCGCGCTGCGGCCCCCGTTCACCGGCGAGACCCCGCTGTCGGTGGTCTACCAGCACGTCCAGGACATGCCGGTGCCACCGTCCCAGGTCGCCGACGGCACCTGCCCGCCGGAGCTCGACGGGCTGGTCATGCGCTCGCTGGCCAAGGAGCCCGACGACCGTTTCCAGACGGCCGAAGAGATGCGCGGGATGGTCCAGTACGGGCTGCAGATGCTGTACGACCAGGGCGGCCACACCGGCACCTGGAACACCGGACCGGTGGAGCCGCACGACGGCCGGCACGCTCCGGCGGCGGGCTTCGCCGGCACGGCCGTGATGCCGCACGCCGGCGACCCCCACTCGGGCACCACGCAGATCCCGCAGCCGATCCTGCCCGCCGGATACGGCAACGGTGACGACGGCGGCTTCGAGGGGTACGGCAACAAGGGCAGTGGCCGCGGCAAGCTGTGGATCCTCGCCGTGCTCGCGGTGATCGCCGTCGTGGCGGGCGTGGCGCTGGCGCTGAACAACACCGGCGGCACCGGCACCGGCGGCGGCACCGACATCACCCAGTCGCCCACGAGCACGCCGTCCGAGAAAGACACCGAGCCGAGCGCCACGCCGAGCGACACCAGGAACGAACAGCCGTCGGACCCGTCCACGAACCGGGGCAACGGCTCGGGCGGCGGCAACTGGACCTACACGCCGTCCTACCGGCCGTCGTACACGCAGACCGAGCCGTCCGACGGCCAGCCCTCCGAGGAGCCGTCCGACACGCAGACCTTCGACACCCCGTCCGAGCCGGCGCCCCCGCCGCCGACCCCGGACGCGGGCGGCACCCCGCCCGACGGGACGGGCGACACCGGCGGCGACAACGGCGGTGCGTCCCAGGGCGGGGCGGGAAACCCGGGAAACGGCTGATCACTCCCCGGCCCGTTCACTCCGTGAACGCCCCGCACACCGTGTCGTACTCCCGCGTCCACCACACCGCGAGCGCCGAGGCGGCCGGGAACTGGGGGTCCGCGCGCCTGTCGCCGCGCTCGTAGTGCCAGCGCAGCATCCAGAAGTCGTTCAGGCGCTCCCACCACACGCGGTGCACGGCCGCCGCGAGTTCCGAGGGCGCGGTGCCGGCCGCGCGGCGGTACGCGCGTGCGTACGCCCTGACCTTCGGCAGGTCCAGGGTGCCGGCGGGCCGGACGAAGAAGATCGCGGCGGCGCGTACCGCCTCCTCCGCGCGCGGCTGCACGCCGAGCCGGTCCCAGTCGACGATCGCGGCGGGAGCGTCCCCCTTGTAGAGCAGGTTGTACGGGTGGAAGTCGCCGTGCACCCAGCCGACCGGGCCGCCGGGCGGGGGACGCCGGTCGGCGTGCCGCTCCAGGAGCGCCCGGCGTTCCAGGAGCCGGTGCCGGGCCAGTTCGTCGAAGGCGTCCGCGGGGCGGTGGCGGCGGACGTGGGCGAGCAGGTCGTCGATCAGCGTGAAGGTGTCGGCGGGATCGGCGCTCTCCACCGGG
>NZ_POTZ01000594.1 GCF_003236365.1 Streptomyces sp. NTH33
TCCTCCCGCAGGGCGACCCGCCCCTCACCCGCGTAGACGTTCATGGAGTTCCCCCGCAGGAATCCCACCAGCGTCAACCCCGTCTCCGCCGCCAGGTCCACCGCGAGCGACGACGGCGCCGAGACCGCCGCCAGCACGGGAATCCCCGCCATGACGGCCTTCTGCGCCAGCTCGAAGGAGGCCCGCCCGGACACCAGCAGGATCGCCCGGGACAGGGGCAGCCGCCCGCTCCGCAGTGCCAGCCCGATCAGCTTGTCGACGGCGTTGTGACGGCCCACGTCCTCCCGTATGTCCAGCAGTTCGCCGTCCTCGTCGAACAGGGCCGCCGCGTGCAGGCCGCCGGTGCGGTCGAAGACGCGCTGGGCGGCGCGCAGCCGGTCGGGGAGGCTCGCGAGGAGCTCGGGCCCGACGCGGACCGGAGGGGTGTCCGAGATCGGCCAGCGGGCGGTCGTACGGACCGCGTCCAGGCTGGCCTTGCCGCACAGACCGCAGGAGGACGTCGTGTACACGTTGCGCTCCAGGGTGATGTCCGGCAGCACGACCTCCGCCGCCGTCCTCACGTCCACCACGTTGTACGTGTTGTGCCCCTCCGCGGTCGCCCCCGCGCAGTACACGATGTTCAGCACGTCGGACGCCGAGCCCAGAACCCCCTCGCTCACCAGGAACCCGGCCGCCAGCGCGAAGTCGTCGCCCGGGGTGCGCATGGTGATCGCGAGCGGTTTGCCGTTCAGCCGGATCTCCAGCGGCTCCTCGGCCACCAGCGTGTCCGGGCGGGACGAGACGGCCCCGTCGCGGATGCGGATCACCTTGCGTCGTTCCGTGACTCGTCCCATTACTTCTCCCCAAAAGATCTTGTGACCGATCCGATTATCAAGGACATCCGACCTTCTGACAGAAGCCGACAACCCGGGTGCCCGATTCCTGTTCCTTCACCTGTCGGGCTACCCGCCGGTCACTGATCAGACTGGTGAACCCCGCCACCCACGGCAAGCAAGCAACGAGGGGGATCGCCATGAACGGCTCGCGCATCGCCGCCGTCGGTCACTACCAGCCCGCCAAGGTACTCACCAACGAGGACCTGGCCGGTCTGGTGGACACCAGCGACGAGTGGATCAGGAGCCGGGTGGGCATCCGGACCCGGCACATCGCCGGGCCGGACGAGCCGGTGGACGAGCTCGCCGCGCACGCCGCCGCCAAGGCGCTCGCGACGGCGGGGCTCACCCCCGCCGACATCGACCTGATCCTGGTCGCCACCTCCACGGCCATCGACCGCTCCCCGAACACCGCCGCCCGCGTGGCGGCCCGGCTCGGCGTGCCGAGCCCCGCCGCCATGGACGTCAACGTCGTCTGCGCCGGCTTCACCCACGCCCTGGCCACCGCCGACCACACCGTGCGCGCCGGCGCCGCCACCCGCGCCCTGGTCATCGGCGCCGACAAGATGTCCGACGTGGCCGACTGGAGCGACCGGACGACCTGTGTGCTCGTCGGCGACGGGGCCGGCGCCGCCGTGGTCGAGGCCTGCCCGCCGGGAGCGGCGGCGCCCGGGATCGGGCCGGTGCTGTGGGGTTCGGTGCCGGAGATGGGGCACGCGGTACGGATCGAGGGCACGCCCCCGCGGTTCGCGCAGGAGGGGCAGAGCGTCTACCGGTGGGCCACCACGCGACTGCCGCCGCTGGCCCGGCAGGCCTGCGAGCGGGCCGGCCTCGCGCCCGAGGAACTCGCCGCGGTCGTGCTGCACCAGGCCAACCTGCGGATCGTCGAGCCGCTCGCCGAGAAGCTGGGGGCCGTCAACGCCGTGGTCGCCCGGGACGTGAGCGAGTCCGGCAACACCTCGGCCGCGAGCATCCCGCTGGCCCTGTCCAAGCTGGTCGAACAGGGTGCCGTCACCACCGGCGACCCGGTCCTCCTCTTCGGCTTCGGCGGCAACCTCTCGTACGCCGGGCAGGTCGTCCGCTGCCCTTGACGCGCTGCAGGGCCACCTCCCCGCCCCACCACCCCACCGCCACTTTGTCCTCTCGCTGGAGAAAGTGGCCACCAATCCATGCGCAACTTCTTCCCACTTCCAGCAGTCACTGCTACGGTCCCCTCGAAACCAGATCGGCTGGATGGCCGAAAAGCCGCGTGGACAGGCCGAATTGAGGCGGGGAGGGGCTCGTGAGACGTATGACGGCACGACCCGCCAACACACACCAGGCCCGGCTGCTGAAGCTGCTGCGCGACGGGGGCCCCAGTTCCCGGGCACAGCTCGGTGACCGGGTCGACCTGTCCCGGTCGAAGCTGGCCGTGGAGGTGGACCGGCTCCTGGAGACGGGACTGGTCGTCGCCGACGGACTCGCCGCCTCCCGCGGCGGCCGCCGCTCCCACAACGTGCGCCTCGCACCCGGCCTGCGCTTCCTGGGCGTGGACATCGGCGCGACCTCGGTCGACGTCGCCGTCACCAACGCCGAACTGGAGGTGCTGGGACACCTCAACCAGCCGATGGACGTGCGCGAGGGCCCCGTGGCGGTCTTCGAGCAGGTCCTCGCCATGGCCGCGAAGCTGCGGGCATCGGGCCTCGCGGAGGGGTACGACGGCGCCGGCATCGGCGTCCCCGGCCCCGTCCGCTTCCCCGAGGGCGTCCCCGTGGCGCCCCCGATCATGCCGGGCTGGGACGGCTTCCCCGTGCGGGAGGCGCTCAGCCAGGAACTCGGCTGCCCGGTCATGGTCGACAACGACGTGAACCTCATGGCGATGGGGGAGCAGCACGCGGGCGTCGCCCGCTCCGTGGGCGACTTCCTCTGCATCAAGATCGGTACCGGCATCGGCTGCGGCATCGTCGTCGGCGGCGAGGTCCACCGCGGTACGACGGGCAGCGCGGGCGACATCGGGCACATCCAGGCCGTGCCCGACGGACACCCGTGCGCCTGCGGCAACCGGGGCTGCCTGGAGGCCCACTTCAGCGGCGCCGCCCTCGCCCGCGACGCCCTCGAGGCGGCCCAGCAGGGCCTGTCCTCCGAACTCGCGACCCGGCTGGAGGCGAACGGCCGGCTCACCGCCGCGGACGTCGCCGCCGCTGCCGCCGCGGGCGACCCCACCTCGCTCGACCTGATCCGGCAGGGCGGAACCCGCACCGGTCAGGTCATCGCCGGACTCGTCTCCTTCTTCAACCCCGGCCTGGTGGTGATCGGCGGAGGGGTCACCGGCCTCGGCCACACCCTCCTCGCCGCCATCCGCACCCAGGTCTACCGCCAGTCGCTCCCGCTGGCGACCGGCAACCTCCCCATCGTCCTGGGCGAGCTGGGCCCGAAAGCCGGCGTCATCGGCGCGGCCCGGCTCATCAGCGACCACCTGTTCTCGCCGGCCTGACCGGCGCGCACGACCCCGCACCACCGGCACGATCCCGCACCATCAGCACGGTCCCGCACTATCGGCACGATTCGCACCGCCAGCACCGCCAGCACCGCCAGCACGCACCCGTACCCACCGGCACGCACCCGCGCGTCCCGCGCGACGGAACCCACCCAGCACCCCCGCGTACCCGAGTCCCCGAACACCCGAGTAC
>NZ_POTZ01000595.1 GCF_003236365.1 Streptomyces sp. NTH33
TGGTTTCCTGGCATGCTCTTGTCCCTATAAGCCTTTCGGCATCAGGTCAGCCATCGAACCCAGGAACCTCCCTCCAATTCCTCCCGGCTGGGCCGGGAATACGGCAGAGCGCCTCGTGGCGCACAAGCCCTCCTCGATCTTCCACCTGGTGCAGATGATGTCCACGAGGCCGGCGAGGCTGACGGGAGTGGTGGAGTGGCAGCGGTAGAAGGACACCTCGCGGGTGTAGCGGTGACGGCGCACGACCACGAGGGCCTGCCCGCCGTCGGTGTCCTCGGCGGGGGCGTCGTCGGCGCGTACGTCGATCAGGGCCCAGTCGTAGTGCCGGTCGCCCTTCAGGCCGTGCCCGGTCCGTATCCGCATCCAGGACCTGGCCGGGACCTTGGCGGCCAGCGCGGTGACGGTGAACCGGCCCGCACCGGTGGTGACCCGGTGGTCGGCCTTGACCGCAAGGGCGTAGTCGAAGCCGAGCGAGCGGGCGGTGCGGCGCAGCTCCAGGCCGCCGTAGACCTCGTCCCCGGCGAACCAGCGCGCCGGTATGCCCAGGTCACGGGCTCGCTGGAGCATGGCGGCGGCCAGCTGTGGCTTGGTGGCGAAGCCGATCTCGTCCGGCACGTGCCGCAGCAGACGGCGTTCCTCGTCCTCGGCCCAGCAGGCCGGCAGGTACAACTCCCGGTCGATCAGGGTGTGTCCGCGCCTGGAGGCGTAGGTCAGGTGCACGGCGACCTGGCACAGGCCGATGCCGCCGAGCGCCCCGGAGTACTGGTGGGCGGCGCCCACGCAGTCGGTGGACGACTTCTCGTCTCCCGTCTCGTCGACCACCAGCACCGCCTGGTCGTGGGCGAGTTCGCCTGCCGCCCAGGCGGCGAGCCGGTCGCGGGCCAGGTCATGGTCCCAGGAGCCGCGTGAGAGAAAGTGCTGCAGCCGGTACGGCCCGTCGTGCCCGAGCGCCTCGGCCAGCGTCCAGCGGTTGCGCCGCTCCAACTCCATCAGCATCGCCTGCGTCATCTCCCGCGCGAGCACCCGCGAATCCCGCCGCGGGAAGCACCCGGCCACCTCGGCCATCAGCGCCCCGAACGCCGTCGCCCACGCCTGCTCGGCTATCGTGGCCTGCACGGCCACCACGTTCTGCTTCGTCTTCACAACCGATCATGATCGCGGTGGCCGTTCCCATGCCCGCAGCCACCTCGCTGACCTGCATAGACACCTCAACGATCAAGACTTACAGCTGCCGTGTCACAGCCGAACGGCAGAAAGAGATCGACGCGCAGAAGCTCGCGGACCTCAAGACCGTCACGCCCCTGGCCACGCTCCTCGAACTCAACCAGTCCCAGATCGACGAATACCACCGGATCGCCACCGACCAAGCCGACCGGTCCTTCCGGTCCTCGCAACGGGCCATGGCGTTGGGCCTGCTCGTGATCGTGGGCTGCTTCGCAGCCGGCCTGTACTTCGCCAACGGCCAGACCAAGGTCTTCGTCGCCGCCATCGCGGGCGTCGCCGCGGCGCTCTCCGCCTTCCTCAACCGCACCTACCTGCAGATGTACGGGCAGACCCTGAGCCAGCTCAACCGCTACTTCGAGCAGCCGGTCCTGACCGGCTACTACCTGACCGCGGAGCGCCTGGCCCAAAACCTGGGCGAGGATCCCGAGAGCGAGATGGCGTCCCTTGTCGTGGTGTAGCCGATCACGGTTAGGGAGTGCGCCGGGGGCGTGCGGTCACGTGGATTTCGCTCCCTGCCCGACAGGTGGGCCACCATGCAACTCTCCCTGGTAAACGGCCAGTTCAACCAGGAGGTGCATGGTGGCCCTGTCCCAGCATGACTTACTTCGGCTGCTGGAGTCACTGCGTTCGGCGGACGGGCTCGAACTCGTCCGTTCCGTGGCCGAGCGGATGCTGCAGGAGCTGATCGAGGCCGAGGCGACGGCGAGGATCGGCGCGGAGTGGAACGAGCACACCGAGACACGTACCGCGTTGCGCAACGGGCACCGCGACAAGACGCTGACCACGCAGGCCGGCGACCTGGACCTCGCGATCCCCAAACTGCGCTCGGGCAGCTTCTTCCCGAGCCTGCTGGAGCGGCGCCGCCGCATCGACCAGGCCCTGTTCGCCGTCATCATGGAGGCCTACGTCCACGGCGTGTCCACCCGCTCGGTCGACGACCTGGTCAAGGCACTGGGCGCGGACAGCGGGATCTCCAAGAGCGAGGTCTCGCGGATCTGCGCGGCCCTGGACGCGCAGCTGACCGCGTTCCGCGGCCGGCCCCTGGACCACGTCCGCTTCCCTTACGTCTATCTCGATGCGACCTACTGCAAGGCGCGGGTCGCGCATCAGATCGTCTCGCGGGCCGTGGTGATCGCCACCGGCATCACCGAGGACGGCGGCCGGGAGGTTCTTGGGGTGATGGTCGGTGACAGCGAGACCGAGGTGTTCTGGGCCCAGTTCCTGCGCTCCTTGCGCGAACGCGGCCTGAACGGGGTCCGGCTCGTCATCGGCGATCACCACTCGGGGCTGGTCAAGGCGATCCGCAAGGTCATGATCGGGGCCTCCTACCAGCGCTGCCGAGTTCATTTCCTGCGCAATGTCTTCGGCGTGATCCCCAAGGACGCCGCGGAAATGATCGCCGCGACCATCCGCACCATCTTCGCCCAGCCCGACCAGGACGCCGTCCGCCGTCAGCTCGACACGGTCGCGGACATGCTCGGCACGCAGTTCCCCAAGGTCAAGGAGATGCTGCTGGAAGCGAAGGACGACCTGACCGCCTTCGCGGCGTTCCCCGAGCGACATTGGAAGAAGATCCAGTCCACCAACCCGCTGGAGCGGGTCAACCGCGAGGTCAAGCGCCGCGTCGACGTCGTCCAGGTCTTCCCCAACGACGACGCGCTCCTGCGACTGGTCACCGCCGTGCTCTTCGAACTGCACGACGAGTGGATCGCCTTCCCCCGCCGCTACCTGCCCGAGGGAAGCATGGACCAGCTCTACCCCGCCGAGCTCCCCGAAAGCGCCCCCGCGCTACCCAACACCACCAACACGACCGCCGGATGATCGGCTACACCACGAGAAGGGACACGGCCGAGAGCGAGATGCGCCGCCGCATCATCGACCAGGTCCTGGAAGCCAGTGCCCGGATGAACAACGGCGCCACCGGAGAAGAACCCACCGCCACCGGCCAAGCCGAAGGCGAAGAAGAAGCGCACCACGGCGTCCTAGTCGGTGCTGATCAGCTGCGCGCTGCCAGCGCCGAGCTGAAGGGTCCCGGAGCAGGGCGTTTTCTCGCGGTAGACGGCTCCTGGGATGCGGGCCGCGGAACGCGTCAGCAGCTCGACGACCTGATCGTGTTCAGTGTCGGAGCGGGCGTTCAAGACGAGCCGGTCCGGGCGCGTGGCGTGGCCAGTGGCCCAGGCAGGACTGAGAGGGCTTCTCGAAACCGAGTGTGGGGCTGGGGGGTCCGTACGGGCGTGCTGTTCAGGTGATTGTGGCCGCGCGGGGGCATGAAGGCAGGGCCTCTCGGTAGCACAGAGGGTGTCTACGCCACTGC
>NZ_POTZ01000596.1 GCF_003236365.1 Streptomyces sp. NTH33
AACCGATCACCGAACCAGGACAGATCACACACCTGAAGACCCGCCGACGAGACCGGCTCGGCGACACCCTCCACGAGTACCACCACGCCGCTTGACCAGGGCGGATGATTATTCGGCACCCGCAGGGCGGGAGCCGGGCGGGACGCGGACGGGAACGGGAGGCTTCAGGGTGCTGGAGTAGTTCTCTCCAGGAGGAGTCTCCAATGAAGCATCCCCCGGACCGGATCGACGTCGCCATGGGGCTACGCCGCATCCTTCAGGACCTGTCCGCCGTGGAGCGGTGGGCCGAGGGCGACGGGGCCGCGCCGCCGGTGCCGTACGCGGACGAGGAGCCGTGGGACGGCCCCGAGTTCAGCGTCGAGACAGTGAGCGACAGCAGCATGCACACGGTCGTGGACATCATCCCGCGGCGCGGTTCGGACCGGGTGCGGGCGGGCCGGGACCGGCCGAGCGAGGACGAGGTGGCGGCGCTGCGCTCCACCGTGCGGGCGCTGCTGGATCTGGCGGACGTTGGGTCGGGGCGCGCCTGGACCACCGTGGTGCTGACCGAGCGCGGGCCGCGCGTGGTCAGCTGCCGGCTGGGCGCCGGCGAGACGGTGTTCGCCCGGGAGCTGGTGCCGGAGCGGGACTGAAGGGCGGGGGCCGCGGCAGGGCGAGGCGGCCGGGAGAGGCGGGAGAGCGGAACCGGATACCGGAGCCGGATATCGGGCGATGCCCCTGAGGAGCGGCTCCGTGCCGTCCGCAACCCTGGAACGGGACCGGCCGAGCACGCCCCGCCCGGCCGTGATACCCGCTCCCACCTGCCGATACCGCCTTCCTTCCCGGCTCGGTAAGGGAGGCGGTATCGGTGTGGGAACGGTCCGGGAACGGGCCCCGGGAGAGTTCGTGGTGTCGGGAAGAGGAACCGGGAAAAACCGGGGATACCACGTAAAGGGGATACGTCATGGGACGCAAGTCGACCGGTCTCGTCGGAATCGTCGCCGCTGTCCTCGCCCTCGGCCTGGGAGCCACGATCGAGACGGGACACCCGCAGGGCCACTCGGCCGGTGTGCGGGTCGTCGCCGACGACCGCGGCCCCACGGTGATCGGCACCCACGGTTTTTCCACCGTCACGCCCACCGACGACCGCGGCCCGACCAGCGCCGCCGCCTGAGGCCCATCAACCACCACCGCGCCCCGCACCCGGTCCTCCCGGACCAGGTTGCGGGGCGCGGTCGTGTGAGCGTGGTGACGGGACCGGGTCAGCGGCGTCGGTCCGCCGGCACCCCCATCGCGGTGAACAGTTCCTCCGCGGACCGCTCGTGCCGTGCCGCCTCCTCGGTCCGGCCGAGCGCCGCCTGCGCCCGGGCGATGCCGGACAGGGCATAGGCCATCTCGATCCGGAAGTCCAGCAAGCCCGCCACCTCGTGCGCTCGCTCGTGCAGGGACAGGGCGGTCGTGGCGTCGCCCCGTCGGCACAGATAGCGGCCGACCGTGTTCTCGACCTTGGCGCGGCGCAACGGAGAAACGTTTGAGCTGGCGATGTCCAGCGCGCGATCCCCGTACTCGACGGCCTGCTCGGTACGGCTCAGCCGGTGGCAGACCTCCGCCGAGAGCGCGAAGGTCAGCGCCACCTGACCGGGGTCGCGGTTCTCCTCGCACAGGTCGCGCGCCTGCTTCAGACTGAGCTCGGCCGCTTCGTCGTCCCCGAGGCAGGCCTGCGCGAACGCCAGGTCGGTGAGCGCGACCAGCTTGCTCTCGTGCCGCCCGAGTTCGTCGCACAGCGCGATCGCCCGGCGGGCCGCCGACGCGGCCTCCTCGTGCCGACCCCACTGCTCGTACAGCGTGCTGAGCAGCGTGAGGCTCTCCGCCTCCGCACGGCTCGCGCCCAGCTCCCGCTCGTAGCCGATCGACTTCCCCAGGTGCGACAGCGCCTGCGGGAAGTGCCCGAGCAGACTGTTGAGCTGCCCCAGCGTGCTCTCGCTGTGGGCCAGGGTCTGGAGGTCGCCGAGTTGCTCGGCGACGTCCCGGCCTTCGGTGGCGATCTCAACGGCCTCGGTGAACCGCCCGAGCTTCCAGCAGGCGACGCCCAGATTGGACAGGCTGACACCGAGCAGCGGCAGTTCACCGAGCCGTCTCGCGGCGAACACCGCCTCCAGGCCCATCGAGCGGAACTCCTCCAACTGCCCGCGGGCACTGAGCTGGAAGGCCAGATTGCGGGTCAGCAACACGGTGTGCCGATCGCACCCGAGCCGCCGGGCCATGCCCACCATTCCCAACAGCGCCCCCTGTTCCCGCGCGAACCAGCGCTCCGCCTGCCCGCGCTCGGCGAACTGCGGTGCCCGTACCGGTATCTCGTCGCCGCCGGTGGGGATCCGGCGGCGCCCCGGGAACATCACCTGGCACGCCGACTCCGTCGCCGTCAGGTAGTAGTCGAGCAGCCGGTGCACCGACACGTCGTCGTCGTCCTCCGTCGCCTGCGACCGCAGACTGTGCGCGAAGCTGCGCACCAGGTCGTGGAAGGTGTAGAGGCCGATCTCCGGCTGCTGCAACAGGTGCACGTCCAGGAGGAGTTCGAGGATGTCCTCGGCGTCGTGGGAGTCCGTGCCGAGCAGCGCGGCGGCGGCGTGCACGTCGATGCCGCCGCGCGGATGCAGCGCCAGGATACGGAACGCGATCCGGCACTCCTGGTCCAGGGCCTGGTAGGATAGACGCAGGGTCGCGGCGACACTGCGCTGCCCCGAACTCAGCTCGTCCAGCCGGCGCGCCTCGTCGCGCAGCCGGTCGGCCAGGTAACGCAAGGTCCAGCGGGGGCGGTTCCGCAGCCGAGCCGTGGCGATGCGCAACGCCAGCGGCAGATGGCCGCACAGCCGGGCCAGCTCGGCGGCGGCCTCCGGCTCGGCCGCGCACCGCTGCTCGCCCAGGGTCTCCGCGACCAGCCTCACGCACTCCTGGGGCGACATCACGTCGACCGAGATCCACTGCGCCGAGTCCAGGTCCACCAGCCGGGCCCGGCTGGTGATCAGCACCAGGCAGCCCGGCGCGGTCGGCATCAGCGGCCGTACGCCGTCCGCGTCGGTGGCGTTGTCCAGCAGGAGCAGCAGCCGCCGACCCGTGATCGTCGCCCGCCACAGCGCCGTACGGCCCGCGAGGTCCTCCGGGATGCGCTCGCCCGGCACCCCCAGCGCGCGCAGCAGGCTGTCGAGCGCCCCGCCCGGGGTGACCGGCTCCTCGCCGGGGGTGTAACCGCGCAGATCGATGTAGATCTGGCCGTCGGGGAAGTCGGCCGCCAGGCTGTGCGCCGCGTGGACGGCGAGCGAGGTCTTGCCGCTGCCGCCCATGCCGTCCAGGGCCACGATCGGCGAGTGACGCGCGTAGTCCCGTCCGGCACAGTCCAGCAGCTCGGCCAGTTCGCGCTCGCGGCCGGTGAAGTCCGCCAGGTCGTACGGCAGGGTGCAGGGGGCGTTCGCGGGTGCGGTCGATACCGGGG
>NZ_POTZ01000597.1 GCF_003236365.1 Streptomyces sp. NTH33
GTCGGTACCGGCTCTGTGCGAGCCGGTACCGACGCCGCCCCGGTGTGTGGCCAGGTGGGCGTCCTCAGTCCCGCAAGCCCACCACGCACCACTCCAGGACCGCCATCGCGGCCGTCATCTTGTGGTGGGCCTGCCGCCAGGCGAGGCTGCGCTCGCCGTCCAGGATCTCGTCGGTGACCTCCTGGCCGCGTACGGCGGGCAGGTCGTGCAGGAACACGGTGTGCGGGCCGCTGTGGCGGTCGAAGAAGTCCCGGTCGATACGGAACCCCTCGAACGCGGCCAGCCAGTTCGGGTCGGCCTTGGGCACGCCCATGGTCTGCCAGCGGCTGGTGTAAATCGCGTCCACCGGACCCTCGACCGCGTCCGGATCGGTGATCTGGCCGACCTGGTGATGGCCGCTGCTCAGCTCGTCGACCAGGTCAAGGGTGCTCTTGGGCACCTCGTAGTCCTCCGGGCACAGCAGGGTGACCCGCAGCTCGGGGACGAGCGCGCCGGCCAGCGCGAGGGCGGCTCCGGAGCTGTTGCCCTCGCCGACGACGAGCAGGTGCCGCCCGGCGAGACCCCCGAAGTGCTCGGTGAGCGTGGTCAGGTCGGCGATGGCCTGGGTGGGGTGCTCGTCCAGGCTGAGCGCGTTGACCACGGCGAGGTCGGGGCTGGTGCCGAGCCGGCGCATCTCCTCGACGTCGCCGTTGGTGCGGACGACGAGCGCGTCCAGGTACTGGCCGAGGACGCGGCTGGTGTCCTCCACCGTCTCGCCGGTGGTCAGCTGGAGTTCGTCCGGTCCGAAGGTGATGACGTCGGCACCCAGCCGGGTGGCCCCGCTCCAGAACGACGTACGGGTCCGGGTGGAGGACTTGCGGAAGTAGATGCCCACCTGGCGGCCGGCCAGCGGACGGTCCTCGACATCCCCGCGACCGAACTCGACGGCACGGGCGACGATACGGGCGAGCTGCTCGGGCCGGAGGTCGGCGAGCGAGATCAGGTTGCGCATGGTGGAAGGCCTTTCGGTGACGGACGGATGCCGGGAGGGAAGGGGAAGGGCAGGTGGTCGGTCGATGGGCGGGGGCGGCGCTCCAGTGATCGGGAGTGGATTCGTGAGGGCCGCAGGCCAGTGGGCAGGTGGCTGGTTCAATGCACCAGGGCCCCGGACCGGTGGGCCGCCGCCCCGGCGCGGTCCGCCGCGAGTCCCCGGACCAGGTTGAGGACGCCGAACCGGCTGGCACTCTCCCCCGCGGCCGGCAGTCGGCGGACCAGCCCCCGCAGCATCAGCGCGTGCACCTCGCGTGCCACGGTCGTGGCGGGGACGGCCAGTACGGCGGAAGCCTGCTCGGCGGTCCAGCCGTCGGCCAGCGCGCCCAGGTTGCCGAGGAGGGTGGCCTGCGTGTCGTCCAGCCGGTCCACGGCCGCGGCGAGCAGTGCCCTCAGCCCCTCGCCGTTCACGTCGGAGAGGGTCGCGTCGTCCACGAGTTCGAGCGGGTTGGTCCGGGCGATCCGCAGCAGCTCCTCCAGCGAGTGCAGCAGCAGCCAGGACGCGGCGGACTCCATCGCCCGCGGAACCCCGTCCAGGGCGTGGCAGACCCGGGCCACCGTGCGCACGACGGAGTCCGTGGGCAGCAGGTCGGGACGCATGTGGCCGACGTAGGACAGCATCAGTTCCACTGCGGGCTCGCTGGCCGTGAGGGACGCCCCCGGCAGCGGTGAGGCTGCGTCGGCGGACGGCTCCGGGGCGGGCAGCGGCAGCGGGGCGAGCGGCAGTAGCCGGTTGCCCGGGGTGCGGTGCGGTTCTCGCGCGGTGATCAGCACCTTGAGGCGCTCGCAGCCGTACAGCAGCTCCAGAAGTTGCGGGACCAGGCGCGGTACGGCGTCGTGGCCGTCGAGGACCAGGAGGGCGGCGCGATCGTGTATGACCGAGGCCAGTTCGTCCAGCCCCGGCCCGTCGGCGGCGAGGGAGCGCGCCCAGCCGGTCAGCGCGGCGCGCGGGCTGCGGGCGGTGCCGGACGCCGGTGCCGTGGCCGCCGTGCTCATGTCGACCCAGAGGACGGGCATCCGGTCGCGGGTGTGCAGCAGCAGCGCGGCCTCCTGGGCGAGCCGGGTCTTGCCCACGCCCGCGACACCGACCACGGTCAGCAGCCGCTCGTGCTCGGTGGCGAGCAACCCGGTCAGGGCCCGCAGTTCCTCGGTCCGGCCGACCATGCGGCGCAACGGCTCCGGCGGCGGCGTCAGTTCGGCCCCGAACGCCGCGCGCATCACGGTGTCGGCGGGAGCACCCTCGACGGCGAGTTCGAGCGCCGCGCGCCGGGCGTCGCCCAGCCGCATGGCGTCGGCGAGCAGCCGGAGCGTCTCCCGGCGCGGGTGCCGCACCCGCCCCTGCTCCAGGTCACGGATGGCCCGCACGCTGACGGTCGACAGGCCGGCGAGCTGTTCCTGGGTGATTCCCGCCCACCGGCGTGCCGACCGCAACTGTTTCGCGAGTCCGTCCGTCACTGCCTGCTCCGTCATGACCACTCTCCTCGACTTGCGTGTGGGGCCCGTCGGCGAGGGCCTGTCCCGGTACCACCTAGTGGACTTCAAGGTGGCGGCGGTGCTTACCGAACGCGTACCGCCTCGTTACCAAGGACAGGGAACGGGCTATGATCCGGGCGCGGACGGGGATTCGTGACCTGGGGGAGGTTCACCGACATGACCGATGCCGAGGCGGGTTCACTGCGCTTCAACGTGCTCGGCCCACTGGAGGGCTGGGCGGACGGCTCCCGGCTCCGGCTGAGCGGACTCATCCAGGAACGTGTACTGGGCACCCTGTTACTGGAGACCGGCCGGGTGCTGCCGATCGACCGTCTCGTGGAGTCCGCGTGGGCGGAGAACCCGCCCGCCACGGCCTCGCACCAGGTGCGCAAGGCCGTGGCCAATCTGCGACGGCGCATTCCGGCGGGCGGCGAGGTCATCGTCACCGACGGCCCCGGCTACCGCGTGGTGCTCGGCCAGGAGCAGCTCGACCTAACCGAGTTCGGGTTGCTGGTTCAGACGGCCAGGAACGCGGCGGGCCAGGGTCGGCCGGGCGAGGCGGTCGAGGCGCTGCGCCGGGCGCTCGGCCTGTGGCGCGGCCCGATCCTGTCCGGGGCCGGCGGGCCCGTGATCGAGGCGGCGGCCACCGCGTTCGAGGAGCGCCGGCTCGCCGCCGCCGAGTACCTCTTCGAGCTGCGGCTCGGCTTCGGCGAGGGCAGCGAACTCGTGGTGGACCTGCGGGACTTCGTGCAGAGCCATCCGCTCCGCGAGACCCTGCGCGCCCAGTTGATGCTGGCACTGTACCGCGCGGGCCGGCAGGCGGAGGCCCTGGAGGAGTACGGCCGGGTACGCGAACTCCTCGTGGAGGAACTGGGCGTCGACCCGGGCCCCGGCCTGACCAAGGTGTACGAGGGGATCCTGCGCGAGAGCCCGGAGCTGGCCGCGCCCACTCCCCCGCC
>NZ_POTZ01000598.1 GCF_003236365.1 Streptomyces sp. NTH33
GTGGAGCGCCGCGGCAGCGGCACCGGAACGCTTGGCGCTCCTCGCCTACGGCCGCTCGGGCATGCGGGCTCCTTGCGTGTGGGCAGGCTTGCGCGATGCGCTGCCGACTGCGGTGTGTAGCTTGAGCGTAACCGACTGTAGGACATCAAGGGGTTATGTTGCCCCATGATTGGGGGAACTCGCGCGCTGCGTAGGCTGTATCCGGCTTCCAGGGAGGAACGGCATGGCCGCGAGAACGTCCCCGACAGAACGTCAGAAGAGGCTTGGGGTGGAGGTGCGGAAGATGCGCACCTCCGCCGGTATGACAGGTGAGTACGCCGCTGGTCTGCTTGGTGTGGACCGGGGCAAGATTTCCAACATCGAGTCGGGGGCGCGGCCCATCAGCCCGGAGCGGCTGCGCACGCTGGCGTGCAACTGTGACTGCGACGACGAAGCCTACGTCGACGCGCTCGCCGAGATGGCTCAGCCCGCCGAGCGGGGTTGGTGGGAGAAGTATCGGGGCACCCTCCCGGCCGGCCAGCTCGATATCGCGGAACTGGAGCACCATGCGGTACGCATCCGCAGCGTGCACCTGATCCACATGCCGGGGCTTCTGCAGTCCAGCGATCACGCCCAGGCCATTTTCAAGGCCGCGCTGCCTCCACTGCCGCAGCACGAGGTCGCTCTGCGCGTTGCGCACCGCCTTGAACGCCAGCGCGTCCTTGAGGGCGACAACCCGACCGAGTACATCGGGATACTGCACGAAGCCGCGCTGCGTATGCAGTTCGGTGGCCGTAAGGTCGCCCGGGTGCAGTTGGAGCACCTGCTCGCCCTGGCGGAGCGTGCTCATGTGGTGCTGAGGGTCATCCCGTTCGACGCGGGCTCCATTCCCGGGGCAGGACAGACCGTGGTCTACCTGGAAGGGCCGGTGCCACAACTCGACACGGTCCAGATCGACAGCGCGCACGGGCCGGAATTCCTGTACCAGGAGGCTCAGTTGTCCAAGTACCGAGCCCAATTGGACTGGATGGAGGGCCGCGCTCTGTCGATCGAGGAGTCCCGCACCCTCATCCAGGACATCGCCAGCCAGCTCTGAGGAGACACCCGTGCACGACATCACCTGGGAAGAACCGTTCTGCGCCGAGGGATCGGCCTGCTTCCGCCTCGGCACCGACCTCCGAGGCAACGCCTACATCGCCATAGCCGGCCAGGAGGAGCACTACCTCACCGACAGCCGGCAGGCGCTGCGCTCCCTGATCCTGGAGATCAAGGCGGGGAAGGCCGACCACCTGCTCTGAGCGGAGCGGTGGCGCGGTGGGGCCGCGTATGCCGAAGGGCCGGCGCAAGGGGGGGAGCTGCGCCGGCCCTACGGGAACGGTCCGTCTGTTGTCGGCCGTCCGGATCGGAACGCCGCGCGCCCCGGGGGGTGTGGGGCGGGCGACCGTCCGATCGGTGAGGAGATCCGGAGCCTGCCGGCTCCGGGTGTGTGCGCGAGGCACGACCAGGTCGAAGCTGGGGAGGCCACGGCCTGTCGTCCACGGTTCCCCGTGGACGGGTGTTTCTCTCATCTGAGAAGAGAACCTACGGCAGCGGGTGGACGCAGAACAGCCGGAACGGCATCCTGCCATCCACCCCGCACACCTTCTTCACAGGCTCTGCCGCCGACTGCGTCAGGCGTGCGAACGCACCGCTCAGATGCGCGCGAACGCCTGCTCGATGATGTCCAGGCCCTCGCCCAGAAGGTCCTCGCCGATGACGAGCGGGGGCAGGAAGCGCAGCACGTTGCCGTAGGTGCCACAGGTCAGGACCAGCAGGCCCTCGGCGTGGCAGGCCTTGGCGAGCGCCGCGGCCGCCTCCGGGTTCGGCTCCTTCGTCGTACGGTCCTTGACCAGCTCGATGGCGATCATCGCACCGCGGCCGCGGACGTCGCCGATGATGTCGAACTTCTCGGCCATGGCGGTGAGGCGGGGCTTCATGATCGCCTCGATGTTCTTCGCCTTGGCGTTGAGGTCCAGCTCCTTCATCGTCTCGATCGCGCCGAGCGCACCCGCGCAGGCGACCGGGTTGCCGCCGTAGGTGCCGCCCAGGCCACCCGAGTGGGCGGCGTCCATGATCTCGGCGCGGCCGGTCACCGCGGCCAGCGGCAGGCCGCCCGCGATGCCCTTCGCCGTGGTGATCAGGTCCGGGACGATGTCCTCGTCCTCGCAGGCGAACCACTGGCCCGTGCGGCAGAAACCGGACTGGATCTCGTCGGCGACGAAGACGATGCCGTTGTCGGCGGCGAACTGGCGGATCGCCGGCAGGAAGCCCTTGGCCGGCTCGATGAAGCCGCCCTCGCCCAGCACCGGCTCGATGATGATCGCGGCCACGTTGTCGGCGCCGACCTGCTTGGTGATCTGGTCGATGGCGGCCTTGGCGGCCTCGGGGCCGGCGTTCTCCGGGCCGGTCGGCCAGCGGTAGGCGTAGGCGACCGGGACGCGGTACACCTCGGGGGCGAAGGGACCGAAGCCGTGCTTGTACGGCATGTTCTTCGCGGTCAGCGCCATGGTGAGGTTCGTACGGCCGTGGTAGCCGTGGTCGAAGACCACGACCGCCTGGCGCTTGGTGTACGCGCGGGCGATCTTGACGGCGTTCTCGACGGCCTCGGCGCCGCTGTTGAACAGGGCCGACTTCTTGGCGTGGTCGCCCGGGGTGAGCTCGGCCAGCGCCTCGGCGACGGCGACGTAGCCCTCGTACGGCGTGACCATGAAACACGTGTGGGTGAAGTCGGCGAGCTGCGCGGAGGCGCGGCGCACGACGGCCTCGGCGGACGCGCCGACGCTGGTCACCGCGATGCCGGAGGCGAAGTCGATGATGCGGTTGCCGTCGACGTCCTCGATGATGCCGCCGCCGGCGCGCGTGACGAAGACCGGCAGCGTGGAGCCCACGCCCTGCGCGACCGCGGCGGTACGGCGGGCCTGCAGCTCCTGCGACTTCGGGCCGGGGATGGCGGTGACGACGCGGCGCTCCTGCGGAAGTGCGGTCATGCGGGGCTCCTGGGGGGTGAAACGGACGCTTTCCTTCTTTTCTCGCAGGCTAGGGCTGGGGCGGGGTGCCGGGCATGCTCCATGTGGGCGTTGTCCGGGGATCGCGTTGTCCGTGGTGGACATAGCGGCGCGGCGGCTGCGGCCCGGGGGCGGGAGCGCCGGTGTGGCCGGACCCGGCCGCGTGAACCGTGAACTCGCCCTGCCGGAGCGTTAGATTGACTCGCTGATGGTGGACGGCGCGGCTGGTCAGGGGGCAACGGCGATGGACAGCGACGGGACGCAGGACGCCCGGGGCACGCATCCGAAACATGCGCACCCGGTGCCGCGCCCGGCGGTGCCGCGGGACGCGCCTGCGACGCCGCCGCGGCCGACCCGGCCTCCGAGCGCCCCGGACGCGGGCGCGTACGAGCACCACCCGCAGGGGCGGCCCCCGCGTTCCGCCGTCGCCGAC
>NZ_POTZ01000599.1 GCF_003236365.1 Streptomyces sp. NTH33
CGCCTTCTCCTCCGAGGCCGTGGCCGACCTGCTCGCCGCCAAGGGCCGGCCCCGACCGCAGCACCCGATCCGTCCCCGGCTTCACGACGACGCTGTACGTACGCCCCTTCCGCACCGCCGCCGTAGGGGCGACCACCACCCGCTCCCGGGCCGTCGACCCCGTCGAGACGGGCGTGTACGGCCCCGTGCACACAGCGCCGTCGCACTCCGCCACCGTGACCGTGCCCAGCTCACGCCCCTTGGTCAGCATCACGTACGGCGCGGTGTCCCACGACGCCCACACCCCCGCGATCAGAATCAGCGCCGTCACCACACCCGTCGCCGCGACCCGCCCGAACCGGAGCGCGGCGTACGAGGCCTGACGGGAACGGGAAACGGAGGCGGCAGGCATGGCGGGGATCATTGGCCATACCCCTACGGCCGGTCAACTTCAGAGGGATCCGACAGGCGACAAGTCAGGAGTTGTACGCGCTTTGCGCCCGCTCCAGCCCCTCCTCCAGCAGACACTCCACCGAGTCCGCCGCCCGGTCCACGAAGTAGTCCAGCTCCTTGCGCTCCGCCGACGAGAAGTCCTTCAGCACGAAGTCCGCCACCTGCATACGGCCCGGAGGACGCCCGATCCCGAACCGCACCCGGTGATAGTCCGGACCCATCGCCTTCGTCATCGACTTCAGGCCGTTGTGACCGTTGTCGCCACCCCCCAACTTCAGCCGCAGCACGCCGTAGTCGATGTCCAGCTCGTCATGGATCGCCACGATGTTGGCGAGCGGCACCTTGTAGAAGTCCCGCAGCGCGTTCACCGGCCCACCCGACAGATTCATGTACGACATCGGCTTCACCAGCACCACCCGGCGACCGCCCGGCCCCAAAGGACCCAACCGGCCCTCCATCACCTGCGCCTGCGCCTTCGCCGCCCGCTTGAACCGGCCCCCCATCCGGTCGGCCAGCAGATCCACCACCATGAACCCCACGTTGTGCCGGTTCATCGCATACCCCGGACCGGGATTGCCCAGCCCGACAACCAGCCAAGGGGCATTCGCGGCGGTCGTCACGTCCATGTCTCCTCACATACGGCGCCAGCCGCCACTCCCCCGGAAAACCCGGAGAAGCAGCGGCTGGCAAAAACGACGACAGTTCCGGCCAGGGGGCTCAGACGCCCTCTTCGCCTTCCTCGCCCTCCGCGGCCTCCTCGGCCTGCGCGGCCAGGATCTGCAGGACCGGAGTGTCCCCCTCCACGGCCAGCTTCACACCCTCCGGCAGCGGAATGTCCTTCGCCAGGATCGCCGCACCGGCCGCCAGGCCCTGCACCGACACCGTCAGCTGGTCCGCAATGGTCGTGGCCTCGGCCTCCACCGGCAGCGCGGAGATGACGTACTCCAGCAGGTTCCCGCCCGGGGCCAGCTCGCCCTCGGCCACCACCGGAATCTCGACGACGACCCGCTCGCCCCGCTTGACCATCAGCAGGTCCACGTGCACCAGGTGACCCTTCAGCGGGTCACGCTGCACCGCCTTCGGAATCGCCAGCTCGGTGCTCTTGCCGTCGATGTCCAGCGCGATCAGGACGTTCGACGTACGCAGCGCCATCAGCAGCTCGTGACCCGGCAGCGCCAGGTGGATCGGCACCATGCCGTGCTCGTACAGCACACCGGGAACCTTGTTCTCACGGCGGACACGACGCGCCGCACCCTTGCCGAACTCGGTGCGCGTCTCGGCGGAGATCTTCACCTCGGACATGCTCTTCACTCCTCGTAGAGGTACACGGGAAACAGACGGAGTCACCCGGCCACGAACGGCCTGCTACGAAGAGCGCGTCGATAACGGACAGCCGAACCCCGAAAACGAGGACGGCCTCCCTCGCCGAGCAACTGCAGCAGTCTACTCGGAGCGGGAGGCCGCACCCAAAACGATCTACGACGCGAACATCACTGCTCGTCGAACAGGCTCGTCACCGAACCGTCCTCGAACACCTCACGCACCGCACGCGCGATCGTCGGCGCGATCGACAACACCTTGATCTTGTCCAGCTCCAGCTCGTTCGGCGTCGGCAGCGTGTTCGTCATCACGAACTCGCTCACCTTCGAATTCTTCAGCCGGTCCGCCGCCGGACCCGACAGCACACCGTGCGTCGCCGTCACGATCACATCCTCCGCACCGTGCGCGAACAACGCGTCCGCCGCGGCACAGATCGTGCCACCGGTGTCGATCATGTCGTCCACCAGGACACAGATGCGGCCCTTCACATCACCGACGACCTCATGCACCGTGACCTGGTTCGCCACATCCGGGTCACGCCGCTTGTGCACGATCGCCAGCGGCGCACCCAGCCGGTCGCACCAACGGTCCGCCACCCGCACCCGGCCCGCGTCCGGAGACACGATCGTCAGCTTCGAACGATCCACCTTCGCGCCCACGTAGTCCGCCAGCAGCGGCAGCGCGAACAGGTGATCCACCGGCCCGTCGAAGAAACCCTGGATCTGATCCGTGTGCAGATCCACGGCGAGGATACGAGTCGCGCCGGCCGTCTTCATCAGATCCGCGATCAGACGCGCCGAAATCGGTTCACGCCCCCGGTGCTTCTTGTCCTGCCGCGCGTAACCGTAGAACGGCACGATGACCGTGATGGAACGGGCCGACGCGCGCTTCAGCGCATCGATCATGATCAACTGCTCCATGATCCACTTGTTGATCGGAGCAGTGTGGCTCTGGATCAGAAAACAGTCGGCACCACGCGCCGACTCCTGATACCGCACATAGATCTCACCGTTCGCGAAGTCGAACGCCTTCGTCGGGACGACCTCGATACCCAACTCCTGGGCGATTTCCTCGGCAAGCTCGGGGTGAGCGCGGCCGGAGAAGAACATCATCTTCTTCTCGCCGGTCGTCTTGATCCCGGTCACAGCAGTGTCTCCTCAGAGGGTGTTCGCAGCGTGGGGGCGTACACGAGTGTGCGCTTATCACGGTACGCCGTGTTTGGCGCCCCCGTTTCCAGTCAGGCCCCGCCCTCACCCCTCGGAACAGCCGCCTCGGCCGCCTTCGCCGCCGCACTCCCCGGACGCTTACGAGCCACCCAACCCTCGATATTCCGCTGCTGGCCACGGGCCACGGCCAACGCGCCGGACGGCACATCCTTCGTGATCACCGAGCCGGCGGCCGTATAAGCACCGTCCCCGATCGTGACAGGCGCCACAAACATGTTGTCCGAACCCGTCTTGCAGTGCGAACCGACCGTCGTGTGATGCTTGCTCTGCCCGTCGTAGTTCACGAACACGCTCGCGGCACCGATGTTCGTGTACTCACCGATCGTCGCGTCCCCCACATACGACAAATGAGGAACCTTCGTCCCCTCACCGATCGACGCGTTCTTCGTCTCGACGTACGTCCCCACCTTGGACCTCAGCCCCAGACGCGTCCCCGGCCGCAGATACGCGTACGGCCCCACCGACGCCTCAGGAC
>NZ_POTZ01000059.1 GCF_003236365.1 Streptomyces sp. NTH33
ATCTGCTGCAGCGTCGCACCGATGTCCGACGTACGCGTCGTGGTCATCGACTGCACCGACACCGGCGCGTCCCCGCCCACCGCCACCGACCCGACCTGGATCTGCCGGCTCCTGCGGCGCTCGGCGACCGGCCGGGCCGGTACCTCGGGGACGCCCAGGGGAATGGCGGTCATGGTGTCAGCCCCGGTTTCCGGAGACCGTCTCGCGCATCGCGCGCAGGGACTCCTTCAGCGACCCCATGGTGGCGAGCACGGCGGTGGGCTCGTAGCCGCAGTGCGCCATGCAGTTGGCGCAGCGCGGGTCCTTGCCGCGGCCGTACTTGTCCCAGTCGGTCTCCTCGACGAGTTCCCGGTACGTCGGGACGTATCCGTCGCTCATCAGGTAGCAGGGGCGCTGCCAGCCGAAGAGCGAGTAGTTGGGGATCGCCCAGGCGGTACAAGGGAAGTCGACCTTGCCCTCGAGGAAGTCGAGGAACAGCGGCGAGTGGTTGAGCCGCCAGCGGCGCCGGTTGCCGCCCGCGAAGGCCTTCCTGAACAGCTCGCGGGTCTGCTCCACGCCCAGGAAGTGCTCCTGGTCGGGGGCCTTCTCGTAGGCGTAGGCAGGCGAGATCATCATCTCGTCGACCTTGAGGTCGTCGTTGAGGTAGTTGAGGACGTCGACGACGGTCTGCGGGGTGTCGGTGTTGAAGAAGGTGGAGTTGGTGGTCACCCGGAAGCCGCGCCGCTTGGCCTCCTTGATGGCCGCGACGGCCTCGTCGAACACGCCTTCCTTGGCGACCGACTCGTCGTGCCGCTCGCGCAGTCCGTCGATGTGCACGGCGAAGGCGAAGTAGGGCGAGGGCTTGAACTGATCCATCTTCTTGCGCAGCAGCATCGCGTTGGTGCACAGGAAGACGTACTTCCGCCGGGCCACCAGCTGCCGCACGATCTCACCGATCTGGGGGTGCATCAGGGGCTCGCCGCCCGCGATGGACACCATCGGCGCACCCGACTCCAGCACCGCTCCCACGGCCTGCGCGACGGGCATGCGCTGCTTGAGCACTCCGGCCGGGTGCTGGATCTTGCCGCAGCCTTCGCAGGCGAGGTTGCAGGCGAAGAGCGGTTCGAGCTCCACGATCAGCGGGAACTTGTCCCGCCCGCGCAGCTTCTGTTCGGCCAAGTATGTAGCGACCTTGATGGACTGGCGCAGCGGCATGGCCATCTGGCTCACCTCCTGGGGAGCAGAACATTACGGTGCCATTCGAAGAAAGTCGGCAGGACGGACCGAAGAACACGGAAGGCTGATATTCCACCGCGGACCGTGCCGATACGGACGAGCTCATGTTCTGGAGCGTCCACGACCACCCGCACGGCCGCAACCGGGCGCGCGCCCGTGCGTACGGCGGTCAGAAGCGTGGCCGCCGACTCCATGTCCGCGGCGATCGCGCCGGTCGCGCGCAGCTCGGACCGCTCGGGTCCGCGCACGACGTGGTCGGAGCCGGTGAGCGGTCCGGTGTGGACGGTGCGCCCGGGCAGGGTGCGCGCGAGTTCCTTGACGAGCAGTTCGGTGCCGACGCACGGCACGGTGCCGCGCGGGTCCCGGGTCTCCTCGGCGACGACGAGGTCGCCGGGGTGCATGCCCGGGGCCAGTCCCGCGCAGAAGCCCGTGGCCAGCACCGCGGCCCGCGTCAGCGGCGGGTCGGCCAGCACCCGGGCGACGGACCGTTCCGCCGCCCTGGGCCCCATCCCCGTCCGCAGCACGGCCACCGGCCCGCCCGCGTCCCACTTGTCCGGCTCGGCTCCGGGGCGCTGAAAGCCGGTGTCGAGGGTCCGCCTCGCCCTGCGGTCGCTCGTGCGCAGGGCGAGGTGTTCGATGCCGAGCGCGCAGGCGATCAGCAGCGGGGCCGGGCCGGGCCGGGTGCTCATCAGCTTCCCTTGGCCTCGGCGCGGGGACGGTCCCCGCGGGCCTTGTCGGCGAAGGGGTCTCCGTGGACGTACCGGCCGAGCGCGGTGAGCGGGAAGACCTGCCGGTAGAGGTGGTAGTTGATGGAGAAGTCCCAGGGGAAGCCGGTGCCGGTGAAGTACGGCTCGTCCCAGGAGCCGTCCTCGCGCTGGGTGGCCGCGAGCCACTGGACGCCGCGCTCGACGGCCTTGGACTCCTTCTCCCCCGCCGCGAGCAGCGCCATCAGCGCCCACGCGGTCTGCGAGGCGGTGGAGGCGCCCCTGCCCCTCCACTGCCCGACGTCCTGGTAGGAGCGCAGGTCCTCGCCCCAGCCGCCGTCGTCGTTCTGCACGCTCTTCAGCCAGGCCACCGCGCGGCGGATCGCCGGGTGGGAGCCGGGCAGGCCGGCCGCGGTCAGGGCGGGTACGACGGACCCGGTGCCGTAGAGGTAGTTGACGCCCCAGCGGCCGAACCACGAGCCGTCCGGCTCCTGTTCGGTCAGCAGCCACTGGATGCCGCGCCGGGTGCGCGGGTCGTGGGACAGGCCCTCGACGGCGAGCATCTCCACGACGTGCGCGGTGACGTCGGCCGACGGCGGGTCGATGACCTCGCCGAAGTCGCAGAACGGCAGCCGGTTGGGGAAGGGGCTGGTGTTGTCGACGTCGAAGGCGCCCCAGGCGCCGTTCCTCGACTGCATGCCGAGGTTCCAGCGGACCCCGCGTCCGATGGCCTTGTCCACTCGCTCCGGGTCGTGGTGCCTGACCCGGCGCAGCGCGAGGACCACCTCGGCGGTGTCGTCGATGTCGGGGTAGTTGTCGTTGTGGAACTCGAACGCCCAGCCGCCCGGCGGCAGTCCCGGCCGGCGCACCGCCCAGTCGCCGGGGCGCACCACCTGCTCGCCGAGCATCCAGTCGGCGGCCTTGACCAGCTGCGGGTGGTCGGCGGGAAGGCCGGCGTCGGCGAGCGCGATGGTGGCCAGGCAGGTGTCCCAGACGGGCGACTGGCAGGCCTCGATCATCCGGGCGCCGTCCTCGCGCCAGACGGCGAAACGGTCCAGCGACTGGAGGCCGGCGCGCATCACCGGGTGGTTCAGGTCGTAGCCCAGCAGGTGCAGCGCGATGATCGAGTACACGGCGGGCGGCTGGATGCCGCCCCAGCAGCCGTCGTTCTCCTGCCGTTCGATGATCCAGCGGGCCGCGGTGTTCATCGCGGCCCGGCGCACCCGTTTGGGCGCCACCTTGTGGAAGGCGTGCAGCGCCCTGTCCAGGCGCTGGAAGACGCCGTCCCAGCTCGTGGCCGGGGCGAGCGGCCCGGGCGGTCCGGGACGGTCCGGGTCGGGGTGCAGCTCGTCCAGCGGGAAGGGCGCGGGGCGCACCGGCCGCTTGGCGGAGACGATGGTGAGCGGCACGATGGTCTGCCGGGCCCAGCAACCGAAGTCGTAGATGTTGAGCGGCAGCCAGGAGGGGAACCAGATCAGCTCGGGCGGGAGTTCGGGCAGGTCCTCCCACTTCCACCAGCCGAACAGGGCGAGCCAGATCCGGGTGAAGACGCGGGAGGCGGCGATGCCGCCCTGCGCCCGGATCCAGGCGGAGGCCCTGGCCATGTGGGGGTCGTCGGGCGCGTCGCCGGCCAGGCGCAGGGCGACGTAGGCCTCGATGGTGGCGGAGAGATCGCCGGGTCCGCCGTAGAAGGTGGCCCAGGTGCCGTCCTCGCGTTGCTCGCCGCGGATGAACAGGGCGGCGGCGCGGGTGGTCGCCTCGTCGGAGATGCCCAGGAACTGGCGCAGCAGCAGGTCCTCGGCGTCCATGGTGACGTTCGTCTCGAGGTCGCCCTTCCACCAGCCCTCGGCGTCCTGCCGGGCGAGGAGGAAGTCGGTGGCCCGTCTGACGGCGTCCGCGGCGGCTTGAGGTGCCCCGGCCGCCTCGGGGGTGGTGAGTACGGTTTCCGTGGTCGCGGCAGCGCGGGGCGGCAGTGTCGCCCCGGTGCTTCCGTCGGTCGTCGCTGTCATGGCTTCCCCTTCATGCAGTCGTGCGAGTCGTGCTGCTATGGGTCCGCCGTCGGCCGGTACCTGAAACCTTGCGGCACCGGCCGGCGACTACGCGAGGCTGGTTCGGCCGATAATGATCAACTCTTTCGTACGACGACGAAGTCCGCGAGCGCCGTGAACGCGGCCCGTACCCGCTCGGGCATGTGCACGGCGTCGAGGGCTTCGATGGCGATGGTGTGCTGACGGCGTGCCTCCTCGGCCGTCCACTCGCGGCCGCCCGCCTCCTCGATGAGGGCGGCGCGGGCCGCGAACTCCTCCTCGGAGAAGTTCGCGAAGTCGCTGCTCTTGGCGTCGGCGGCGAGGATCTCGCCGAGCCGCTCGGAGGCGGAGCCGCCCGCCGCGAGCGCGGCCACGACGGGCAGGGACTTCTTGCGCTGGCGCAGATCGCTCCAGGTCTGCTTGCCGGTGGCCTCCGGGTCGCCCCAGATGCCGAGGAGGTCGTCGACGGCCTGGAAGGCCAGGCCGAGGTGGTAGCCGTACTTCTCCAGCGTGTCGGCGGTGCGGTCGTCCGCGCCGCCGAGGACCGCACCGACGGAGGAGGCGCAGGCGAGCAGGGCGCCGGTCTTGTTGCCCTCCATCTCCAGGCACTCCTCGACACTGACGCGGTCGCGGTGCTCGTAGGAGATGTCCTGCGCCTGACCGTCGATCAGAGCGCGGCTGGCGGTGGTCAGACGGCGGGCGGCGCGGCCGGCCTCGACGGTGCCGAGCTCCAGCAGCACCTCGTTCGCCAGGGCGAACAGGGCGTCGCCGACCAGGATGGCCTGGGCGGGGCCGTGCACCTTCCAGACGGTGTCACGGTGGCGGCGCTGCTCGTCGCCGTCCATCAGGTCGTCGTGCAGCAGCGAGAAGTTGTGCACGAGTTCGACGGCGACCGCGCCGGGCACGCCCACCTCGGGCGCGGCCCCGGCGGCCTCGGCGGAGAGCACGGCCAGGGCGGGGCGTACGGCCTTGCCACCGGCCCCCCGCGCGGGGTTGCCCGCGGCGTCGATCCAGCCGAAGTGGTAGGCGGCGACGGTGTCCATGGGAGGGGCCAGGCGGTCGACGGCCGTCCGCAGTACCGGCGTGGCCAGGGTCCGGCCGCGCTCCAGCAGCGCGGTCACGTCCACCGCGGTCCCTCGAGCGGGCGTCGAGGCCGGGGGAACAGTGGGCACAGTCTCTCCTCTTGTTGCGGTGCAGGAAGTGCGGAGGCCTGCCGCGGACTGCTGATCGAGCGTCATGCCGCCGCCTCCTCGATGGCGAGGAGACGGTTCGGGCGGGGCCGGCCCAGGGTGCTCAGCGCGGCGTCGGCCGCCTTCACACCGCTGCGGACCGCACTCTCCATGGTCGCGGGCCACCCGGTGGCGGTCCACGCTCCGGCCAGGTACAGGCCGGGTGCCTTGGTGCGGGCGCCGGGCCGCAGCCGCCCGACGCCGGGGGCCGGGGCGAACGTCGCCGTGCGCTCCCGGGTCACGAAGAAGTCCTTCACCTCGGCGCCGCGCGCGCGGGGCAGCAGCCGCCTCAGTTCGGGCAGGTAGCGCTCGCGCAGCACGGCGACGGGCGCGTCGATCTGGTCCTGCGCCACCGACTGGGACACCGCCAGGTACTGGCCGTGTTCCAGCCCGGACGCCTCGGTGCGGTCGAAGACCCACTGCACGGGCGTGCCGAGGGCCGCGAAGAAAGGCTTGCTGAGCACGGTGCGGTCGTAGACGACATGGACGTTGAGGATCGGCGCGGTGCCGATGCCCAGCAGCCGGTCGGGAGCGTCCAGGGCGCCCGGCGGCAGCAGGTCGTGCGCCTCGCGCTGGGGTACGGCGAGGACGACGGCGTCGGCGAGCAGTGTCTCGCCGGGAACCTGAACGTTCCAGCTCCCGTTCTCGTCGGGGGAGACGGAGGTGACGCGGGTACGGACCTCGGTGCGCACGCCCGCGGCGTCGAGCGCCCTGCGGGCCAGCCGGTCGTGCAGTTCGCCCAGCGGGACGTGGGCCCAGCCGATGTCGGCCGCGCCCGGGTCGGACAGCAGGCCGGTCTTGAACACCATCGCGGCCAGCGCCAGCGAGGCGTCGGACGCGACCGCGTTGAGGGTGGCGATCCCGACCAGGTCCCACAGGGCCTCGACGGCGCGCGCGGACTGGCCGTGCGCGGTCAGCCAGCTGCCGAAGTCCTGTGCGTCCAGGGCCGGATCGGCGAGGTCGAGTCCCTTGAGCGCGAGCGCGGCGCGCCCCACCCGGGCGCGCTCGGCGAGCGTCAGGTGCGGGTAGGTGGCCAGGCTCCGTCCCAGGTGCAGGGGTACGGGCAGCGCGTCACGGCGCAGTCTGCCCAGGCGCCGTCCCTCGGGCCGGGCGGCGTCGAGGACGGGCACCTCGAGCCGGTCCTGCAGCGGGGCGAGCGCCGCGCCGCCGATCCGGTCGAGGAACCAGCGGTAGGCGGTGCAGCAGCGCAGGTACACGTGCTGTCCGTTGTCGACGGTGAGGTCGCCGCGCCGGAAGGAGAAGGCGAGCCCGCCCAGGCGTGGTCTGCCCTCGAGCAGCGTCACGCGCACTCCGGCGTCGGCGAGTTCGAGCGCCGCGGTCAGACCGGCGAGTCCGCCGCCGACCACGACGGCGTGCCGCCCGGCCGGGCCGGAGGCGTCGGTGAGCGGCCCTTCCCGCCGCATGCCGTCGGTCATCGTGCGCCCTCCCCTGTGCGTCCGCCGCGGTGAGCGGCTGCCCCGCGGGCGACGGTCGCAGTCAGGGACGCCGCCCGGCGGCGGAGGGTTGCCCGCCGTTTCCCGCCGGTGGCGTCACCGTGGAACGACATGTCCATCAGGCACGCCTCCTGACGGCCTGCCGGGTCACGTGCCGGGTGTCGAGGCCGGACAGACCGCGCACGGCGACGTACGCCTTCTCGCGTCCGGGCAGCGAGACCCGGCCGCGCAGCACGGCCTCAGGGTCGCGCTCGATGCGGTCGAGCAGGCGGCGGTAGATGCCGGCCATGGCGGCGACGCACGCGCCGCTGCGCCGGTCCAGCAGGGGCAGCAGCCGGTAGCCCTCGGCGAACAGGGCGCGGGCCCGCCGCACCTCGAAGTGCACCAGGCCCGCGAAGTCGGAGCCCTCCGGCGATGTCGGCCCGTGGAACCCGGCCGAGCAGCCGAACTTGGCGAGGTCGTCGGCGGGCAGATAGGTGCGGCCGTCCTCGGCGTCCTCGCGGACGTCTCTGAGGATGTTGGTCAGCTGCAGCGCGAGCCCCAGCGTGTCGGCGTACTCGGGGGCGCGTTCGGCGCCGCGCGCTCCCGGTTCGGTGCCGAACACGCCGAGGGAGAGCCGCCCGATGGCCCCGGCCACGCAGCGGCAGTAGGCCTTCAGGTCCTCCCAGGTCTCGTACGTCTCGCCGCGTACGTCCATCAGGACGCCGTCGATGAGCTCGTCCAGGCCGCCGAGCGGGATCGGGAAGCTGCGGGCCGCGTGGTGGAGGGCGACGGCGACGGGGTCGGTGTCATCGTCCTCGACCGCCCCCGCGCGGATCCGGCCGAGCAGTGCCCTCGCATCCTCCAGACGGGTGATTTTGACGTCGTCGGCCAGCGCGCCGTCGCCGATGTCGTCGACACGCCGGGAGAACGTGTACAGCGCCGACATCGCGCGGCGCTTGGGTGTCGGCAGCAGCCTGATGCCGTAGGCGAAGTTGCGGGCCTGCCCTCCGGTGACGGCCTCGCAGTAGCTGTAGGCGGCGAGTACCGGCGCGGACACGTGCGGTTCCGACTCCACGGCCCGGATCACCCCTCTCCTCGCAGAGTCACGCCCACCTCGCGCAGCAACCGGACCTTGCCGGGCTTGGGCGGGCCGGGAAGTACGTCGTAATCGGCGGCGGCGATCGCGTCGATCGCCGCCCTCCCCCCCGCCACGAACCCTGCGAGCAGCAGCTTCAGCCTGCCGTGGACGCTACCCACGAGGGGGGCGCCCTCATGCAGGAGCGCACGGGCGCGTTCCGCTTCGTACGCGACCAGGGCGCGCACCGACGCGCCCGCGGTGGGCGTGGCGAGATCCGCCTCCTGGACGTGAAAGCGTTTCATGTCCGTGGCGGGCAGATAGATGCGGTCGCGGCCGAGGTCCTCCCTGACGTCCTGGAGGTGTTCGACGATCTGCAGGGCGGTGCAGATCGCGTCGGAACGGCGGATCCGCTCGGGGGTCGAGGTGCCGGTGACGGCGAGGACGAGGCGGCCCACGGGGTTGGCGGACAGTTCGCAGTAGGCGAGGAGGTCGTCGTAGGTCTCGTACCGTTTGACGAGCTGGTCCTGGCGGTTGGCGGCGATCAGGCCGAGGAACGGCTCGGGGGTCAGCGAGCGGCGGCGGACGGTGGGCTGCAGCCGGCGCAGCAGGGGGTGCCGCGGAGTGCCGTCGAAGACCCGGCGCAGATCGGCCTCGAAGGCGTCGAGGAGCACCAGGCGGTCCTCGGCCTCGGCGGCCGGCACGCCGAGCAGCCGGGCGTCGGCGCCGCCGGGGGCCAGGTCGCCGTCGCCGATGTCGTCGACGAGGCGGGCGAAGCCGTAGACGGCCATGAGGTCGGTACGCCAGTCCCTGGGCAGGAAGAACGGTGCCACGGGGAAGTTCTCGCCCGCGGCCTTGTCGAGGGTGGCGCGCTCGGGGTCGCGCGCCGTCTGTGTCGGGGTCATCGTCCGCTGCCTGGAACGGGGACGGCACCTGCTCCGTTGAGCTGGGGAGTTTCCATAGCCATTGCCGTCACATCTCCCGTTCTACACTGCCGACCCAACACACACTATTTCGGACACGCCGCCCGGCCGTCCACGGGGCGGCCGTGGCGGAGGGGTCGCGCGTTATCTCCCCAGTTGCCGCTTTCCGGGACCGCTACAGCTTACGTTGTACAACGCACCATGGTCCGCCGGGGTGTCCTGGACATCACAACAACACACCCATGGGTGTCAAGATTCCGGGGCCGGGCGGGAGTTGACGCATCCTTTGCAGACGCCGGACCCCGCCGGACGGTTCCGGCGAGGCCCGAACGGGTGCGCCTACTTGCTCGTGAACTTCTCGTACTCCTTGAGCACCTCTTCGGTGGGCCCGTCCATGCGGAGTTCCCCGCGTTCCAGCCACAGCACCCGGTCGCAGGTGTCGCGGATCGACTTGTTGTTGTGGCTGACCAGGAAGACCGTGCCGGCCTCCTTGCGCAGCTCCCGGATGCGTTCCTCGGACCGCTTCTGGAACTTGCGGTCACCGGTGGCCAGCGCCTCGTCGATCATGAGGACGTCGTGGTCCTTGGCGGCGGCGATGGAGAAGCGCAGCCGGGCCGCCATGCCGGAGGAGTACGTGCGCATCGGCAGCGTGATGAAGTCGCCCTTCTCGTTGATGCCGGAGAAGTCGACGATCTCCTGGTAGCGCGACCTGACCTCCTCGCGGGACATGCCCATGGCGAGCCCGCCCAGGATGACGTTGCGCTCGCCGGTCAGGTCGTTCATCAGCGCCGCGTTCACGCCGAGCAGCGAGGGCTGGCCGTCGGTGTAGACCCTGCCCTTCTCGGCGGGCAGCAGGCCAGCGATGGCACGCAGCAGGGTGGACTTGCCGGAGCCGTTGGAGCCGATCAGGCCGATCGCCTCGCCGCGGTAGGCGATGAAGGAGACGCCCTTGACGGCGTGCACCATGCGCACGCCCCGCGCCGTGTCGTCGGAGCCGCGTTTGAGGATGCGGCTGAGCGCCGCGGTGGCGCTGCCCCTGCCGGTCTTCGCGCCGTTGACGCGGTAGACGATGTGCAGTTCGTCCGCGATGACGGTGGGCACCCGCTGCCCGCCGTCGCGCGTGTCGTGGTTGCGGTCCCGGTCAGCCACGGCCGTACTTCTCCTCAGCCTTCCAGAAATACACGAAGCCGCCGACGAAGAAGACCACGGCCCAGCCCAGGGCGGCGGCCCAGACGTGCGGAGGCAGGTGCGAGGAGCCGTAGCCGTCGATCAGCGCGAAGCGGATCAGGTCCATGTAGACGGCGGCGGGGTTGTACTGCATCAGCCGGATGAACCACTCCGGCCGGCCGGCGAGCATGCCGTTGAGGGAGAACATCACGCCCGACGCGTACATCCAGGTCCGCGTGACGAACGGCATCAGCTGGGCGAGGTCGGGGGTCTTGGCGCCCATCCGGGCCATGATCAGCGCGAGACCGGTGTTGAAGAGGACCTGCAGCGCCAGCGCCGGCACGATCAGCAGCCAGGACAGGCCCGGATAGCTGCCGAAGACCATGATTACGACGAAGAGCACGATCATCGAGTACAGCAGCTGCTGCAGCTGCTGCAGCGCGAAGGAGATCGGCAGGGAGGCGCGAGGGAAGTGCAGCGCGCGCACCAGCCCGAGGTTTCCGGAGATGGCGCGCACACCGGCCATGACCGAGGTCTGGGTGAACGTGAACACGAACACGCCCGTCACCAGGAACGGGATGTACGTCTCCCGGTCCAGGCCCCGGGTGGCCTTGATGATGACACCGAAGATGAAGTAGTACACGGCGGCGTTCAGCAGCGGGGTCGCCACCTGCCAGAGCTGGCCCAGCTTGGCCTGGCTGTACTGGGCGGTCAGCTTCGCCCGGGAGAAGGCCAGGATGAAGTGGCGCCGCCCCCAGAGCTGACGGACGTACTCCGGCAGCGGCGGCCGGGCCCCACTGACGGACAGCCCATACTTGTCGGCGAGCTGGGCCGCCGTGAGGCCCTCGTCGGGCGACGGAGCCGTACCGAGGGCGACGCCGCCGTCATGCGTTGTCTCACTCACAAGTGGAAACTTTCGTCTTCGAGATGCGCACCCAGTGCGGATGTACGGGCAGGGCACGAGCACCGGCCGGGCGGGCCGGACGCTCCCGGGGAACGAGCTTGTCAGATGACCGGTGGCCGGCCCAGTCGGGTGAGTCGCCACACCGTACGCCACCTCATGGGCCGACGCGGCCCGCACGGTGTGGTCCAGCCCTCCTTGAAGCCTCCGAACCAGGCCTTCAGGGCCGGGCGCGAGGGGCGGCGGGCGAGGGTGAGCAGCAGCCACACCCCCAGGTAGACCGGGACGAGAGGGGCCGGGAGGTTGCGGCGGGCGAGCCAGACGCGGTTGCGGGCGACCATGCGGTGGTAGACCGCGTGCCGCGAGGGCGCGGTCGTCGGGTGGTACAGCACCATGTCGGACCGGTAGTCGATCATCCAGCCCGCGTCGAGGGCCCGCCATGCCAGGTCGGTTTCCTCGTGGGCGTAGAAGAATTCGTCCGGCAGACCGCCGACTTCCGCGAAGACCCGCGTCCGTACGGCGTTGGCGCCGCCGAGGAAGGTGGTCACCCGGGAGGAGCGCATCGGGTCCGAGGCGCGCAGCCGCGGCACGTGGCGGCGCTGGGTGACGCCGGTGTCCGGGTCGGCGATGCGGAAGCTGATGATGCCGAGCCGGTCGTCGGCCGCGAAGGCCCGGCGGCACAGCTCGGCGGTGTCGGTGCGGGCGAGCAGGCCGTCGTCGTCGAGGAACAGCAGGATGTCGACGTCGCCGCCGCCCGGGCCGAACGCCTCGATGCCGGCGTTGCGGCCGCCGGGGATGCCGAGGTTCTCGGGCAGCTCCACCGTCCGTACGCCCTCGGGGACGTCCGGGACGGGCGAGCCGTTGCCGACGACCACCACCTCGACCCGGTCGCCGTCCTGCTGGGCGACCGAGTCGAGCAGGGCCCGCAGCTCCTCGGTGCGGTTGCCCATGGTGATGATGACGGCGCCGACCCTGAGCGGGGAGTCCGAAGAGGTCATGGCGCTCACCTCAGCCTGCTGGAGGCGAGGATGGACACCAGGTGCAGCACGGTCTGCAGCAGCGCGATGCCGGCGAGCACGGCCGTGCCGAGCCGGGTGAAGAACAGGTCGCCCCTGCTCGCGTCCACGATCGCGAGGACCAGGATCAGCAGGGACGCCTCGATCCCGAGGATCAGCCGGTGGAACTTGAGCGCCGCGGCGGCCCGGCGGGCCAGCGCCATGCCGGAGGAGCGCGGCTCGGACGCGGCCTCCTTCACCGGCGGCAGCCCTCCCTGGTGGCGGGCGACGCCGACGAGGTCGGTCTCCGCCTTGATCAGGATCGCGCCGAGGGCGGCCAGAGTGCCGAGGAAGGCCCAGAGCCAGTCGATCCGTCCGGGCCCCCACAGGTCGGCGGCGCGCAGGCCGAGACCGACCAGGACCGCGGCGTCGGTGAGATAGGCCCCGACCCGGTCCAGGTAGACCCCGCCGAGCGAGAACTGCTGCTTCCAGCGGGCGATCTCACCGTCGACGCAGTCCAGCAGCAGGTACAGCTGGACCATCACCACACCGAGCACCGCGCCCGCGACCCCCGGCACCAGCAGGGCGGGGGCCGCCAGGACGCCGAAGACGGTCATCAGGTACGTGAGCTGGTTGGGCGTGACCCTGGTGCCCACCAGGTAGCGGTCGACCCTCAGGGACACCTCCCGCATGTAGAGGCGGCCCGCCCAGTGCTCACCACTGCGCCGGTCCTTCACCCCTTCGGGGTGCACGACCGGCCGTAGTTCAGCTACCGATGGTCTTGACATAGTCGAGGTAGTGGTCCTTGATCTGGTCGGACGTGAGGTCGAGGTGTTCGAGGATCGTGTAGCGGCCGGGCCGGGTCTCCGGGGCGAACTCCACGACCCGGACGAACTCGTCCACCGTGAAGCCGATGTCCCCCGGCAGCACCGGCAGCCCGTGCCGGCGCAGCACCTCGGCCATGGCGGCCGACTCCTCGTGAGCCCCGCGCAGGTGCATCGCGAAGGCCGCGCCCAGCCCGCACTGCTCGCCGTGGCTCGCGGCCCGCTGGGGGAACAGCAGGTCGAAGCCGTGGTTGATCTCGTGGCAGGCGCCGGAGGCGGGCCGTGAGTCGCCGGAGACCGACATGGCGATACCGGTGAGGACCAGGGCCTCGGCGAGCACCTGCAGGAAGTTGCTGTCACCGATGCCGCCCGGATGCCGCAGTACGGCCTCGCCCGCCTGGCGGGCCATGGCCGCGGCCAGGCCGTCGATCTTCTCGCCGTTGACGCGGTGGGACAGCTCCCAGTCCGCGACCGCGGAGATGTTCGAGACGGCGTCGCCGATGCCGGAGCGCACGAAGCGCGCCGGGGCGTCACGGATCACGTCCAGGTCGATGAGGACGGCGATCGGGTTCGGCACGCCGTACGAGCCGCGGCCCGCGTCGTTGTCGAGGGTGGCGACCGGGGAGCACAGGCCGTCGTGCGAGAGGTTCGTGGGCACGGCGACCAGGGGCAGGCCGATGCGCGCCGCGGCGAACTTGGCGCAGTCGATGATCTTGCCGCCGCCCAGGCCCACGACCGCGTCGTAGCGGCCGGCCTTCATCTCGCCGGCCAGCCGGATCGCGTCGTCGAGGGTGCCGCCGCCGACCTCGTACCAGGTGGCGCCGGGCAGTGAGGGGGCGATCCGCTCGCGCAGCCGGGCGCCGGAGCCGCCGCTGACGGCGACGGCGAGCCGGCCGGAGTGCGAGATGCGCTCGTCGGCGAGCACGCCGGCCAGGTCGTCGAGGGCACCCGGGCGAATGTCCACGACGACCGGGGACGGGATGAGCCGGGTCAGTACTGGCACGCGATCTCACGTCCCTTGGCGAGATCGTCGTGGTTGTCGATCTCGACCCACTTGACGTCGCCGATCGGCGCGACGTCGATCCTGAAGCCGCGGTCGACGAGCTCCTGGTAGCCGTCCTCGTAGTACAGCTGCGGGTCCCGCTCGAAGGTGACCTTCAGCGCGTCGGCCAGCTCCAGGGCGGCGTCGCCCTCGATCAGGGTGACGCCGATGTACTCGCCGGTGGCCTCGGCCGGGTCCATCAGCTTGGTGATCCTGCGCACGCCCTTGTCGGGGTCGGCGACGACCTTCATCTCCTCGTCGGCCAGGGACTTCACGGTGTCCAGGGCGAGGATGATCCTCCTGCCGTCGCCGCGGGCGGCGAGCAGGGTCTTCTCGACGGAGACCGGGTGGACCGTGTCGCCGTTGGCGAGTATCACGCCGTCCTTGAGGGCGTCACGTCCGCACCACAGGGAGTAGGCGTTGTTCCACTCCTCGGCCTTGTCGTTGTCGATCAGGGTGAGCTTCAGGCCGTACTTGCGCTCCAGGGCCGCCTTGCGCTCGTACACGGCCTCCTTGCGGTAGCCGACGATGATCCCCGCCTCGGTCAGGCCGATCTCGGCGAAGTTGCCGAGGGTGAGGTCCAGGACCGTCGGGCCGTCCTCGGTACCCGCGGGCCCCACCGGCACCAGCGCCTTGGGCAGGGTGTCGGTGTAGGGGCGCAGGCGCCGTCCGGCGCCGGCTGCCAGCACGAGGCCGATCATGCGGGTTCTCCTTCATCGTGTACGGCGGGTGCGCCCCTCAGATGAGAGGCCACCCAGAAACGAATACTCTCGGTGAGCACAAGCAGGGCGACGGCCACGGCGAGGGCCGTGAGCGCGATCGTGAACTGCGCGGCGGTGAGCAGGGCGGCCAGCACGGTGACGAGCAGCGTCCGCCCCTCCTGCCCCCCGAGGGCGCGTACCAGCCAGGCCGGCGGCGCTCCGGCGTTGCCGCGGATGCGGTACACCGTGTCGTAGTGATGGTAGGCGACGGCCGCCACCAGGCCGAAAGCCGCGGGAAGCGCTCCGGGCACGTCCGCTCTGGCCGCCAGGACCAGGACGGTGCCGTACTCGGCGACGCGGAACAGCGGGGGGACGAGCCAGTCGAGGGGGCCCTTGAGGGGGCGGTGCAGCGCCTGCCCCGAGGCGACGGCGTAGACGACGGCACCCGCGACGGGCGCCCAGGTCACGCCGGAGAAGAGGGCCACGGCGAGAACCGCGATGCCCATGAGTGCCACCAGGAGCGGGAAGCCGAGACGGACGCGCGTCGCGCGGGCCACGAGTCCGGCGAGCGGCCCGTTGTCCGCGAGGTCCGCCAGCGCCTGCGCCGCCCGGTCGGCACGCCGTGCCTTGCGGGCCACGGACCGCAGGACGCGGCCCGCCGTGGTGTACGTCGCCGCGAAGGCGCAGCCGACGAGCAGCACGTAGAAGGTGATCCTCGGGGTGGTGGCCGCGGTGAGCACCGCGATCATCGCCCAGCGTTCGCCGATGGGCAGGACGATCATCCGGCGCACCCAGACCGTCCAGCCGACGCTGTCCAGCCTGTCGGAGAGGGCGGCGGCGGGGCTGGTGCTGGCGGCCGTGTCTCCGGCGTTCGCCTCGTTGAAGGAGAAGTCGACCACGTGCCGGCAGGTCTGCAGGACCATGGCGCCCAGGGCCAGGGCCCACACGTCGTCGCCGCCGCGGGCGGCGCCGAGGGCGAGGCCGGCGTAGTAGGCGTACTCCTTGGCCCGGTCGAAGGTGGCGTCCAGCCAGGCGCCGAGGGTGGAGTACTGCAGCGAGTAGCGGGCGAGCTGGCCGTCGGTGCAGTCGAGGACGAACGAGGCGATGAGCAGCACGCCGGCGGCGACGAACCCGCCGCGGGTGCCGGTGGCGGCGCAGCCGGCCGCTATGAGCGCGGTGAGCAGGGACGCGGTGGTGACCTGGTTGGGGGTCAGGCCGCGGCGGGCGCACCAGCGGGCGATGTAGCGGGAGTACGGGCTGATGAAGAAGGTGGTGAAGAAGCCGTCGCGGGCTTTGACGGCCGACTTCAGGCGGATGGCCTCGTCGTCGACGGCGGCGACGGCCTGCCGTGCCTCGTTGCGGGTCTGGGGGTCGTCGGGTACGGCGGCGACGAGGCTGCCCAGCTCGGGGCGGTGCACGTCGGCGCCTTCGGCGTCCAGGGCGTCGGCGATCCGGTCGGCGAGGCTGTGGACCTCCCCCACGCTCGACCTCGCTCGCGCGGGAAGGCCCCCGCCCGTGGTGCCGTCGCCGGCGGAGTTCTCGCGGGTGATCGCACGGGTCAGCGCCTGGCGGCCGGCCGGGCGTGCGGTCACCGCGCCGGGGACGGCGGCGAGCGGGAAGCGGGGGTCGGTCAGGCCCAGGCGCAGCGCGTGCGGATGGCCGACGAACCGGGCGTCGACGACGGCGACCCGTTGGTCGGCGGGCACCTGGGCGAGCAGGGTCTCGGCGTCGGAACTGTCGGCGGCGATCCGCACGTCGAAGCCGAGAGACCGCAGATCGCTCTCGAGCGACGATCCTGGGACCGGCTGACCGGTGAGGATGGCGGTCGACAACCGAACTCACTCCCTGGGTGCCGACGCGTCCGCGCCGGTCATGTACATGATGGGGCGCCGCTTGCCTGTGGCACCCGGGCGGCATCGGCAGAGGCTATCGGATGCCGGGGAGCCCGCGTTCACCGCCCGTTCAGGGGCCGATCACGTGATCTGCCGCAGCCTTCGCCGCGGCCATCATCGGTGATCCGGGGCCCGGGTCACAAACTCCGCACCGGATCAGGCGTTCCCTACGGGTGGGCGCCACGAGCCTGTTGTCCCGTCCTGGGCTGAACGATCATGGTATGACCGGTCGCCGGCGGGGCCGGTTGCATCGGGGCGCATGTGGCGAGGGTCATGGCGGAGGCCGGGGAGCGCGTGGTCGCGCTCGACGGCCTGCCGGCCGGCGACGCCGCGCGGCTGCCGGACGAGGTGCCGCTGGTCCGGGGCTCCTCGCTGGACGGGGGGCTGCTCGAGCGGGTGCTCGCCGGAAAGCGGCGGGTCCGGGCGGCGGGGCGGGCCCACGGGATCGCGGCCGTCTGCCTGCGCCGCTTCGACGTGGCCGGGGCAGTCGCCCCGGAACCCGCAGACACCGGCGTGTCCGACATCGTGCCGATGGTCTTCGACCGCCTCACCCGCGGCGAGGCACCGCAGGTCTTCGGCGACGGCTGCCCGATGACGGACGGCACCTGTGTCCGGGACTGCCTTCACGTCGCCGACCTGGCTCAGGCCCACCTCGCCGCCGCCCGGCGCCTGACCGGACCCGGGGCCGGCGGCGACCTGACCGTGAACACCGGCCGCGGCGAGGGCGTGTCGGTGCGCGAGCTGATCACGGCCGTCGTCGAGGTAACCGGCGGCCGGCGGCCGCCCGTCGTCGAGGCGCGCCGCCCCGGGGGCGCCGCCCGCGCCGTCGGCTCGGCAAAGCGGGCCGCGGCGGAGCCGGGCCGGCGGGCCCGGCGCGGGGTACCCGAGAGGGTCTCCTCCGCGCGGCAGGGCCGGCTGCGGCACCGCGGCGTCTGGCTCCGGTCTTGTTTTTGCGCAGGTCAGGGCACATGACAACGGTGTTCAGTGCCGCTTTGCCCCATACCCCCCGCCCGTAGTTCACTGTGATCCCGGGCGGAGTTCACCGTGGCCCCGGGCGGAGCGACGGAAAGGGCGGTCAGTCACATGGGTGCCGGTCACCATCACGGGCACGCGCACGGCGCCGGAGCCGCCGGCACGGCGGCGGCCGCGCACCGCGGCACCTTGCGCATCGCACTGTCGATCACGCTCACCGTGATGGTGGTGGAGATCGTCGGCGGTCTGCTCGCGGACTCCCTCGCGCTGGTCGCGGACGCCGCCCACATGGCCACCGACGCGCTCGGCCTCGGCATGGCGCTGCTGGCCATCCACTTCGCCAACCGTCCGCCGAGCCGGAACCGCACCTTCGGCTACGCCCGCGCGGAGATCCTCGCCGCGCTCGCCAACTGTCTGCTGCTGCTCGGCGTCGGCGGCTACGTGCTCTACGAGGCGATCCAGCGGTTCCTCGTCCCGGCCGAGACCCAGGGCGGGCTGATGATCGTGTTCGGCGCGATCGGCCTGGTCGCGAACTCGGTCTCCCTGATGCTGCTGATGCGCGGCCAGAAGGAGAGCCTGAACGTGCGCGGCGCTTTCCTGGAGGTGGCCGCGGACGCGCTCGGCTCGCTGGCGGTCATGATCTCGGCGGCGGTGATCCTGCTCACCGGCTGGCAGGCCGCCGACCCGATCGCCTCGCTCGTCATCGGCCTGCTGATCGTGCCGCGCACCTTGAAGCTGCTGCGCGAGACCCTCGACGTGCTGCTGGAGGCGGCGCCGAAGAACGTCGACATGGACGAGGTACGGGCGCACATCCTGGCCCTGGACGGCGTGGAGGACGTGCACGACCTGCACGCCTGGACGATCACCTCGGGTCTGCCGGTGCTGTCCGCGCACGTGGTCGTCACCTCCGAGGCGCTCAACGCCATCGGGCACGAGAAGCTGCTGCACGAGCTGCAGAGCTGCCTCGGCGACCACTTCGACGTGGAACACTGCACCTTCCAGCTGGAGCCGACCGGGCACGCGGAGCACGAGGCCCGGTTGTGCCACTGACGGCCTCCGCGGGCCGTTCCCGGCCCGCGGGGTGCCCGGACGGTTCCGGGTCGTCCGGGGCGGGCACGATCACCCACCGGACCCCGCTCGCGGCGCCGCGCGGGACATGCGGGGTGCCGGGAAGCGCCGGGAGTGCCGGTTTCGTACGGCAGACTTGGGGTGGAGGACCGAGGCGAAGGATGGGTATGCCGATCACACCTGCCACCGCGGAGCACAGCTCGTCGAACGGCACCGCGGACGCGATCATGCTGGAACTGGTCGACGAGGACGGTGCGACGATCGGCACCGCGGAGAAGCTCGCCGCCCATCAGCCACCGGGGCGCCTGCACCGTGCCTTCTCGGTGTTCCTCTTCGACGACCGCGGCCGGCTGCTGCTGCAGCAGCGGGCCCTGGGCAAGTACCACTCCCCCGGCGTGTGGTCCAACAGCTGCTGCGGCCACCCGTACCCCGGTGAGGCGCCCATGGCGGCGGCGGCCCGGCGGACGTACGAGGAGCTGGGGATCTCCCCGTCGCTGCTCGCCGAGGCCGGCACGGTGCGCTACAACCACCCGGACCCGGAGTCGGGACTGGTGGAGCAGGAGTACAACCACCTCTTCGTCGGCCTGGTGCAGTCGCCGCCGCGGCCCGACCCGGAGGAGATCGGGGCCACGGCGTTCGTGACGCCCGCCGAGCTGGCGGAGCGGCAGGCCGGGGACACCTTCTCCGTCTGGTTCCCGACCGTGCTGGACGCGGCCCGGCCCGCGATCAGGGAGCTGACGGGTCCCGCGGGCTGGTAGTCCCGGCCGGCGGCGGTGCGCGGGCGGTCCGCGGGACCGGTGGCGGCTATCGCGCGGGTTTGAGCGGCAGGGCGACCCAGATCACCTTGCCGCCGCTCGCCGTGTGCTCGGCGTCGCAGACCCCGCCGGCCTCCCGGGCGATCTCGGTGACCAGGAGCAGCCCGCGGCCGCCGGTCTGCCCGTGGTCGGCCTCCAGGGCGGTCGGGCGGTAGGGGTGGTTGTCCTCCACGGACACCCGCACCCACTCGGCGCCCACGGCGACCTCCACGGCGAGTACCGGTGACAGCAGCGCCGCGTGCCGTACGGCGTTCGTGACCAGCTCGGACACGATCAGCAGCAGCCCGTGGACCAGGTCGTCCGAGGCCGGAACGCCCTGGCGCAGCAGCAGGTCCCGGACCGCGTGCCGGGCCTGCGGGACCGAGGCGTCGACGGCGGGCGCGGTGAACCGCCAGACCCCCTCGTACGGCAGCGGATCCGGCGGCCCGTCGTCCAGAGGTGCCCCCGCGCCGCCTTCTGGGCGCGGGCCGTACCCGCGCCCGTGGTTGTCCATCGTCCGGTCGCCACCCTCACGCTCGATTGTCACCACACGTCGAGTGTTGGTAACGCACCGCTCCTCACCCAAGGACTGAACACAAGTCAGCGTGTTTCGAGCGCTTTGTGACCGTTGGCGTATGACTCGGTCACGTGTGGGACTGCTCCTGCCCCGTCCGCGCCGACTTCGCGAACTCTTCGGGTTGTACGGTCCGCGGCCCGCGCGTTGCCGCCCTACGGCATCCGGTCGGAGACCATGCCGACGACACGGCGGCCGCCGAAGCCGGTGGCGATCAGGCCGAGCCCGTCGAAGAGGAGGGCGAGGGAGATGAACGCGCCGATGACGTACTGGCTGCTGCTCGGCCAGTTGGCCAGCACCAGGACGCCCAGCAGCAGGTAGAAGACGCCCAGCAGGAGCGTCCAGCCGAACTGGGGACCGCGCACGACGGCGCTGCCGACCACCCGGAACAGGCCGCCGGTGAGGAACAGCAGGGCGGCGAACATGGTGAGCGCGGCGGCGGCCGCGTGCGGGTGGCTGATGATCACCACTCCGGCGGCGATGTTCAGGGCGGCGACGATGGCGCCGAGCCAGAAGAAGCTGGAGCCGCGGGCCTGGACCGCGTGCAGCAGCCCGATGATCCCGCCGATCAGCAGCAGCCAGCCGAACAGGAGCATGGAGGTCAGGGTGACGGCGGCGGTGTAGACGAGTCCGACGAGTCCGGCGACCACCAGGAGCACCCCGAGTCCGGCGAGCAGGCCGAAGCCACGGCGCATCCTCGCCGTTTCACTGCGGGGCTTGTGGGGCTTGGTGAACCTGGCCATCGGCGCCTCCTCGCTGCCGCAGCACACCCCCGGTTCCCTGGTCCCCCTCCCCTCCTTGATCAAACGCCCGGCGGGGTCGCTACGATCCGGCGCATGGAGCCGCAGCTGCTGCACGACGTCACCGACGGGGTCGCCACCGTCGTCGTCCGCCATCCGGCCAAGCGCAACGCGATGACGGCCGCGATGTGGCGGTCGCTGCCGCCGCTGCTGGAGGACCTGGCGGCGGACCCGGGCGTACGGGCCCTGGTGCTGACGGGCGCGCACGGGACGTTCTGCGCGGGCGCCGACATCTCCACCCTGCGCGGCTCCCCCGAGGAGGCGCAGCGCCTGTCGGTGCTGGCCGAGGAGGCCCTCGCCGCGTTCCCCAAACCGACGCTGGCGGCGGTACGCGGGCACTGCGTGGGCGGCGGCGCCCAGCTCGCCGCGGCCTGCGACCTGCGGTTCGCGGAGGCGGGCGCGCTGTTCGGCGTGACACCGGCCAGGCTGGGAATCGTCTACCCCGCCTCCTCCACCCGCCGCCTGGTCTCCCTGGTGGGCCCGGCCACCGCCAAGTACCTGCTCTTCTCAGGCGAGTTGATCGACACCGAGCGCGCGCTGCACACGGGCCTGGTCGACGAGGTCCTGCCCGAGGGACAACTCGACCGGCGGGTCACGGAGTTCACCCGCGTCCTCGCCTCCCGCTCCCAGCTGACCCAGGCCGCGGCCAAGGAGTTCGCCGACGGCCGCACGGACCGTGACGCCCACTGGGCGGAGCAGGCACGCGGCAGCGGCGACACGGCGGAGGGGGTCACCGCCTTCCTGGAGCGCCGTGCGCCGCGGTTCTCCTGGAGCGTGCGGTAGGCCGGGCCTCGCCTCACGTCCCGTGTCGGGCCCTACGTCAGGATGAAGCGGCTCTTGGTACGGAACTCCTCGACGAGGTGCGCGGGGGCCTTGTCCGGGGATCCGGCGTCGTAGGGCGGCCGAGGGTCGTACTCGGTCAGCAGGATCGCGCCGGTGCGCACCGAGACCAGCCGGGCCGCCCGCGGCCCGTGCCCACGCAGCCACGCGACCAGCCGCGCGTCCGGGCGGCGGGTGCCCTCGCCACCGGGGACCAGCAGAGTGTGCGGCACGGGCGCCCCGGCGAGCGAGCCGTCCGGGACGAGCCCCAGCCCGCTGGAGGCGCGTACGGGCTCACCGTCCAGCGAGGCGGTACGGATGCGGTACGTCCCCGGTACGGCCTTCTCCGCACCGGCGAACACCTCCAGGGGCCCGGTGACATCGAGGCTCTGCACGCCGTCGAAGAGAACGACGAGAACGGTTCGCTGCGCCATGCGCCCGATTCTTGGCGCCCGCCACAACGACCGCAACGACGAATTTCCCACCTTTCCTGCCATGCGGCCCACCGTCCGCCGCGGCGCGGCGCGGCGAGGTTCGGTGCGACGCGGTGGTGCCCTGGGCGCCGATTGTCGGTGGGGCCTGTCAGAATTGCGGCGCACCAGTGGAGTGAGAAGGCGGTACGGGAACGTGACGACACCCCTCACAGGGTCCATCGAAAGCAGGATCGCCGAGGAGCTCGGCGTACGGGAGCGGCAGGTCAGGGCCGCCGTGGAGCTGCTGGACGGCGGCTCGACGGTGCCCTTCATCGCCCGTTACCGCAAGGAAGCGACCGAGATGCTCGACGACGCGCAGCTGCGCTCGATCGAGGAGCGGCTGCGCTATCTGCGGGAGTTGGAGGAGCGGCGCACCGCGATCCTGGAATCGGTGCGCGAGCAGGGCAAGCTCACCGAGGAGTTGGAGGCGCGCATCCGCGGCGCCGAGACCAAGGCGCGGCTGGAGGACGTCTACCTGCCGTACAAGCCGAAGCGGCGGACCAAGGCGCAGATCGCCCGGGAGGCGGGCCTGGAGCCGCTGGCCGAGGGGCTGCTCGGGGATCCGGGCGTCGAGCCGACGGCCGCGGCGGCGGCGTTCGTGGACCCGGAGAAGGGGGTGGCCGATCCCCAGGCCGCACTCGACGGGGCCCGCGCCATCCTCACCGAGCGGTTCTCCGAGGACGCCGACCTGATCGGCGAGCTGCGCGAGCGCATGTGGGTGCGCGGGCGGCTGGCCGCGAAGGTGCGCGAGGGCAAGGAGGAGGCGGGCGCCAAGTTCGCCGACTACTTCGACTTCGCCGAGCCGTTCACCGAGCTGCCCTCGCACCGGATCCTGGCCCTGCTGCGCGGCGAGAAGGAGGAGGTCCTCGACCTCGTCCTGGAGCCGGAGGAGCCGACGGACGGCCCGTCGTCGTACGAGGGGATCGTCGCCCACCGCTTCGGCATCGCCGACCGGGGCCGGCCCGCCGACCAGTGGCTGCGGGACACGGTCCGCTGGGCCTGGCGCACCCGCATCCTCGTCCACCTCGGCATCGACCTGCGGCTCCGGCTGCGCACCGCCGCCGAGGACGAGGCCGTGAACGTGTTCGCGGCCAACCTGCGCGACCTGCTGCTGGCCGCCCCGGCCGGCACCCGCTCGACGCTCGGGCTCGACCCCGGGTTCCGTACGGGCGTGAAGGTCGCCGTGGTCGACGCGACCGGCAAGGTCGTCGCCACGGACGTCGTCCACCCGCATGTCCCGGCGAACAGGTGGGACGAGGCGATCGCCAGGCTGGCCCGGCTGGCCGAGGAGCACGCGGTCGAGCTGGTCGCGATCGGCAACGGCACGGCCTCCCGCGAGACCGACAAGCTCGCCGGTGAACTCATCGCCAAGCACCCGGAGCTGAAGCTCACCAAGGTGATGGTCTCGGAGGCGGGCGCGTCGGTGTACTCGGCCTCCCCCTACGCCTCCCGGGAACTGCCCGACATGGACGTGTCGTTGCGCGGCGCGGTCTCCATCGCCCGCCGGCTGCAGGACCCGCTGGCCGAACTGGTCAAGATCGACCCCAAGTCGATCGGCGTCGGCCAGTACCAGCACGACCTGTCCGAGGTGAAGCTGTCCCGCTCGCTGGACGCGGTGGTCGAGGACTGTGTGAACGGCGTCGGCGTGGACGTCAACACCGCGTCCGTGCCGCTGCTCGCGCGCGTCTCCGGCATCACCTCGTCGCTCGCCGAGAACATCGTGGCGCACCGGGACGCCAACGGTCCGTTCGCGTCGCGGACGCAGCTGAAGAACGTCCCGCGGCTCGGCCCGAAGGCGTACGAGCAGTGCGCGGGCTTCCTGCGCATCCGCGGCGGCGACGACCCGCTGGACGCCTCCAGCGTGCACCCGGAGTCGTACCCCGTCGTCCGCCGGATGGTGAAGACCACGGGTCAGGAGGTGGCCTCCCTCATCGGCAACACGGGTGTGCTGCGCTCGCTGAGGCCCGCCGACTTCGTGGACGACACCTTCGGTCTGCCGACGGTCACCGACATCCTCAGGGAACTGGAGAAGCCGGGGCGCGACCCGCGGCCGGCGTTCAGGACGGCCACCTTCAAGGAGGGCGTCGAGAAGATCTCCGACCTGTCGTCCGGGATGGTCCTGGAGGGCGTCGTGACGAACGTGGCCGCCTTCGGCGCGTTCGTGGACGTCGGTGTCCACCAGGACGGTCTGGTGCACGTCTCGGCGATGTCCAGGACGTTCGTCAAGGACCCGCGGGACGTCGTCAAGCCCGGTGACATCGTCAAGGTGAAGGTGCTGGACGTCGACATCCCGCGCAAGCGGATCTCGCTGACCCTGCGCCTGGACGACGAGGCGGCGCCGCAGGAGCGGCAGGGCGGCGGTGAGCGGGGCCGGCGCGGCGGGCGCCCGCCGCAGCAGCGACAGGGCCGCGGC